>JAGWRU010000130.1 GCA_028869595.1 Rhodospirillales bacterium
CCGAGGCCGCGCTTACCGCCGCGCGCGCCGCCGATGCCACCGCGCAATCGGCGCGCGCGCGCGCCCAGGCCGAGACCCAGGCCCTGGCCGAGATTCTGGCGGTGAAGGATGGCGAGCGCTGGCCGCCGATGCTCGATCAGATCGTCGTGCCGGACGGGCTGGAAACGGCGCTGGGCGCGGCGCTGGGCGATGCGCTGTCCTCGGCCGCCGATCCGACGGCGGCACGGCATTGGCGCGACCTGCCGGCCCTGCCCGCGGCTGCGGCGCTGCCTGGCGGCGCCATCGCCCTGTCGGCCAGCGTGCAGGCCCCGCCCGCCCTCGCCCGCGCCTTGTCGCAGATCGGCCTGATCGACGCCGCCGCCGGCGATGCCGCCCAGGCCGCCCTGGCGCCCGGGCAGATCCTGGTATCGCGCGAGGGCGCGGTTTGGCGCTGGGATGGCTACACGATCCTGGCCGGCACCAAGACCGAGGCCGCGGTGCGCCTTGCCCAGCGCAACCGGCTGATCGCGCTGCGCGCCGCCCTGGCCCGCGCCGAGGCGGAAGCCGCCGTCACCGCCACCGCCCGCCAGAATGGCGAGGCGGCGGCGCGCGAGGCCAATGCCGCCGATCACGCCGCCCGCGCCGCGCGGCGCGAGGCGGAACAAAATGTCGAACGTCTGCGCGCCGAAGCAGCGCGCCTGGTCGCGCGCGCCGCGAGCGAGGCGGCGCGGCTATCGGCGGTGGAGGAAACCCACACCCGCCAGAGCGCCGAGAAGCAGGAGGCCGATGCCGCGCTGGCCCAGGCACGCGCGGCCGCCGCCACCCTGCCCGATCTCGCGGCGCTGCGCGCGGCGGTGAACGGTCTGCGCGAGAGCTTGACGGCGCGGCGCAACGCGGCGCGCGAGGCGCAGGCGAACCAGGCGCTGCTGGCCCGCGAACAGGCCGCGCGCGCCACCCGCCGCGCCGCCATCGGACCGGAAATCGGCGCATGGCAGGAACGCGCCACTGCCGCGCGCGACCGCGCCGGCGAACTCACCGCCCGCCGCGCCGAGGCGGAGGCGACGGCAGAGGCGATCCGCGCCGAGCCGGACGCGATCGCCGCTCGCCGGGCCGAGGCGATCGACGCGCTGGACGGGGCGGAAGGCGTCTATCGCCGTGCCGCCACCGCCTTGCAGGAAGCCGGCGAGCAGGCCCGCGCGAGCGATCGCGCCGCGCGCGCCGCCGAAGCCCGGCTGGCCACGCTGCGCGAGGAGGCGGTGCGCGCCGAGGGGCTGGCGGCGCAGGCGGCGCATGGCTGGGGAACGATCGCCGAACGCATCCTGGAGCGACTCGGCGCCGATGCCGCGCTGCCCGACCCGCCAGTGCCGTGCAACGCCGAAGCCGAGGACAAGGCGCGGCGCAAACTCGACCGCCTGATCAAGGAACGCGAGGAGATGGGGCCGGTCAATCTGCGCGCCGAGATCGAGGCGGGCGAGGTCGAAACCCAGATCGCCACCATCACCACCGAGCGGGCGGAGATCACCACCGCGATCGCCAAATTGCGCGGTTCCATCGGCCATCTCAACCGCGAGGGACGCGAGCGCCTGGCCAGCGTCTTTGCCGAGGTGGACCGGCATTTCCAGAGCCTGTTCAGCCGCATGTTCGGCGGCGGGCGGGCGCATCTGGCGCTGGTCGGCTCCGACGATCCGCTGGTGGCGGGGCTCGAGATCTATGCCCAGCCGCCGGGCAAGAAGCTCGCCACACTGTCGCTGCTGTCCGGCGGCGAGCAGGCGCTGACCGCGCTATCGCTGATCTTCGCGGTGTTCCGCTGCAACCCCGCCCCGGTCTGCGTGCTGGACGAGGTCGATGCGCCGCTCGACGATGCCAATGTGGAGCGTTTCTGCGCCCTGCTGGAGGATATGGTGCGCGAGGCCGGCACGCGTTTCCTGGTGGTGACGCATCATCCGCTGACCATGGCGCGGATGGACCGGCTGTACGGGGTGACGATGCAGGAACGCGGCGTGTCGCGCGTGCTGTCGGTCGATCTCGGCACGGCCGCCGGGATGGTCGACGCCCCGCGCATGGCGGCGGAATAGCCGGGGCGAGCAGCCACTCGCCCAAACCAGGCTCAATGCGCATGGCCACGCGCCGCGCCATCCACCGTCGCCATCGGCGGCAGCGCGCCCGGATCGGCGGAATCGGCGCGATCCGCCACTGAAGCACGCGCGGAACCGCCATCGCCGCCCACCCCCGCTGCCAGCCAGGGCCGCGCGCCGCGCACGCCGTTCGCCGTCCGCATCCGCCCGCCCGGCCAGATCGCCACTGCCCCGGATGCCGCGAGGCTCCGGCGATCGAGCCGCATCGCCACCCCCGCACAGGCGCCGCGCGCCGGCATCAGCGCGATCAGCACATCGATGCCCGGGCAGGCACGCGGCCCCTGCCCCGGCCCGTGCAGCACCAGCACCGCCAGCCCGCCCGCGCGCAGCCGGCAGCCGCGCGGATCGCAGGCCAGGCCCGCAGCCGCCGGCACCGGCCGGGGATGCGGCCCGGCGGGCAAGGCGTGCGGCATCGCGACGCCCCAATATTGCGCCCATGCGTCCAGGGTGAAACGCGATCCGCCGGGCGCACGGAATGCCAGCACGCGGCCATCCTCCAGCCGCATCGCCGCCAGCCGCGCATCGGCGGCGACGAAGATCGCAGGCGGCGTGGCAAGCCAGGGCGAGGCCGCCCCCAGGGCAATGGCGGCAAGCCCGGCCAGGCGCAGCCGGGTGCGCCACAGGCACAGCCAGACCAGCCCCGCCGCCAGCACGCCAAGCCCGGCACCCGGCATATGCGGCACCGCCAGACTCGCCCCCGGCAGGGCGGCGACGGCACGCGCCAAGGCCAGGATCAGCCGTACCCCCTGCACCATCACCCAGAAGGCCGGGCGCTGCAGCCCCAGCGCCATCAGGACCAGCCCGGCAAGCCCGGCCGGCATCACCCATAGCGCGGTGATCGGCACGGCCAGCATGTTGGCGGGAATGAACCAGGGTTGCAGCCGGCCGAAATGATAGAGCCCGAATGGCGCCGAGGCCGTGCCCGCGAACAGCGAGGTCAGCGCCAGCATCACGCCATGCAGCGCCAGGCGCCGCCAGCGCGGCCGCGCCCCGCCCGGGCCGTCGGCCAGACGCAGCAGCACCGGGCGCAGCGCCTCGTAGCCGGCGATCAGGGCAAGCACGGCGGCAAAGCTCATTTGAAAACTCGCCCCCGGCACTTCCTGCGGCAGTGCCAGCGCCACCGCGCCGGCCGCCAGCGCCAGCGCCCGCAGCGAGGCCGCGCGCCGCCCCGCCAGTACCGCCAACGTCACCAGCGCGGCCATGAAGAAACTGCGCAGGATCGGCAGATGCGCCCCGGTCAGCAGCAGGTAGAACAGCCCCGCCGCCAGCGCCGCCAGCGCCACGGTCGGGTGCACCCGCCCGCGCAGCAGAAGCGTCTGGCTGAACCCGGCCAGCCATCGCGCCAGCGCCGCGGCCAGGCCCATGACGATGCCGATATGCAGCCCGGCCACGGCCAGCAGATGGGCAAGCCCGGCGGTGCGGAAGGCATCGCGGTCGGCGAGCGGGATCGCCCCCTGCGCCCCGGTCAGCAGGGTGGTGGCGATGGCGCCGGCCGGTCCGGCATCGATGGCGGCAATGGCGTGGGCGATCGCCTCACGCAGCCGCTCGAACGCAAGACCGACCGCGCCCGGACGGCCCTTGCGCAGGCGGACCACCGGGCCCAGCGCGAAGCCGCCCGCCCCCAGCCCGGCGAAGAACGCGTCGCGCTGCTGATCCCAGCCGCCCGGATAGGCGGGCGGCCAGGGCGGAAACAGCAAGGCGCGCAGTTCCACCCGATCGCCGGCGGCAAGCGGCGTCGCATCGCGCGCGGCAAGGCGCACCCGGATATGCCGGGCAAGCGGGCCGCCTGCATTGGCCAGGCGGACGCGATCCAGTGTCAGGCGCCGCGCCGGCGGGCGATGCGGACGGGTCGGCGCCAAGGTCTCGATCGCCGTGATCCGCCCGCGCAGCACCACCGCCCCGTGCGGCACGGCAAGCAAAGGCGGCGCCCGGGCGCTGGCCAGACCGCCGGCGCCGAGACCCAGCGCCAGCGCGGTGGCCAGCGTCGCGGGTGCCAATGCCAGGCCGTCCACGCCGCGGCGGCGCAGCACGGCGCATGCCGCCAGCCCCGTCGCGGCAAGGGCCGGGGCAAGAACCGGCGGCGGCTCGCAGGGCAGGGCGAAATAGGCCAGCACGCCGATGACGACGAAAACCGGCAGAAAAAGCGGCGCCCGGGCACGCTCTTGCGCCAGAGCCCGGTGCAGCCCGTGGCGCCAGTCCGGCGCGGCGGCGCGCGCCAGCGCCCATGCCGCGCGGCGAGCCAGCCAGGCGCGAAACGCCCTGGTCCGCGCCATCCTGGTCCGCGCGCCCCTGGCCGGCGCCCCCCTGGCCGGTGCCCCCCTGGCCGGCGCCATTTTGGCCGGCTCCACCTTGGCCGGCTCCACGTTGGACTGCGGCCCCGTCGCAAACCCCGACATCGCGCCTCCTGACCCGACGGGGCATGGCAAGGATGCGCCGCCGACCCTCTACAGGCGGTGAATTTCGGTGTAACAGCCGGGCATGATCCGCACCCGTTTCGCCCCCAGCCCGACCGGGCTTCTGCATATCGGCGGCGCCCGCACGGCGCTGTTCAACGCGCTGTACGCCCGCCACCATGGCGGCGAATATCTGCTGCGCATCGAGGATACGGATCGCGCCCGTTCCACTCCGGAAGCAACCCAGGTGATCCTGGAAGGGCTCGACTGGCTCGGCCTGTCGCCCGATCAGCCGCCGGTCTTTCAATCGACCCGCGCCGCCCGCCATGCCGAGGTGGCGTTGCAGATGCTGGCCAGCGGGCACGCCTATCGCTGCTACTGCACGGCCGAGGAACTCCGCCAGATGCGCGAGCAGGCGATCGCCGAAGGCCGCCCGCCGCGTTATGACGGGCGCTGGCGCGACCGCGATCCGGCCGAGGCGCCGGCCGGCATCGCGCCCGCCATCCGCCTGCGCGCACCGCGCGAGGGCGAGACGGTGGTGGAGGATCTGGTGCAGGGCCGGGTGCGCGTCGCCAACGCCGAGCTCGACGACATGATCATTCTACGAAGCGATGGCAGCCCGACCTATCTGCATGCAGTGGTGGTCGATGACCACGATATGGGCATCAGCCATGTCATTCGCGGCGACGATCATCTGACCAACACCTTCCGTCAGGTGCAGGTCTATCAGGCGATGGGCTGGGAGGTGCCGGCCTTCGCGCATATCCCGCTGATCCACGGCGCGGACGGGGCCAAGCTGTCCAAGCGCCACGGCGCCGTCTCCGTGCTGGAATTCCGCGAGCAGGGATTTCTCCCCGAAGCGCTCTGCAATTATCTGCTGCGTCTGGGCTGGGGCCATGGCGATGCCGAGGTGATCGGACGCGAGGAGGCGATTGCCCTGTTCGACATCGACGCGGTCGGCCGCGCGGCCAGCCGCATGGATTATGCCAAGCTCACGCATCTGAACGGGATTTATCTGCGCGCCGCCGATGATGCCCGCTTGACCGGAGAGGTGATGACCCGCCTTGCCGCCCGCGCCGCCGCCGATCCGACGCTGCGCGCGGACGAGACGGCGCAAGCGCGCATCGCAGCCCTGATGCCCGGCCTCAAGGAACGGGCGCGGACTCTGGTGGAACTGACCGATGCCAGCGCCTTTCTCGCCCGCGACGACGCACCCGCCGCCGATGACAAGGCGCGCGCCGCGCTGAACGCCGAGGCACGGGCAATGCTCGTCCGTCTGGCCCCGGTCCTGGATGCGACGGATTTCTCCGCCGCCGCGCTGGATGCGGCGCTGCGCGGCTTTGCCGAGGCGGAGGGGCTGAAACTCGGCCAGGTGGCGCAGCCCTTGCGCGCGGCGCTGACCGGGCGGCTGACCAGCCCGGGGATCGACGCGACGCTCGCGGCGCTGGGGCGCGCGGCGGCGCTGGCGCGAATCGACGCCGCCACGCAGGGCTGAGCATGCGCCAGCGCTGGCTGGACGGGCTGCGCGGTCTGGCGGCGCTGAACGTGATGCTGAGCCATTGGATCGTCGCGTTCTTCTTCCCCCTTTATACCGGGCTCGCCGCGCCCGGCGCGTCCGGCTGGGAAATCCGGTTTTCCGCCCTGCCGCTGCTCTGGCCGGTGGCCGGGGCGAACGGGGCGGTGTGCATCTTCCTGGTATTGTCGGGCTATGTGCTGGCGATCGCCTATGACCGCAGCGCGCAGCCGGCCCTGGCGCTGCTGGCGCGCCGATGGGTGCGGCTCGGCCTGCCGATCCTGGCGGCGGTGCTGCTTTCCTGGGCGCTGATCCGGGCCGGCGCGATGGCAAACCACGCCGCCGCCGCGCGCAGCGGCTCCGACTGGCTGGCCGCGCAGATGCGGGGACCGCACGATCTGGCGGCCGCGCTGTACGAGGGCGGCATCGGCGCGCTGATCGACCGGCTGGATTTCGGCGCCACTTTCGATTCCAGCCTGTGGACGATGCCCATCGAATTTGCCGGCTCCCTGGCGCTGATCGCGATTTTTACCGCGGCGCGGCGCTGGCGCGGACCGGTTCCGTCCCGCCGCCAGGCAGACTGGCTGCTGTTGTTTGCGGCCTGGCTGCTGCGCGATCGCTATCTATGCCTGTTCGCGGTCGGGGCCGGGCTTTACGTGCTCGCCCCGCGCCCGCGCCAGGGGATTGCCGGCGGCATTGTATGCCTGCTCACCGGCCTGGTGCTGGGGGCGGTGCCCTATAGCGCGGCGCGCGGAGCATTCTGGGACTGGCTGGTGGCGCAGGCACCGATCGCCCCGCCCGTGCCGCCCTGGCCGCGCCATTTCCCCGGCCTGGTCCGGCTGGACGGGCCGGGTTTCTGGCACGCGGCGGGCGCGGTGCTGATCCTGCTTTCCTTTCTGCTATGGCCGCGCCTGCGGAGCGGGCTGGAGCGACCCGCGGCACAGTTTCTCGGGCGGGTTTCGTTTCCGCTGTATCTGGTGCATGTGCCGCTTCTTCTTTCTGGCGGCTGCCGCGTGTTTCTGGCCGCGCATGCGGGCGGGCTGAGCCGCGCGGCGGCGGCGCTCACCGCCCTGGCGGTCTTCGCCCCGCTGGCGCTGGGCATCGCGACGCTCGCAGCGGCGCTGGTCGAAGCCCCGGCGATCGCGCTTTCCCGGCGCATCGGCGGCGAGCGGCAGTGAGACTCCTCAACCATTCGATCTCCGGCGGATGCGGGTCTCTTTTTTTCCGGGCGTCGTAACGCGTCGGTAAACTTTTCCGTGATTAGCTTTCTCTGCCTCGCCGGTAGCCCCGGCCAAGGGCAAGCAACATGGCAGAGGAGCCAACCGGCATGATCGCATATCTGAAGACCTGGGCTGCGCTGCACACCGACAAGCGCGGCGTGACCGCTCTGGAATACGGCCTGATCGCAGCGGCGATCATCGTCGCGATTTCCGCCACCGTGTTCACGCTGGGCGGTGATCTGAACACCCAGTTCAGCTCGATCAGCACCAAGCTCTGAGTAAACGGCGCCGCCGGCGAAGGGGGCCTTCGCCGGCGGCCCGTACTATCGGACTTGCCGATCCGATGGCGGCGACGGATCGCCATGGCGATCGCAAGCACCCGAGACCGCCCGGCAGGCAGTCTGAACGGCATTGTCCCGCCCCCCGGCATTTGCCTTGGATCTGGCGCGGCACAAGATCGGCGCTGGAGATTGCATACTCCCAGCCCTGGCGCCGCATTCCCCCTTCCCCTGCCGCCCATGGCGCGGCGAAGCACAGGCGCTTGCGCATATGCATCAAATTTCAAAAATTTTGTCGTCTCTGCGCGCCGATCGGCGCGGCGTCACCGCGCTGGAATACGGTCTGATCGCGGCCGCCATCATTGTTGCGATCTCGGCCACCGTGTTCAGCCTCGGCTCCAGCCTGAACGGCAGCTTCTCCTCGGTGAATACCAGCCTGACCGGGCCGGCCGCGTCTACCGGCACGGGCGTGACGAACTCTGGGACAGCGCCGATCAACTAAACCTGGTCCAGCGTCGACCGAACCGCGAGGGCTTTGCGTCAAGCCGTCGTGTCGAAGCGCGAGCGCAGGGCGCCGACGTAGTTGCGTCGGCGCCCTTGCCGATTCTCCCCGGGCCGCGCCGCCTCACCCGGTGCCCGGGGGGCGCAATCCGCTTGCAGGATATCCGGGTCGGACAAAATGCGCGTGGTGAGCCCGGTGGGAATCGAACCCACGACCCCAAGATTAAAAGTCTCGTGCTCTACCGACTGAGCTACAGGCTCGCGCGGCGCAGGTTGAACGCCATGACGGCGCGCCGGTCAACCTCTCCGATCGGATTTTTTCCGCCCCCGTGAAGCCAGGCTGCCGACCGCCAAGACGCCCGACCACGGATCGGCTAGATTGGCCGCATCCCCGTTCCGGAGCGCCCATGCCCCGCTTAGCCTCCCCTTCGCACCGCTTCGGCCTGCCTCACGCGCCGTTACCGGCGACGGCCCGATTGGCCACGCCCCGATGGACCGCGCTGTTATGGGCCGGTTCGCTGCTGCTGGCCGCCCCCATGGCCACTGCCCTGGCCCAGAGCGTGCCTGCGGCCCCGGCCAGCGGGCTGTCGCTGGGCCCGGCTTTCCCCGCCCTGCCGCAATCGGTCGCGCCGGGCAGCTCCCCGGCCGGCGGTACGTCCGCGCATGGCGGTGCTCGGCCAGCCGGCACGGCCGGCACCGCCTCCGGCGAGGGCAAGGCGGCCAAGCCGGCCACGCCCTTCGCCACGCCACGCGCCCTCGATCTCGGCAGCGCCCCGGATCGCTACGCACCGGGCGAGGCGGTTGCCAACCCCACCGACCCGATCGTCGCCACGGTCGACGGCATGCGCATCCGCCTGTCCGATGTCGGTGCCTTCATTCAGACCCTGCCGGCGGCGGAGCGGGCCATTCCCTATCCCGAGCTGTTCCCCCGGGTGGTCAACACGCTGATCGGACGCAAGGCGCTGGTGGCCGAGGCGTATCGGCTGGGCCTCGACAAAACCAAGGCGGTGGAACAGCAGATGCGCGATGCCACCGATCTGGCGCTGCAAGGCGCGACGCTGACCCACGACATCGCCCCGCTGATCACCGAGCGGGAGATCCATGCCCGCTATCTGCGCGACATTGCCGGCCGGCCCGGGCCGGTGGAGATCGAACTCGGCGTGATCACGGTGGCGACCAAGGAGGATGCGGCGGCGATCATCGCCAAGCTGCAGGGCGGCGCCGATTTCGCCACCCTGGCGCGCCAGGACAGCCGCGACCCCAGCGCCTTCAAGGGCGGCAATCTGGGCTGGCTGCGCCAGGACCAGATGCAGCCCGACATCGCCGCCGCCGCGCTCGCGCTGCAGGCAGGCCAGGTCTGGCCCTATCCGATGGATACGCACGGCGCCGGCTGGCTGGTGATCAAGGCGCTGGACCGACGCCGCGCCGCCACCCCCAGCTACGAACAGGCGCATGACGAATTGCGTAATCAGATCATCGTCGAAGCGGTGCGCAAAATCACGGCCGAGGCGGAGGCCAAGGCCGATATCCGCCGCTACAACATGGACGGCAAGGCGGCCCAGACGCTGGGTCCGGGCGGCGCGCCGATCGAAGGCAGCAGGTAGCCTGTTACGATTTGGCAACTCGTTCAAATGGAAAACAGATTTGGCAACCGGGCCGGCCTTGCCACAACCGCAGATTGCCGCCGATTCCTTGGGGTTTTCTTGACTTTTGGCGATGGATCGGGATATGAGACAGCAGGTTCGCGGTGGTCCGGGGCAGTCCCGGGCGCGTCGTGGGCGCCGGTTGAACAGGTCCACAGCATGACGGAACGGCATTTCAAGGCGGCGACCGGTGCAGTCCGGATGGCAATGGCGACGCGCGCGGCGCAGATCGGCCTGCCTGCCGCCGCGCTGCTGGCCGGACTGGCCGGCTTTGCCCATCCGGCGGCGGCGCGCTTCCTGTCCTTCGGCCAGTATGGCGATACCCAGCATGGCGACAGCTACGGCATCCTGACCGGCAGCCAGTCCGGCGGCACCGCCGGCACCTTCACCTTCACCGGCAGCGGCACCAAAGTGACCGGCGATGTCGGCGTCGGCAATAACGAGGCGATCACCGGCGGCGCCGGCGGCGGGATCAGCGGCACGCTCTATACCAGCCCCAGCGTGACCGGCAGCCTGACCGGCAAGACCGCGACCAGCTCCAGCAATCCGGCCACCGGCATCACCAGTGCGACGAATTTCAGCATCGCGGCGGCGGCCCTGGCCACGACAGGAACCGTCCCGGGCAATGCGATCAACAAGACCAGCGGCACCCAGACCATCAGCCTGAGCGCCGGGCAGAACGTCATCAACGTCTCCAGCCTGTCGCTGTCGGGCAATTCCACCCTGCAAATCTCCGGCACTGCGGGGGACCGGCTGATCCTCAATGTCTCGGGCGGATTCAGCATCACCGGCACCTCCGCCATCACCCTGACCGGTGGGATCACAGCCGCCGATTTGCTTTTCAACGTGACCGGCAGCGGCGCCAACGTGACCATTCATAACGGCACCAGCACCAGCAAGAAGACCATCGCCGGCACCATCCTGGCGCCTTCTGACAATATCTCGTTGGATGGCTACACAACGCTCACCGGCTCGGTGATCGGCGCCTTCGGCACGCCCTCCACCGCCTACACCTTCACCGACGGAACCAGCGCCAACAATTTCGCCATCGCCTACGTGGCCTATGCGCCGGAACCCTCCTCGCTCGCCGTGCTCGGCGTGGCGCTGGGTGGGCTGGGTTTCATCCGCCGCCGTCGGCGGGGACAGGGCGGCAATGGCGCGGGCATGACCCCGGCCTGACACACGCCGCGCATCGATGCATGAAAAAAGGCCAGGAAAATTCCTGGCCTTTTTTCTTATCCCCCAGCGCATCGCCATAGCCAGGCAATACGAGGCACGGACGACGCGGGCCGGTTCCCGGCGGCAACCGGCCCCGGCGGCAATTGGCCCGATCAGGCGCTACTTCTTGTCCCAATCGGCGGCGACGCGCATGCGCACGATCCGATCCGGATCGGTCACCATGCCGCTGCCGCCGCTGCCACGCTTGATCTCGTCGACATACTGCATGCCTTCCACGACCTGACCCCAGATCGTGTATTGCCCGTCGAGATGCGGCGCCGGGGCGAACATGATGAAGAACTGGCTGTTGCCGCTGTTCGGGTCCGAGGTGCGGGCCATGCCGCAGGTGCCGCGCAGGAAGTGCCGCTTATTGGTGAACTCCGCCGGCAGATCCGGCAGGCTGGAACCGCCCGTGCCGGTGCCGGTGGGATCGCCGCCCTGGGCCATGAAGCCCGCGATCACGCGATGGAAGGGCGTGTTGTCGTAGAACCCCTCATCGGCCAGCGTCTTGATGCGCGCCACGGTCTGCGGTGCGATATCGGGGAACAGCTCGATCACCACGCGGCCATATTTCAGCTGCATGTAAATCGTGTTGTTGGGATCAAGCTTCGGGCCTGCGGCCTCGGCGGTATCGCTCACGGTCACTCCTGTGGCAAAACTCAGCAGGCTGGCACCAGCCAGCACAGTGGAAAGAATTTGGCGTCGGCGCATCCTTGCCTCCGGTCGACGAACAGAAAAATCAGCCACCCCGCCCTACCCAGGAGGAGTCATTCCCCCCGCCCTACCCGGGACGAGTCATTTCCCCCGCCCTACCCGGGCGAGCGTGCGTTCCAGCGTCAGCTTCGGCACGAAGGAGGTGATGTCGCCGCCCAGCATCGCCACCTCCTTGACCAGGCGGGACGCGATGAATTGATGGCGCTCACTCGCCATCACGAACACCGTCTCGATCTCCGGCGCCATGCGGTAATTCATCCCGGCCATCTGGAACTCATAGTCGAAATCGGTCACCGCGCGCAGCCCGCGCACCACCATGGTGGCGTGCAGGGAACGGGCGAATTCGATCAGCAACCCCTCGAACGGGATCACCTCGATCACGGTGCCGATGCGCGTGGCGATCGGGCCGATCTCGGCCTGCACCAGCTCCACCCGCTCCTCCAGGGTGAACAGCGGCGATTTGCCGATATTGATCGCAACCCCCACCACCAGCCGGTCGACCAGACGCGCGGCGCGGGCGATCACATCCAGATGCCCGTTATGCATCGGATCGAACGTGCCCGGATACAGCGCTACGCGCGGTCCGTGCGGGGCAAGACGCGGCGGGGGAAGATCGTCAGGCATCGCCACCCTCTGCTGCCGCGGCATCGGGCGTCTCGCCCTCCTCGCCGCCGTCATCCCCTTCGGCTTCCATCACCGGGAAGACGCTGGTGACATGCTCGCCCGCATCGACGCGGCACAGCGTCACCCCCATCGCCGCGCGCCCGGTGATGCGCACCTGATCGGCCGGCAGGCGGATCAGCCGCCCGGTATCGGTGACCAGCATGACATCGTCGCCGGTGCGCACGGGAAACACCGCCGCCACCCGGCTGCCGGCGCGCTTGCCGAGCGTGATATTGGCAATCCCCTGCCCGCCCCGGCCGGTGACGCGGTAATCATAGGCCGAGCTGCGCTTGCCGAAGCCGGCATCGGTGACGGTCAGCAGGAATTCCTCCGCCGCCTCCAGCTCCGCCACACGCTCGGCGCTCAGCGCGACATCGGCCACCGCTTCCTCCTCGCCCTCCTCCGGCGCGGCGGCCGGCTCCTCCTCGCCATTGCCGCGCCGCTTGGCGCCGGCAAGCTTGAGATAGGCGGCCCGCTCCTCGACGCTGGCATCGACATGGCGCAGCACGGACAGGCTGATCACCTCATCCTTGCCGGCCCGGCCGCTGGCCAGACGCACACCGCGCACGCCGGAACTGTCTCGCCCGGCAAAGACCCGCAGCCCGTCATCGGTGATCTGGAAGCGAATGCAGCGGCCCAGCCTTGTCGCCAGCAGCAGATCGTCGCCCTCGCGGCAGGTGGCGACGCCGATCAGCCGGTCGCCCTCATCCAGCTTCATGGCGATCAGGCCGGAGGCGCGGACATTGCGGAAATCCGACAACCGGTTGCGCCGCACATTGCCCGAGGCGGTGGCGAAGACCAGATGCAGGCTGTCCCACAGGGTTTCATCCTGCGGCAGCGGCAGTACGGCGGTGATGCCGTCGCCGCCGAGTTCGGGCAGCATATTGACCAGCGCCCTTCCCTTGGCGGTGGGCCCGGCTTCGGGCAGGCGCCAGACCTTCTCGCGGAAGGCCTTGCCGCCGGAGGAGAAGAACAGCACCCATTGATGGGTATGGGCGTTGAAGCTGCGGGTGACGATGTCGTCGCCGCGCGTGCCGGCCCCGGTGCGTCCGCGCCCGCCACGATTCTGGGCGCGGAAGGTTTCCAGCTTGGTGCGCTTGATGAAACCGTCGCGGGTGATCGTCACCACCATCTGGCCCGGCTCGATCAGGCTTTCATCGTCCTGATCGGCGCCGGAATCGGTGATCTCGGTCATGCGCGGCGAAGCCAGGGCGGCGCGCGCCTCCAGCAATTCCGCCTTCATCACTTCCATGCGGCGGATGCGCGAACCCAGGATCTCCAGCAATTCGGTGATGCGGGCACCGACCTCGGCGGTTTCCTGCTGGATCTTCTCGCGCTCCAGCCCGGTCAGACGCTGCAGGCGGAGTTCCAGAATGCCGCGCGCCTGCGCTTCCGTCAGCCGCACCGTGCCGGCCGGGCTGATGATATTGCCCGGCTCGTCGATCAGCGCGAGCAGCGCGCCGATATCCTCGGCCGGCCAATCCGCCTCCATCAGCGCCGCGCGCGCCGCCGCCGCATCCGGGGCGGCGCGGATCATGCGGATCACCCCGTCGATATTGGCGACCGCGATGGCGAGGCCGACCAGCAGATGCGCCCGGTCGCGCGCCTTGCCCAGATCGAAGCGGGCGCGGCGCAGGATCACTTCCTCACGGAAATCGATGAAGCAGGTCAGCGCGTCGATCAGCCCCATCTGGCGGGGCCGGCCGCGATCCAGCGCCAGCATGTTGATGCCGAAGCTGGTCTGCAACTGGGTGAAGCGGAACAGATGGTTCAGCACCACTTCGGCCGTCGCGTCGCGCTTCAGCTCGATCACCATGCGCAGGCCGGAGCGGTCGCTTTCGTCGCGCAGATCGGTGATGCCTTCGAGCTGTTTGGATCGCACCAGCTCGGCGATGCGTTCCAGCAGCGTCGCCTTGTTCACCTGATAGGGAATTTCGGTGATGATGATGGCCTGGCGGTCGCGCCGCTGGCTCTGCTCGATCTCGGCGCGGGCGCGCAGCACGATGCTGCCGCGCCCGGTCTCGAAAGCCTGGCGGATGCCGGCGCGCCCGGCAATGATCGCCCCGGTCGGAAAATCCGGCCCCGGCACGATCTTCATCAGCGCATCGAGGTCGATCGTCGGATTGTCGATCATCGCCAGCGTCGCGTCGATGATCTCGTTCGGATTATGCGGCGGGATGTTGGTCGCCATGCCGACGGCGATGCCGTTGCCGCCATTGATCAGCAGATTGGGGAAACTCGCCGGCAGCACGACCGGCTCGTGCTCGCTCTCGTCGTAATTGGCCTGAAAACCGACCGTGTCGCGGTCGATATCGCCGAGCAGCAGGGTCGCGGCGCGACCCAGCCGCACCTCCGTATAGCGCATCGCGGCCGGCGGATCGCCGTCGACCGAGCCGAAATTGCCCTGCCCGTCGACCAGCAGCACCCGCATCGAGAAAGGCTGGGCCATGCGCACCATGGCGTCATAGATCGCGCTGTCGCCATGCGGGTGGTATTTGCCCATCACCTCGCCCACCACGCGGGCGGATTTGCGATAGGGCTTGTCCGCCGTGTAACCGGCTTCCTGCATGGCATACAGGATGCGCCGATGCACCGGCTTCAACCCGTCGCGGGCATCGGGCAAAGCGCGCGCGACGATCACCGACATCGCGTAATCGAGGTAGGAGCGACGCATCTCCTCCTCCAGCATCACCGGCTGGAGCGCGCCTGCGCCGCCATCATCGCCACTGCCGGGCGGCGGCGGCGGGCTGGGCGGCAGGCCGGCCGGGCCAGTCAGATCGGTGGGTGCAGTCGGGTCGACCGGCTCGGGGGTCGCGTCGGCATCAGGGGGCGTGTCGCTCAAGAAAGCTCCGGATCATCAGCGAGGCCGCGAAACCCGGGCTGACCCGGGGCGCACGAGGCGGCGCGCTGCGGCGAAAGGTCGCGGCCGAGAACGGCAACTCTCCTGTAGATAGAATGATTCGCCGGTGAAGGCGAGAGGGGGCGGCGGGCAACCCGCAGGCCCCGATTCCCGCGCGCGGCGCGAAGCCCGCACCGCTGTCAGGCGATTGTCATGTGAAGCGGGTAAAGCCCGGTTTCTGAAATAATTTTTGACGGGGATTCATTCTTGTGTCCGAACGAATACTCGGAAATCCGGCGCCCGGCCGGGATTTCCAGGAAAGCCGGCTCGCCCTGCAATTCGGCCATCCGGATGGGCGATACGGACGCTGGGTCGGACGCGCCATGCGAATCCTCAATGCCATCCCCAATCGCCGCGCCATTGCCATGCTGGATATCGCCGAAACCGATGATGTGCTCGAACTCGGCTTCGGGCCGGGCCACGCGCTGCGTGCCCTGGCAAGGCGTGCCATTCGCGGCTCGGTCACCGGCATCGACCAATCCGCCACCATGCTCGCGGCCGCGCGGGCGCATAATCGCCGCGCCATCGCCGAGGGGCAGATGCGGCTGCTGCATGGCAGTTTCGAGCGCATCCCGCTGGCCAATGCCTCGATCGACAAGATCCTTGCCGTCAATATCGCCTATTTCATCTCGCCGCTGGGCCATTCGCTCGACGAGGCACGCCGGGTGCTGCGCCCGGGCGGGCTGATGTCGCTGTATGTCACAGATTATTCGGCGATGCGCTGGGCCCAGTTCGCCGGCCCGGAAACCTATCAGATGTTCGACGCGGCGGGGCTGCGCGCCTTTCTGCGCGCCAGCCCCTTCGCCGAGGATCGCGTGACGATCCATCGCATCCGCCTGCCGCTGGGGTTTCGCGGCCTGGTGGCGGCCATCCGCAAGAATTGAACAATGAGGCAGGCGGCCGAGCTGGCTACTCGGCCGCCTCCTCGGCGCCCGCCACACGCTTGCGTCCGGAAATCATCGACCAGACGAGATTTTCCCGGTGGCGGAGACTGGCCAGCAGCACGCCGGCGAGATGGAACCCCACCAGCACCAGCACGCCATGCGCCAGCAGGGAATGCAGCTGGTTGACCCAGGCCACCCCCCAGTAGCGATTGGTGGTCATCATCCAGCCGGTGATCGCGGTGCCCGACACGGCCAGGATCAATGCCACGATCATCGCCCCGCCCGCCGGGTTATGGCCGAGATGGCGGGCCTCCGAGCCGGTGGCGATGGCACGCAGATAGGCGAGCACCGTCATCGGATGGCGGACGAATTGCGAGAAACGGGCATGCCGCGTGCCGATCACCCCCCAGACCAGTCGGATGGCGATCAGGCCGAGCGCGGCATAGCCTGCCAGATGGTGAATGGTTTCGAGTCGTGCCGCCGAAAACCAGGCGGTTACGAAGGCGCAAACCAGGCCCCAGTGGAAAATGCGCACCACCGGATCCCAGACGCGCACCCAACGATGCGCGTCTGGTTGGGCCGGCTTACTTCTCGCCGGCTTCGGCATTGGCGACTTTGTGCAGCGTCTCGGCGTTATAGGCGGCGTTGACGCGCTTGCCATGCGCATCCATCGCATAGACTTCGTAGCAGCCGCCTTCGGTCTTGATCTGACGCACTTTCAGACCTTGGGATTCGAGCTGCGCCTTCAGCGTCGATTGCGGCTTCCAGGCCGATTTCGGCCCGGTGGCACAGGGCGTTGCCGCCAGCACCGGGCCGGCGGCAAGCACCGTCAGAACCGGCAGAGCCATCATGAGGTATTTCAACGTCGTCAAACTCCATGGGTCATGGGAACGACGCGGAAGCTACCCGGCCAAGCTGACAGGCACCTGACGGTGCGGCGGGACTGATCGCATGTCTCGCCGATCACGTGTCTCGCCGATCGCGCCCCATGGGATCGGCGCCTCGATGGCGCGCTGCGGCCGGCCGACGCTGCGCGCAGCGCCTATCCCATCGATCGCAGCTTGGGCGCGATCGATGGGACAGCCTCACTCCTCTGCCGCCTCCTCCGCCGCATCCGGGTACAAGCCGTGCGGCGCCAGGCCTTTTTCCCAGCTTCGGCGCATCAGCACGTCGAAGGCGATGCCCGGGGTGAAATCCGCCATGCCCTCGGGAAAAGCGAGGCCGGGCATCTGGCGTTCGCATTCCGATGCCTCGCCCAGCACCTGCGTCACCGGATAGACCGCCGACCAGGCGGGGACGGTGGCGTAATCCTCCTCCTCGTCGCCGACATGGGTGTTGCGGATCTTGGCGGACGCCGTCTCGATCTCCATCGCCATGATCGTCGTCGCCTTGAATTCCTGGGCATTGGGTTGGCGGATCAGCTTCGAGCGGCCGGGATAGATGCGATCGACGAAGCGATCCATCAGCACCAGCTTCTCGGCCGGATCGGTCACGATATGCGCCGTGCCGAAGGCCATGACGGAGCGGTAATTGACCGAATGGTGAAACCCCGAACGCGCCATCACCAGCGCATCGAGATGGGTGACGGTAAGGCAGATTTTCTGCCCGTCCTGCTGGCGGATCGCCCGGCTGGCCGAGGAGCCATGCCAATAGAGATGCGTCCCCTCCCGCCAGAATCCGGTCGGAATGCAATGCGGCTGCCCGTCGATGACATAGGCGATGTGACAGACCAGCGCGGCATCGAGAATGGCGTGCACGCTGGCATGGTCGTAGCGTCCGCGATCGTGGCGGCGGCGCAGGCGGTTGACCGGGGTGATCGGATAGGATGCGGACATGGCACGGCCCTGATTGCGGTATCGCCCCAGAAAGCCCGGAATTTGGACCGACCGCAAACCCAATTCGGAAGGGTACGATCGGTCCAATTTCTTGCCGCTACTCCGCGATCGCCTCCAGGCTGCGGGCATTGGTCTTCGGACCCATCAGCGCCACCGCCAGCACGATCACCGCCATGGCGAGCGCGATCATCGCGAACACCCCGGCCGGGCCGTAGGAAGACAGCAGCAGCGTCACCGCATAGCCGACCAGGATCGCGCTGATCCGGCTCCAGGAGAAGGTGAAGCCCACGGCCTGGGAGCGGATGCGGGTCGGAAACAATTCCGCCGCATAAGGGTGGAAAATGGCGATCAGCCAATTGGCGCACAGCGTCATGCCCGCCCCGGTGAAGACGATCAGGGGAATGCTGCGCATCTGCGAAAACGCCACGCCGAATACCGCAATGCCCAAAGCGGTGCCGACCAATTGCCATTTACGCTCGTATTTCTCGGCAAAGATCAGCCCGAGCCCGGCGCCGACCGGGGTCAGCAGCAGCATCAGCACGGTGTAGAACAGCGAGTGGACGATGGTGAAGCCTTCCTTCACCAGAATGATCGGCACCCAGTTGAGGAAGCCGAACACCGCGATCGTCTGGCAGAACTGAAACAGCGAAATCATGATGGTGCGGCTGCGATAGGCGGGGCTGAACATCTCCGCCCAGCGACCGCGCTCCGCCGGCAGATCGGCATGGTTGGGATCGGGGGCGGGAAGCGGGCCTTTTTCCGCCGCCACCGCCGCTTCGATGGCGGCAAGCGTCGCCTCCGCCTCGGCATGCCGGCCCTGGCTTGCCAGCCAGCGCGGGCTTTCCGGCAGGCCGCGCCGGACGATCCATACCGCGACGCCGCCCATCGCCCCGGCAATCACCACCCAGCGCCAGCCAGCCAGACCCAACGGCGCGTGCGGCACCAGCAGAAAGGACAGAAACACCGCCACCGGTTCGGCGGTCAGCACCAGCAGAATGGCGAACGCCATGTAGCGCCCGCGCAGATGGCGCGGCGTGATCTCGGAGATGAAGCTGTCATTGTTGATCAGCTGCACCGAGATGCCGAAGCCCGCGATGAAGCGCAGAACATCGATCACCATCGCATCATGGCTGAAGGCGGTCAGGAAGATCGCCACGGAATAGAGCAGCATCGACCAGGTGAAGGTGGCACGCCTGCCATGGCGGTCCGACATCCAGGCAAAGACGAAAGCCCCGATGAACATGCCGGCGAAAAAGCTGGCCAGAAAACTCGCGAAACTGTTCCACGCCATCAGGCCCGCCTTGCCGGCGGTGAAGATGTCATGCGTCAGGCCGAGGGAAATGCCGCCCGGCATGGCGAATTCGTAGAATTCGAACCAGCCGCCGACCGCGATCAGGGCGACCAGCTTGAGGAAATACCGCGATGGCGGCAGCCGATCGAGCCGCGCCGCGATGCCCGCGCCGGAGCGCGCGGTGTCCTGTTCGGTCATGCCGGTTTCCTTCCCCCGGCCGGCGGGAAAACCTCTGCCGGCTTGTGAAGCCAAAGCTTGCGACCCTGCGATCGATCCGGCAAGGGCGCGGCGCGGGCTTGACGGCGGGCGGTTGTTTTGATATTTCTAGAATCATGGAAATCAAAAATGCCGTCACCGCCCTGGCGGCGCTGGCCCAGGAATCCCGGCTGGATATTTTCCGCCTGCTGGTGCGCGCCGGCACGGAAGGGATCGCCGCCGGGCAGATCGCCCAATCGCTCGCTCTCGCCCCGGCCACGCTCTCGTTTCACCTCAATCAATTGCGCGGCGCCGGACTGATCGCCATGCGCCGCGACGGGCGCTCGCTGATCTACAGCGCCGACTACACCGCGATGAACGCCCTGCTCGCCTATCTCACCGAAGAATGCTGCCAGGGCGCGCCCGACGCCTGCGGCCTCGCGCTGTGCGACGGCGCATCCCTGGTCACACCCCGGAAAGGTTCCCGCGCATGAAACGCCTGCACGTCCATGTCTCGGTCAATGACCTCGCCCGCTCGATCCGCTTCTACGCGACGCTGTTCGCAACCGAACCGAGCGTCGTCAAAGACGATTATGCCAAATGGATGCTCGAAGACCCGCGCGTGAATTTCGCGATCTCGACGCGCAGCGGCCGCACCGGCCTCGATCATCTCGGCATTCAGGTGGAGGAGGAGCGCGAACTGCACGAGGTCTATGCCCGTCTGCAGGCCGCCGATGCCCCGGTGCTGGAGGAAGGGGCGACGACCTGCTGCTATGCGCAATCGGAGAAATCCTGGATCGTCGATCCCCAGGGCGTGTCGTGGGAGACCTTCCTGACGCGCGGGGCGGCCACCACCTATGGCGACAGTGCCGATCTCGGCGCCATCCGCACCGCCGCCGGCGCCTGCTGCGCCCCGACCATGGCGGAGACGGCCGCGCCCGCCATCCTGCCCCCCGCCGCCGCCTGCTGCGGGAGGCCGGCATGAGCCAGCCCCCGCTCAATGTCCTGTTCCTGTGCACCGGCAATTCGGCCCGCAGCATCCTGGCCGAATCGCTGCTGAACCATTGGGGCGGCGGCAATTTCCACGCCTTCAGCGCCGGCAGCTATCCCAAGGGCGCGGTGCATCCCGAGGCGCTGGCGCTGCTCGGTGCCCTCGATCTGCCGCGCACCGGTCTGCGCAGTAAAAGCTGGGACGAATTTGCCGTTGCCGACGCGCCGGTGATGGATTTCGTCTTCACGGTCTGCGATCAGGCGGCCGGCGAGGCCTGCCCGGTATGGCCCGGTCAGCCGGTTACCGCGCATTGGGGACTGCCCGATCCAGCGGCCGTGGAAAATCCCGTCGCCCGCGCCCAGGCCTTCCGCGAAACGCTGCGCGCGCTGGAAAGCCGGATCAAACTTTTCACCGCCCTGCCGCTCGCAACCCTTGATGCGCAATCGCTGCGCCATCGACTGGCGGCGATCGGGCGGCTGCGCCCCGATGCGGCAGAGGAACAAGCCTCGTGACCATCACGATCTACCACAACCCCGCCTGCGGCACGTCGCGCAACGTGCTGGGGCTGATCCGCAATAGCGGCGTCGAGCCGCGCATCGTGGAATACCTCAAAACCCCACCCTCGCGCGCCGAGCTCTCCGATCTGATCGCGCGCATGGGCATCGGCGTGCGCGCGCTGCTGCGCCGCAAGGGCACACCCTATGACGCGCTCGGCCTGGACGATCCCGCTTTGTCCGATGAGGCGCTGCTCGATGCCATGATGGCCCATCCGATCCTGATCAACCGGCCCATCGTGGTGACGCCGAACGGGGTGCGGCTGTGCCGTCCGTCGGAGGCGGTGCTCGACCTGCTGCCCGACGCCCAGCGCGGCGCATTTACCAAGGAAGACGGCGAGGCGGTGATCGATGCCGCCGGCCGACGCATTGGGAAAGCCATCGTATGAGCCAGTCGCTCAGCCCGCCGCCGGCCCGGATCGGCGGTTTCGAACGCACCCTCACCCTCTGGGTCGCGCTGTGCATCGCGGTCGGCATCGGCCTCGGCCAGGCCATGCCGTCGGTGTTTCATGCACTCGGCGCGGCCAGCCTGTTTCAGGTCAATCTGCCGGTCGCGGTGCTGGTCTGGTTGATGATCGTGCCGATGCTTTTGAAAATCGACCCGGCGGCGCTGCGCGAGGTCGGGCGGCATTGGCGCGGCATCGCCGCGACCGTCGGCATCAATTGGCTGGTCAAGCCCTTCTCCATGGCGCTGCTCGGCGCACTGTTCATCGGCCATTGGTTCCGCCCGCTGCTGCCCGCCGATCAGATCTCCTCCTACATGGCCGGGCTGATCCTGCTGGCCGCGGCACCCTGCACGGCGATGGTGTTCGTGTGGTCCAATCTGGTCGAGGGCGAGCCGCATTTCACCCTGTCGCAAGTGGCGCTGAACGATGCGATCATGGTGATCGCCTTCGCGCCGATCGTCGCCCTGCTGCTCGGCCTGTCCTCGATCACCGTGCCCTGGCACACGCTGATCCTGTCCGTGGTGCTCTATATCCTCATCCCCGTGGCGCTGGCGCAGCTCTGGCGGCGAGCTCTGCTGGCGCGCGGGCCGGCAGCCCTCGATCGCACCCTGGCCCGGCTCGGCCCGCTCGCGCTTACCGCCCTGCTCGCCACGCTGATCCTGCTGTTCGGCCTGCAAGGGGTGGAGATCGTGCACCAGCCCTTCATCATCGCCCTGCTCGCCGTGCCGATCCTGGTGCAGGTCTATTTCAATGCCGGGCTGGCCTATTGGCTGAACCGCAAGCTCGGCGTCGCCTGGTGCATCGCCGGCCCCTCGGCGCTGATCGGGGCGAGCAATTTCTTCGAACTCGCGGTCGCCACCGCGATCGCCCTGTTCGGATTTCATTCCGGCGCGGCGCTCGCAACCGTCGTCGGCGTGCTGGTGGAGGTACCGGTGATGCTGTCGGTCGTCGCCATCGTGCGACGCTCGCGGCACTGGTACGAGCGTGGCTTGGCGGGGTGATCGCCGCCCCGGCCGCCGCCCCGTTCAAACAGAAGGACAGAATGGCACGGATGGGTCTATGATCACTCACAAGTGATTGATCGGCGGTCCGCACCAGGCATCCGGCTCCCGGATGCCTGGTCGCCGCGCGTATACCCAGGAGGCGTATCCTGCCACCCGATCACGCCCTACGCCGTCGCTATTGCGTCTTCACCAGCGCCGGCGACCGCAACAATCTTGCCGGTTGGTTCGATGCCGCAGCCCCCCGGGACTGGGACCTCGTGGTTGCATTCTACGGGGATGAAGCGGACAAACGCGAGGAAGCCCGCACTCTTTCGGATCGGTTCTTTGTCAGAAAAGGGTCGAAATTCCAGAATATGAAGTCGCTATTCGACGAAGATCCCGAACTGTTCGATCAGTATGACTATATCATGGTTTGCGACGACGATATTATTTTCCCCGAAAGGGGGATCAGCATCGCATGCTCCCTCGCGCAGCGCTATGATTTCTGGATATCGCAACCCTCCTTCGCCGCCGACAGCACCATCTCCCACGGCATCACCCGGAACCATCACCAGGGGATCCGCATCACCAATTTCGTGGAAATGACCTGCCCGATTTTCCGTCGCGACAAGCTGATCGAATTTCTTCAGGTCTATGACGGTTCGCTGGTCGGCTGGGGGATCGATTGGTGGTACTGCAACCTCTTCCAGGCACAGCGCTTCCATAAATTCGCGATCTTCGATCAGATCAGCGTCACCAACCCGCCCGCCCATCGGAAACGCGGCGGCATCCGCGAGATCGACCGGCTGCAGCCGGCCGAACAGCGCAAAGCCGCATGGCAGGCCCTGGCGGAAAGGCTGCAACTGCGCCAGTACCCGCACCGCACCCTCGATGTCATCACGCCGGAATATCCGCAATCCGGCCGGTTTTTCCGGCGCCTTCTGCACCTAATGCATCTGCTCGCCTATCGCATCCAGCGCCGCGAGGATGCGCTGCAGATCCATCGCTGAATTATAGCCGTGAAAGCTGAAGCGCACCCGCCCCTGCCCGTTCCAGGCGAGTACGCCATGCGCGGCCAAGGCATCGACCATGCCCGCCGGATCGCGCGGGGCGATGCACAGATTGGCCGCCCGGCGCGCCGGATCGGCCGGTGTAGTGGGAATCAGGCCGCGCGCCAGTAGCGCCGGATAGAGGGAGGCGATCAGCGCCTCGGCGTGCGCGGCGATCCGCGCGGGCGGAAAATCGGCCAGATAGCGCAGGGATTCCTCCAGCATGTACAGCGCCAGAAACGCCGGATTGCCGCGCGAAAAGCATAGCCCGTCGCGCCGCAGGCGGGGGGCGGCGCCATAGCCGCGCGGGGCGGCGGGATCGAGCGAATACCAACCGCCCGAAACCGCCCGCCACTCCGGCTGGCGCGTGCGGTTCCAGAAGGCCAGCGCCGCGCCGGTGGTGCCGAGCAGGAATTTATAGCAGGCGGCGAAAGCGAAATCGGCGATGTCCATGGCCACCGGAACCACGCCGGCCGCCTGGGTGAAATCGACCAGCAGCAGCGCGCCGACGCGGTCCGCGGCCGCGCGTAGCG
This sequence comes from Rhodospirillales bacterium, assembly GCA_028869595.1. GTDB lineage: Bacteria > Pseudomonadota > Alphaproteobacteria > Acetobacterales > Acetobacteraceae > JAGWRU01. The sequence goes on from JAGWRU010000130.1 coordinate 23,918, forward strand.
GTGCAAGGTCGATGCGCTCGCCGGTCAGATAGGATACGTAACTCAGCGCCACGACCCGCGTCCTGGGTCCGATCAGGCGCAGAAGCCGGTCGGGCGCATCGCCACTCGCCAGGCGCAGATGCGGGCGCGCGGCCAGCAGGGCAAAGGGCACGCCGACCGAGGGATATTCGGCGCCGTCCAGCACCACCTCGTCACCGGCGCGCCAGGCGAGGCTTTCGGACACCATCGAGACGCCATCGGCAACCGAAGGGGCGAAACCGATCCCCTCCGCCGCCACCCCGAACAGGGCGGCGGCAGCGGCACGCACACGCTGCACCACCGCATCCTGGGCGATGCGCCCGGCTGGACCGCGGGTCTTATCGGCGCCATAGCGGGCAAACGCATCGCCGAGGCGGCGCAGAAAGGCTGGCTCGCCGCCGGCGCAGACATGCGCGGTGGCCGGCGCGATCGCAAAATCGGCGGGATCGAAAAGCGGGGTGTGCATCGAAGCCCTCTCGCCGGCACGGGTGCGGAATGCGACATTGCGGCCCCGCCATCAGGAGCCGGCAACGCCATGGATGCAAGCCTGCCGCGTGTCATCGCCCTCGCCGGCGTCTCCAATCTGCGCGATCTCGGCGGCTGGCGCAGCGCCGATGGCAGGCGGGTGCGCTTTGGCCGGCTGTTCCGCTCCGCCGCGCTGTCCGGCCTTCCTCCCGACGCAGCCCCGGCTCTCGCCGCGCTCGGGCTGCGCCATGTCTGCGATCTGCGCGGCATCGCCGAAGCCCGCGCCGCCCCCGACCCGATGGCGGATTTGCCGCATGCGACCTATCACGCCCTGGCGATCGAGCCTTCGGTCGCCGCCGCCATGCGCGCCATCGCCGCCGCACAAGGCATCGCGACCGCCGCCGATATGCGCGCCGTGATGGCCGCCTCCTATGCGGCCTATGCCACGGACTGGGCCGCGCGCTACCGCGCCCTGTTCGCGGTGCTGCTGGACGATGCGTCGGGCCCGGTGCTGTTTCACTGCTCGGCCGGCAAGGATCGCACAGGCTTTGCCGCGGCGATGATCCTCGCCGCGCTCGATGTGCCGATGGATCAGATTCGCGCCGATTACCTGGCGACCAACCGCCTGTGGCGGCCCGACCCGATGATCGCCGAAGGGCTCGATCCGGCCATCGCCTCCTACATGCTGGGCGTGCATCCGGAATTGCTGGACGCGGCCTTCGCCGCCATCGATGCGCGCGGCGGCTTCGATGCCTATGCCGCAGCGCAGCTCGGCCTGACGCCGGCGCGCCGGGCGAAGCTGCGGGAAACTTTGCTGGAAGCGGCTTAATCCTCCGGATGCACGACGCTGCCGGCGGTGATCCCGCCATCGATCACCAGCGTCTGCCCGGTCATGAAACTGCCGGCGGCGGAGGCCAGGAACACCGCCGCGCCGGCGATCTCCTCGGGTTCGCCGATGCGCTGCAGCGGCGTGTCGCGGGTGCGCTTGGCGTAGATTGTCGGATTTTCCCACAGGGCGCGGGCGAAATCGGTGCGCACCAGGCCGGGGGCGATGCAGTTCGCGCGGATATTGCGCGGCCCCCATTCGACGCAGAGATTGCGCGCCAGCTGCATGTCGGCGGCCTTGGAAATGCCGTAGACGCCCAGCAGCGGCGAGCCGCGCAACCCGCCGATCGAGGAGATGAGAATGATCGCGCCGCCGCCGCGCGCGGCCATGCCGGGGGCCACCATATTCGCCAGCCAGAAATTGCTGCGCACATTGGCGCCCATGATGCGGTCGTACTGCTCGTCGGTAATGCCGGCGGCGGGACCGAAATAGGGATTGACCGCCGCATTGCAGACCAGCACGTCGATCCCGCCCCAGGCGGCGACGGTGCCGTCCACCAGCGCCTGGAGTTCCTCCTTCCGACCGATATGACAGGGGATCACCAACGCCTCGCCGCCTGCGGCGACGATCTCCGCCGCGACCGTCTCGCAGGCGTCACGCTTGCGCGACGACACCACCACCCGCGCGCCGTGCCGGGCCAGCGCCAGCGCGATGGCACGCCCGATTCCCTTGGAACTGCCGGTGACGATGGCGGTTTTGCCGGCGAGATCGAATAACGGTGTCATGACATCTCCCCCAGGTGATTTTCCCCGGCATTCTATGGCAGGTTGCGCCATGACCGAACATCCCGCGCTGCCTCCCTGCCCCCGCCCCGGCCGCGCCATTGCCCGGCGCAGCCTGATCGCCACGGCGCCTGCCTTGCTGCTGGCCCGCACCGCCTGGGCGGACGGGCTGCGCAGCACCGCGAATTTTGCCATCACGAAATGGAGCCTGGTGAACGGCACGCTGTCGCTGCAGGGCACATATCCCGCCCCCGGCACCCCGGCCCTGCCGAAATCGTACGACTACACGCTGGATGGCGGCGCCCATTGGGTGGCGGCAGGCGGCTTCGCGATGGATAGCGGCGCCTGGGATAGCTGGGTCTACAAGCTGGACGTGCCACCCGGACGCTACACCCTGGCAATCCGCGATCACGCCGATCCTTCCCGCATCGCGGTGGCGCCGGGCTTTGCCGTCGTCACCGCCAATACCGCCCCCGCAACCATCCGCTTCGAGGCCGTGGCCCTATCGGCCGCATTGCCCGAGGGATTTCTCGCCGGCACGCTGATCGCCGAAGGCGGAACGCCGCTGTTTCCGCTGGTGCTGCATCTCGACCCGGCGGGCCCGGCCCTGCGCGCCGCCGCCGTCGCGCCCGGACGCTGGAACCTCTATGTCGCCCCGCCCGGGCTGCATGCCGGTCCGCAGCGTTTGCGCGGCAGCGTCGCGAGCAAGGATCAGGTGGCGCATTTCGCCATCGATCTGCAGATCCGCGCCGGCCGGCAGCTCGATCCGTCGCGCTTGCAGGTGACCGCGATGGCAGGGCTGAACAATGCCAGCCCGCTTGGCGGCAAAGTGTTCTCCCTGGCGATGCAGGGACGATCGGGCGGCAGTTTTTCCATCGTCGATCAGGATGCGCCGGCCGATCCGGACACCCAGTCCCAGCCGCGCTACACGCTGCACGGGGCGGAAGGGTTCAACACCAACACGCTCTCCGCCGGCAAGGATCCGATCCGCATTGCCTGGAGCGACGGCACCGATACCTGCGTCAGCGCCGCCACGCTTGCGATTGCCGATACCATCGGCAGTGGCCCGCATGTCGCGGTGGCCGGGCCCGCCGCGCTGGCCGCGACGATGGGCAAGGTTTCCGCCGATGCGCGCGGACGCTATCGCGGTGCCACGGTCACGCTGGCACCGGGACGCTACGAGACCGGCTGGCTGATGCCGGCCGCGCTGAGCGGCTGGAACGATAACGGCTTCGACGGACCTTGCACCTTCGGCGCCGCCCCGGGGGAGATGCCGGTGATGCGCCAGGATGGCGCCTGGATCCAGAACGGCAAAGGCTGGCTGGAAACGCTCGGCTGGGATGTCGATATCGTCGGGTTGGAATTCGCCGATCTGGCGCAGAGCTACCCCGGTGAGGTCGGCAATTTCGCCGCAATCAAGCTGAATGCCGGGGTGCTGGGGCGGACGCGCATCCGCGGCATCTATGCGCATCACTGCATCAATGGCGTGCTCGGCGGTCAGCCCGGTCAGAAGGTGGAAATCACCGACAGCGAATTCGCCCACTGCGGCGGCGGCGATGGGTATACGCATAATTTCTACCTCGCCGACGTCACCCATGCGCTGGTGCGCAATGTCGTCTCCTGGGGGGCGCGGATCGGCCATTGCGGTAAAATTCGCGCCGCCGCCTCACTGGTCGAGCATTGCGTGTTCGCCGACGGGGCCGAGGGCACCGCCTCCTACCTGCTCGATCTGCCGGATGGCGGGGCCCATGTGGTGCGCCATACGGTGTTCGAAAAAGGCCCGCATGCGCAGAACGACGCCTTGCTGCGCTATGGCGAGGAATGCCACTCGCATCATCCGACGAACACGCTGCTGGTGGAGGAATGCGTTTTTATCAATCGCACCGGCACGGCGGATAAGATCTCCTCGGGCTATATCGTCCGCCCGACCGCCGTGCAGATCGGGCTGGCAAGCGGCGGCCCGGCCAGCGCGGTGGTGCGCAACTGCACCTTCTACGGCTTCACCGAGGCGGATGCGACACGCAGCGACGGCGCCAATGCGACGTTGCGGCTGGAGGGCACGAACCGCTTCCTGCCGCTGGCTCAGGCACCGGCGCCGGCCAGCTACATGCACCACCCTTTCGCGACCCTCGGCTATCGCAGCACCACCCTGGCGCAAGGCGGGTAGAGCGGCATGGAAACCTTCCGGTAAGGAGCGGCGCCGCAAGCTGATCGCAGCGTGAGCGGAGCCTTGGGATGCGACTGCGCCATCTGGACGGGCTGCGTGGCCTCGCCTGCCTGCAGGTGATGCTGCTGCACGTCTTTTCCGCCTTTTTCCCGGCCTTGGTCTTCGGCCCGCTGCAACCGGCCGGCGTGCTGCGCTACGGGCTGCGCGCGCTGTTCATGTTTTCCTATAACGGCTTCGTCGGCGTCTTCATCTTCTTCTACATCAGCGGCTATGTGCTGACGCGGGTCTATGAGGCCTCCAGCGCTACGATCGGCCGGGAGATCGCCGCCCGCGTGCTGCGCCTGTGGCTGCCGACGACGATTTTCGGCCTGTGGTCGGCGGCGCTGTTTCTGGTGTTTCCGACGAGCCATATCCAGTTGGGCACTCTGACCCATAATCTGTGGATTGTGCAGAACTGGGCCGTCGATCCGCACCTTGCCGCGATGACCGCCGATATTTTCATCCGTCCGATCTTCCTCGGCTATCATGGTGCGCCAATCACGCAAATTCTGCCGGATCTGGACCATCTGCTCATCCGGAAAGTTACGACACTGAATTTGCCTGTGCATACGATGAGCGCCGAATTACAGGGCTCTGCGTTGGTTCTGGCGCTAACGCGACTGCGCCGATCCGCCCTTTCTCTGTGGGCAATGGCCATCGTCGCCGCGATCCTGTTGCTGCCTTTGTGGTACGTGCTTTTCTGCATCGGTCATCTATGCGCCACGCTGCGCCTGGGAGAGCGCGACTGGCGCGCCAACACACGCGCCATGTCCGGCCTCGCTGTCCCCTGCATCATCCTCGGCATCCTGTTCGCCTGGCCGCTTATGGGCGCATTGCTGCAAATGATCGGTGCCGGATTGTTTTTCGTCGGCGTGCTGATTTCCGTCCCCTGCCGACGCTTCCTGTCGCATCGCTGGCTGCTGCGCCTCGGGGATTTGTCCTTCACGCTGTATCTGCTGCACTGGGCGCTGCTGTTCGGCCCCGGCGCATGGCTCGCGCTGCACCTGATCCCGCTGCTCGGCTTCACCGGCGCACGTATCGCCGCCGCGCTCTGCGTACTCCTCGGCGCGCCGGCGCTGGCGTGGCGATTGATCGGCATCGACCGCTGGGCGGTCGCTCTTTCGCGCCGCGTGAAACAAGCCGGCTCCTCGCGCCGCACCGCCTGGAATCCGGCCCCAACCTAGAGCCGGACGGGGGGCGGATGCGCCGCCATTCCTGCTCCCTCTCTTTGCCTGATCGTGCGCGTCAAACGCATGGCGATCATCCCCGCCTATTCCTCCTCCTCCCGCCTTGCCGCGAAACCGCCGCCTTCCAGCGGTGCCGCATCCAGCCCCTGTGCAGCCAGGACATGCATCAGCGCCTCGGGCGGGCCATGGGTGATCCGCACCGCGCGCGCGCCGGTCTCGGCGATACTGCGAAGCAACCCGTCCCAATCGGCGTGATCAGAAACCACCAGCGCCAATTCCACCCCCCGCGCACGCGCATGCTGGCGCAGCGCCATCCAGCCCGAGGCCATCGCCGGCAAAGGATCGGCCAGGCGGCGCGACCAGCGATCGGCCAGCGCCGCCGGCGGGGCGATCACCAGTTCACCCGCCGCCACGGCCCGCCCGGCCGGCAAGGCACGCAGATCGCCGAGATCGACGCCGAGCGCGCGATAGACCGCGCACATCGCCAACGCCGCGCCGTGCAGATAGATCGGCCGGTCGTAGCCCGCCTGGCGCAGCAGGGCGATCATCCGCTGGCATTTGCCCAGCGCATAGGCGCCCAGCAGATGCGCCCGTTCGGGAAACAGGCGCAGGCTGTCGAGCAGGCGGGCAATCTCGCCGCCCGGCGCCGGGTGATGAAAGACCGGCAAGGCGAAGGTCGCCTCGGTCACGAACAGATCGCAGGCCATCGGCGCGAAGGCGGGGCAGGTCGGATCGGCGCTGCGCTTGTAATCGCCGCTGATGACGGCCCGCTCGCCGCGATGAACGAGCACCACCTGGGCGCTGCCCAGCACATGCCCGGCGGGCGCCAGCGACAGATCGACCGCGCCGACCCGCAGCGCCTCGTCATAGGCCAGTGCCTGGCTGCCGGCCGCCACCGCGCCCTGGCCGAGGCGGGCGGCCATCAGCGCCAGCGTCTCCCGCGTTGCCAGCACCGCGCCATGGCCGGGACGGGCATGGTCGGAATGGGCATGGGTAATCACCGCGCGCGCCACGGCGCGGCGCGGATCGATATGGAAATCGCCGGGGACGCAATAAAGCCCCTCGGGCCGGGGGATCAGCCAGTCGCATGCGGTCGGCACCCCCCTACCCTAGCCGCTGGCGCGATGCCTGCGCTACATCATCGCCATGGACGGAACATTCCCGGAACCTTTCGCCGGCTGGTTCGCCGCGCGGGGCTGGCAGCCGCGCCCGCACCAGCGTGCCATGCTGGCGGCGGCGCGGGCCGGGGAATCGACCCTGCTGATCGCACCGACCGGCGGCGGCAAGACGCTGGCGGGATTTCTGCCCTCGCTGATCGCGCTGGCCGCGATGCCGCCCGACCGCCCGGCGGCGCTGCATACGCTCTATGTCAGCCCGCTCAAGGCGCTGGGCACCGATATCGCGCGCAACCTGACCGTACCGGTGGAGGAGATGGGGCTGGCCATCCGCATCGAGACGCGCAGCGGCGATACCCCGGCCAATCGTCGCGCCCGCCAGCGCGAAAACCCGCCCGATATCCTGCTGACCACGCCGGAAAGCCTGGCGGCGATGCTGTCCTTTCCCGATGCGGCAACGCGCTTCGCCTCGCTCTCGGCGCTGGTGATGGACGAAGTGCATGCCCTGGCCGGTTCCAAGCGCGGCGATCAGCTGGCGCTATGTGCCGCCCGCCTTGCCCGGCTGTCGCCCGCGCTGCGCCGGGTCGGGCTGTCGGCGACGGTCGCCCATCCCGGCGCCATCGCCGCCTATGTCGGGGCGGACCGCATCGTCACCGCGCCGCCCGGCGCGGCGGCGGAGATCGATCTGCTGCTGCCGGCCGGGCGGCTATCCTGGTCGGGGCATATGGGGCTCGATGCCGCGCCCGAGATTCTCGCCCGCATCGCCGCGGCCCGGCTCAGCATCGTCTTCGTCAATACCCGCGCCCAGGCGGAGCTGCTGTTTCAGGCGCTGTGGCGGATCAATGCCGAGACGCTGCCGATCGCGCTGCATCACGGCAGCCTCGATATCGCCCAGCGGCGCAAGGTGGAGGCGGCGATGGCGGCGGGCCGGCTGCGCGCGGTGATCGCCACCTCCTCCCTCGATCTCGGGCTGGATTGGGGGGCGGTGGATCAGGTGCTGCAGGTCGGCGCGCCGAAAGGCGTGGCACGGCTTGCCCAGCGCATCGGCCGGGCCAATCACCGCATGGACGAAGCCTCGCGCGCGGTGCTGGTGCCGGCCAACCGTTTCGAGGTGCTGGAATGCGAGGCGGCGCGCGAAGGCATGGCGGCCGGCGAACTGGATGGCGAGGCACCGCGCGCCGGCGGGCTCGACGTGCTGGCCCAGCACATCCTGGGCATGGCCTGCGCCGCGCCGTTCCTGCCCGAGGAACTCTATGCCGAAATCCGCGGCGCGGCACCCTATGCCACGCTGAGCCGGCAGGATTTCGACGACGTGCTGGGTTTCGTCGCGCATGGCGGCTACGCGCTGTCAGCCTATGAGCGGTTCCGCCGGCTGTTTCAGGATGCCGAGGGCAGGGTTCATGTCGCGGGAGAGCGCGCGGCGCTGCGCCATCGGATGAATATCGGCACCATCGTCGAGGAGCCGCTGATCGCCGTGCGGCTGGCCGGACGCGGCCGGGCGGGACGCGGCGCGCGCGGCGGCGGCGCGATGCTGGGCGAGGTGGAGGAGTATTTTGCCGCGCAACTGCGTCCCGGCGACACCTTCCTGTTCGCCGGCCGGCTGCTGCGGTTTCGCGCCCTCAGCGCCACCGCGCTGCTGGCCGAGGAGGGCGGCAGCGGCGATCCCGCCGTGCCCGCCTATGCCGGCGGACGCCTGCCGCTTTCGACCTATCTGGCCGCGCGGGTGCGGGCCATGCTGCATGCGCCGCGGCGCTGGAAGAACCTGCCCGCGCCGGTGCGCGACTGGCTTGCCATGCAGCGCCTGCGTTCCCGCCTGCCCGGGCCCGACGATCTGCTGGTCGAGACATTTCCGCGCGGCGGGCGCTGGTATCTAATCGCCTATTGCTTCGAGGGGCGGAACGCGCATCAGACGCTGGGCATGCTGCTGACCCGGCGCATGGCCCGCGCCGGGCTGGCGCCGATGGGCTTCGTTGCCACCGATTACGTGCTGGGCATCTGGTCCGCCGCCCCGCCCAGCGGCATCGACGCGCTGTTCGAGCAGGATATGCTGGGCGAGGATCTGGACTCCTGGATGGCGGAAAGTTCCATGCTGCGCCGCGGATTCCGCAATGTCGCGGTGATCGCCGGGCTGATCGAACGGCATCTGCCGGGGGCCGAGAAGAACCGCCGCCAGGTGACCATCTCCTCCGACCTCCTCTACGACGTGCTGCGCAAGCACCAGCCCGACCACGTGCTGCTGCGTGCCGCGCGCGCCGATGCGGCGGCGGGGATGATCGATCTTGACCGCATCGCGGCGTTGCTAGCCCGCGCGGCCGGGCGGATCACCCATGTCGCCCTCGACCGCGTCTCGCCGCTCGCCGTGCCGGTGCTGCTGGAGATCGGCCGCGAAAGTGTCGGCGGCGCGGCGACCGAGGAGCATCTTCTCGCCGAAGCCGAGGCACTGGCGGCCGAGGCCGCGCCCGGCGGCACCGCCCGATGAACAGCGCCGCGCCGCCTCTCGCGCCGATACGACTGGCCGGCGCACAGCTGATGCTCGACCCGGCCGGCGCCGTGCTCTGGCCGGAGCAGGGGTTGCTGGCGATCGCCGATCTGCATCTGGAAAAAGCCTCGGCGGCGGCCAGGCGCGGCAGCCTGCTGCCGCCCTGGGACAGCATGCTCACGCTCGACCGCCTGGCCCTGCTGCTGGCCCGCCATCGCCCACGCATCGTCATCGCCCTCGGCGATAGTTTCCACGATGCCGGCGCGCCAGCCCGCCTCGCCCCGGCCCAAGCGGCACGGATCGCCGCCATCGCCGCCGCGCATCGCCTGATCTGGATCGCCGGCAATCACGACCCCGCCCCGCCACCCGTCGCTCTGGGCGGAGAGGCGATGGCCGAATTCGCCCTCGCGCCCCTGGTCTTCCGCCATGCGCCCGTCGCGGCACGACAGGCCGGCACCGGCGAGGTGGCGGGACATTTCCACCCGAAGGCGCGCATCGCCGCGCGGGGCGCGCGGATCGCCCGGCCCTGCTTCGTCACCGATGGCGCGCGCCTGCTGCTGCCCGCGTTCGGCACCTATACCGGCGGGCTGGACGCCACCGACCCGGCGATTGCCGCGCTGTTTCCCGAGGGCGCGCAGGCCTTCCTGCTGGGCGAGGGCAGGCTGTTCTCCTTCGCCCTGCGCCGGGCGGCCGCGCCCGGCGGGAAAGACAGGCGGACGGGCGGATAAAATCCGCCGCCGTGCTGCATCCACCGGCCCGCCCCGGACGAAAACCAGACATGAACCTTGCTGCCGAAACCGACCGCCCGGTCATCCTGTGGTTCCGCCATGATCTGCGCCTGGCCGACCAGGCGGCGCTCTCCGCCGCCATCGCCTCCGGCCGGCCGATCCTGGCGCTTTATGTGCTCGACGATGTTTCGCCGGGCACCTGGCGCGCCGGCGGGGCCAGCCGCTGGTGGCTGCATCACAGCCTGCTGCGCCTGGGCACACGGCTTGCCCGGCACGGCCTGACGCTGGTGCTGCGCCGCGGCGATGCGCGCGCGGTGCTGACCAGCGTGGTGCGCGAAACCGGGGCGGTGGCGATCCATGCCGGCGGCGGGGTGGAGCCATGGCTGCGCGCCCTCGACCGTGACCTCAGCGCCATTCTGGATATTCCGCTGCATCGCCACCGCACGACGACGCTGTTCAACCCGGCCCGCATCCTGACCGCGTCGGGCACGCCCTATGGCGTCTACACCCCCTTCGCGCGCGCCTGTTTCGCCGCCATGCCGGCGCCGCCATTGCCGGCGCCGGAAGGACGGCTGCGCGGCGCCGTGCCGATCGTCTCGGACCGGTTGGGCGATTGGGCGCTGCTGCCGCAGCGTCCGAACTGGTCCGCCGGCTGGGAGCGGCAATGGCATCCGGGCGAGGACGGGGCGGCGGCGGCGATGGCGCGCTTCCTGGCCGAGGGGCTGGGCGAATACGCGGCGCGGCGCGACCTGCCGGGCGGGGCGTTCACCTCTCGCCTGTCGCCGCATCTGCATTTCGGCGAAATCTCGGCCGCCACCCTGTGGCACGCCGCGGGTGCGGCAGCCGATGAGGCGGGCCAGGGCCTGCTGACCTTCCGGCGGGAGGTGCTGTGGCGCGAATTCTCCCACTACCTGCTCTATCACCACCAGAGCCTGCCCGAGGCGCCGCTGATCGCGCGGTTTTCGGCGATGCCGTGGCGCCAGGACGCGGCGGGCCTCGCCGCCTGGCAGCGCGGCCGCACCGGGGTGCCGATCGTCGATGCCGGCATGCGCGAATTATGGACCACCGGCTGGATGCATAACCGGGTGCGGATGATCGTCGCCTCCTTCCTGGTCAAGCATCTGCTGCTGCCCTGGCAGGAAGGCGAGGGATGGTTCTGGGACACGCTGCTCGATGCCGATCTCGCCGCCAATGCGGCAAGCTGGCAATGGGTGGCCGGCAGCGGCGCCGATGCCGCGCCCTATTTCCGGGTCTTCAACCCGGTGCTGCAGGGCCGCAAATTCGATGCCGACGGCGCCTATGTGCGCCGCTTCGTGCCGGAACTCGCCGGCCTGCCCGATGCCTATCTGCACGCCCCCTGGGAAGCGCCCGCCGCGATTCTGGCCAGCGCCGGGGTGCGGCTGGGCGTGACCTACCCCGCCCCCATCGTCGATCTGGCCGAGGGCCGCGCCCGCGCCCTGGCCGCCTTTGCCGCGATCCGCGGCGAAGCGGGCGAGCATGCCCTGCAGGAGGCTGACGCATGATCCCCCCCGCGCCGCGCATCGCGGTGATCGGCGCCGGCATTGCCGGCCTGTCCGCCGCCTGGCTGCTGCGCCACCATGCCGATGTCACCCTGTTCGAGGCCGCACCGCGCGCCGGCGGGCATGCCGATACCGAGCTGGTGCCCGGCCCGGCCGGGCCGGTGCCGGTCGATTGCGGCTTCATCGTCTTCAACGAGCATACCTATCCCAACCTGACCGCGCTGTTCGCCGCGCTGAAGGTCGAGAGCATCGCCACCACCATGTCCTTCGCCGTCTCCGTCGATGGCGGCGCGCTGGAATATGGCGGCGGCTCGCTGGGCCAGATTTTCGCCCAGCCCGCCAATCTGGCGCGGCCGCGCTTCCTGGCCATGCTGCGCGACATTCCGCGCTTCTATCGCCAGGTGCCGATGGTGCTGGAGGGCGAGGATCGCGGCGAAAGCCTGGGCGCCTATCTCGCGCGCAACCGCTATGGCGAGGGCTTCATCGAGGATCATATCCTGCCGATGGGCGCTGCGATCTGGTCGGGCACGCTGGCCGGGATGGAGGCATTCCCCGTCCGCCATTTCGCCCGCTTCTTTGCCAATCACGGCCTGCTGAACCTGACCCGGCGGCCGCAATGGCGCAGCGTGGCCGGCGGTTCGCGCTGCTATGTCGCGGCGATGCTGGGCGATCTGGGCGCGCGCGCGCGGCTCTCCCATCGCGTGGTCGAGGTGATCCGCAGACCCGGTGCGAGCGGCGTCGACCTGCGCTTCGCCGATGGCGATGTGGCGGAATTCGATCAGGTGATCCTGGCCTGCCATGCCGATCAGGCGCTGGCGCTGATCGGCGCGCCGCACGGCTCCGAACGGGCGATCCTGGGCGCCATGCGGTTTCAGGATAACGATGCCGTGCTGCATGCCGATCCGGCCCTGATGCCGCGCCGCAAGCGGGTCTGGTCGGCATGGAATTTCCTGCGCGACAGCAGCGCCGATCGCGCCGG
>JAGWRU010000131.1 GCA_028869595.1 Rhodospirillales bacterium
GGCGGCGGCATCGCGCGCGGCCGGGCTGCGCAGCATGCTGGCCGCGCTGGAACGCGCCCGCCGGGAGGCGGAGCGGCAGGCGGCGGCCGAGGCGGCGCGCGCGGCACGCCAGAAGCACAGCGCCGAGGCCGAGGCCGCGCATCGCACCCAGCAGGCGCTGGCGGTGCCGACCGGGCCGGGCACCATCGCCGCCGGGGCGCATGCGAGCGGACAATTGATGATGCCTGTGGTCGGACGGGTGGTGCAGCATTTCGCCAGCCCCACGGCGGCCGGGCCCGCGACCGGCATCGCTTTCCAGGCGCCGCCCGCCGCGCGCGTAGTCTCGCCCTGTTCGGGCCGGGTGGAATTCGCCGCGCCCTTTCATTCCTATGGGCTGCTGGTGATCGTGGCCTGCGGCGGCGGCTATCATGCGGTGCTGGGCGGCATGGAGAGTCTGGCGACCAGTGCCGGGCGGGCGGTGCATATCGGCGCGCCGGTCGGCACCATGCCGCGCTGGAACCCGGCATCGGGGCAGGCGCCGCCGCATCTTTACATGGAGCTGCGCCGAGGCGGCACGGCGGTCGATCCGATGCCCTGGTTCGCCCATGCCGGATAGGCTGGACATGCGCTCAGCCGCGATCCGCCCTTGCGGTGCGCGGCCTGCGGCACGATGATGCCGCCCCGACATGAACATCCTCGCGCCGCCCCGTCCGCGCCTGTCGATCGAGGTCGTCCACGACCTCGTTTGCCCGTGGTGCTATCTCGGCGTCCGCCGGCTGATGCGCACGCTGCGCCATCGGCCCGATCTCGCCTTCGATCTGGTCTGGCACCCATTCCTGCTCAATCCCGACATGCCGCGCGCCGGCATGGCGCGACCCGATTACGTGGTGCGCAAATTCGGCGGAGAGGATCGGGCGCGTCGGCTCTATGCCTCGATCGCCGAAATCGGTCGGGCGGAGGGGATCGATTTCCGTTTCGACCTGATCCGCGCCACCCCCAGCAGCCTGGATGCGCATCGCCTGGTGCGCTACGCCGACCGCGCCGGCATCGCGGATGCCGTGGTGGAGGCGCTGTTTTCCGCGCATTTCTCGGAAGGGCGCGATATCGGCGATCCTTCCTCGCTGGCGCTGCTGGCGCAGGAATGCGGGTTGGACGGGGCCGCCACCTATCGCTTCCTGATCAGCGAGGCGGAGGCCGAGGCGGTGCATGCCGATAATCTTCGCGCCCACCGGCTGGGCATCAACGGCGTGCCCTGCTTCGTGATCGATGGCCGTCATGCCATCGCCGGCGCGCAGGAGCCGGAAGTGCTGGGCCGGCTGCTGGATGTTGCCGCGGTCGAGGCGATGGAAACCCTGGCAAGCGCCGGGTTCGGCTGAACTGCCGGCCGGAACGACCGATCAGTGAACGACCGGTCAGTTATAGTTGAAATATCGCCCGTCGGGGCCCGGCGATTGCTGGACCGCCGGGGCATAGCCGCCGACCGGCGTTGACGTGCCGGGCGCCGGCGAAGTGCCGGTCAGCGGATCGATCGGTGGCGGTTCGGTCATTCCCGGGCCGGTGATCCCCATGGCCTGCGGGCTGCCGGCGCACCCGGCCAGGCCCAATGCCAGCCCGGCCATCAACACCCAATGCCGCATTCCCGCTCTCCCGCGCAATTCGAAGCGGCATCGGATCGACATGTACGCAACGCGTCATGCACATGCCGATCCGATGCCGCAGCGCCAGGGTAGCGGTATGCCGGCATCACTTCCAGGCGGGTGTCACGCCCCGCCCCGCATTACTTCCAGACGGGGCGGCCCATATCGACGGTGTTCGGGCTGGTCACCGCACCGCCGATCGCACCCGCCGCAGCGCCCACCGCCGCACCGACCAGCGGCGCACCGCCGGTCATTGCGGCGATCGCCGCGCCGCCGCCGGCACCGATCAGACCGCCCGAGACGGCGCGATCACCCGGCGAACGCCCGCAGCCGGCAAGTCCCAGCGCCATGGCGCCGGCCAGGGCAAGGCTTGCGATCCGCATCGCCGGGCGGCGGGCGGGGGAAACGGCAACGGTCTGAAGTTCGGTGGTCATGGAAATCCTCCTCGAATGATCCCCTGCGGGTCGGGCAATGCGCGACGCTGCGCTTCTGCCCTCGCAGGGTCGTTACGAACAACGCACACGTAAGCGCCTGGAATGGGACACCCAATGGCGGAAATGCGGCGATTGCGTGTTACACGCAGGTGTGAACTGCGCGCCGGCATCGCATCGCCCCTTGTGGCCGAGGCGTGGCGGGGCTAATCCCCCGCCCTGGCGCGTGGCCCGCCGCCATAGCGCATCCGTCGGACTGGCGCAGGGATTCCCTTTATGTTCTCACGGCTGCTCGGCTTCATGTCGGCCGACATGGCGATCGATCTCGGTACGGCCAATACGCTGGTCTATGTGAAGGGGCGCGGCATCGTGCTGGCCGAACCCTCGGTCGTCGCCATCGCCGATGTGCGCGGCAAGAAACACGTCCTGGCCGTGGGCGAGGAAGCTAAACAGATGCTGGGCCGCACGCCCGGCAACATCTCCGCCATCCGCCCGCTGCGCGACGGCGTGATCGCCGATTTCGA
>JAGWRU010000132.1 GCA_028869595.1 Rhodospirillales bacterium
GCGCCCGCCCGCCCCGCGACCAAACCGCCGCCGCGCCGCGCCGCGCCGGCACGTCCCGGCAATGCTTTCCCGATGCCGGAGAATTTCTCCTTCAACGCCCCCGCGCCGCAACGCGCCGCGCGCGCCGCGCCGCCCGGGCGGCACAGGCTCGATCTGTCGCTCGGCAATATTGGCGGCGGCGTCGCCAATAACCGCTCCTTCGCCACCGTCGAGGGGGAGAATGTCGGCCCCGACTGGGGCAACGCGCTATCGGCCTGGGTGCAGGCCCATGCCTATTATCCGCCCCAGGCCGGGTATGCCGGCCAGCAAGGTGATGTGGAGGTCACCGTGGTGATGGAGCCGGGCGGGCATGTCCGCCGGGTCACGCTCGACCGCAGCTCCGGCTCCGTCTGGCTCGACATGGCGCTGACCGGCATGTTCCGCGATGCCAACCTGCCGCCCATTCCCGGGCGCACCAAGCCCTACACCTTTCAATTCCTGATGCATTACGTGCTGCGCGGCCAGTAAGGCCTCAGCGCTGCCCGGACGGCGGCTCCGGCCCGGTCAGCAGATCGGCGGCAGGCGGGCCGGCCAGCACATCGGCGACCGGCGGCGGCGGCGGATCGCAACCGGCGGCGACGCCTTGCGGCTGGGCATTCTCCACCGGCACGGCGATGCCGATCTGCCCGGTCATCCCGGCCGGCACGCCGGGGCGTCCGGCAAGGTCGATGGCCAGCGGCAGGCTGGCCTGCGGCGCGGCGTCCCCACAGCCCGGAACCGGCGCCGCGCCGGCGACACCCCCCGGCAAACCCAACAGCAGCATGCAAAGGACGGGACCGCGCATCGCCCCAGCCTGCATCGGATTGGTGAAGAAAGCCTGAGCCGGCCTGCGCCGATCCCGTGCTAGCGCGCGCGCGGCAGGCTCGCGAGCAGTGCCGGCATGAACACCAGCGTCGCCACCAGCGTGCAGCCCAGGCTGATCAGCAGCAGCGTTCCCATGCTCGCCGTGCCGGGATGCTCGGACAGCGCCAGGGAGCCGAAGGCGGTCGCCGTGGTCAGTGCGGAAAACACGATCGCCCGCGCCGTCGCCGAACCCAGCGGCGCCACCCCGCCGGCCCGCCAGTTCATCACGAAATAGATGTTGAACGACACCCCGACGCCAAGCAGCAGCGGCAGGGCGATGATATTGGCGAAATTCAGCTCCATCCCGGTGCCCACCACCACCAGCACGGTCAGCAGCGCCGATAGCAGCAGCGGCGCCATCACCAGCGCCACATCGACCACCCGGCGCAGCACCACGAACAGCAGCACCGCGATGGCGATCACCGCGCCGATCGCCGCCTCGCGGAAGGCGCCGACGATGGTGGCGGCGGTCGCGACGATGGTCACGGCCGAACCGCCGGCATCGGGGGCCACGCTCTGCACCTGGCGGACGAATTCATGCAGCCCGGCACTGTCGCGCGCCGATGCCTTGGAGGTCACTTGAATCCGCGCCTCGCCATCGGGCAGCAGCCAGTCGCGGGCGATCGTCGGGGGGATATCGGACAGCGTCACCGGCACGGCGGAAAGCGCGGTGCGCAGCCGGTCGAGCTCGGCGGGCAGGAATTCGGTCAGGGCCTGGTTCACCGCCATCACCGTCGCATCCGGGGCGGTTTCCACCGCACGCAGATCGGCCACGATCGCCGCCAGCGGATGGCCGGGCGGCAGATGCGCCAGCGCCGGCGTCAGCTGCGACAGCGCCGCCCGCGCCGCCAGGCGGATTTCATCGGCCGTCACCGGGCTCACGGCCGGGTGCGACAGCAGGGTCGGGGCCAGGATCGAATTGGCATCGGCGATGATCGCCAGCTTCTTGTCCTGGTCGTGCGGCACGAAACTGTCGATCGAGATCACCTGGGCGACCGAGGGCAGCGCCTCCAGCTTCGTCGTCAGGGTGGCGGCGGCCTGGGCATTCCTGGCCAGGATGTCGATGCTGTACGGGTTGGTCAGCGGGTTGTTCATCAGATCCCGCAAGGTGCGCATCGCCTCGGTATTCGGGTTCTTGGTGTGCAGCGGATCGGAATCGAAGCCAAGGCGCGGCGCCAGCGCCAGCGCCAGCACGGATAACGCGGCAAAACCTGCCAGCACGGCGCGCCGATGCCCGCCCAGCAGCGGATCGAGCGGCGCGGCCCAGGCAAACCCCACGTCCCGCCCTTCCGCCCTGGGGCGGCACAGCGCGATCGCCGCCGGCAGAAACGTCATGGTGCACAGGAACGCGATCAGCATACCGGCGCCGGCGATCAGGCCGAGTTCCGCCACGCCGCTGAAGGCGGTCGGCACGAAGGCCAGGAATCCGGCCGCCGTGGCGACGGCTGCGATCAGGATCGCCCCGCCCGCCCGGCGCGCCGTCTCGGCCATGGCCTGGGCCGGATCGGCGCAATCATGCCGCGCCTCGCGATAGCGCACCGCGAACTGGATCGAGAAATCGACCGCCAGCCCGACGAACAGAATGCCGAACCCGACCGAAACCAGATTGAGCGTGCCGACCGCGACGGCCGCGAAGAACAGCGTCAGCATCAGCCCCAGCCCCAGCGTGCCGAGGATCGGCAGGATCAGCCGCCAGGTCCGCACCGCCAGGAACAGCCAGAGCGTGATCAGAATGACGCTGCCGATCAGCCCATAGACCGCATTATGCGCGACCGAGGCGAATTCCTCATCCGCCAGCGCGACCGAGCCGGTGATCCGCACCCGCGCGCTGCCATCGGCGACGAAAGGCAGTTTCGCCGCCGCCGCGCGCAGCGCCGCCGTCGCCGCGCCGCCCGGTTCCAGCGCGCCGTAATCGAGTTTCGGCTGCACCAGCACGAAGCGGTACGGCCCGGCCTGCTTGGCGATCTCGCCGCCCAGCAGCGACATCCAGGAAAGCGGCGCCGGATGCCCGGCCAGCGCGCCCGCCATCGCCCGATGGAACCCCTCCAACGCCGGCAGATAGGGCGAGAGATCGACGCCGCCCTGCGTCACCCCCATGCCGAGCAGTGCGAGCGAGGCGAACAGGCCGCGCGCCGAGGGATCGGCGACCAGCTGGCCCAGGAAAGGCTGCGCATCGATGGTCTGGTTCATCAGCGCGGTCAGTTGCTTGACGTCGAGAAACAGCAGCCCGTTGCGACGCAGAAATTCGGAATCATCGGGCCGCGTCACGCTGCGGAAATGCGCCGGATCACCGGCCAGCGCCTTGGCCAGGGCGGCGGCGGTGGCATCCGCCTCCTCCGGCAGTCTGGCATTGACCACCGCGACCAGCAGATCGGTGAATTGCGGGAAATCATGGTCGAGCCGAGCCTTCTGCACCCGCCACGGCAGGCTGGCGGCGAACATCTGATCGGTATCGGTGGTGACGCCGAGATGGGAGGAAGCGAACCACCCGGCCAGCCCCGCCAGGACGAGGCCGCCCAGCACGACCAGCAGGGCAGCACGACGGCTGGCATCGACCAGCCGGATCAACAGGCGGGAAAGCAGCATCGGCAATGCGGTCCGCGATCGGAGGGAGGCTTGGTGATAGTCGCTTCGCCCTGGCGCGGCAATCTTGCCGGCCGATCGTTGCGCGGGCGATTCAGCCCGATGGCGCGATCACGGCAGCGGCACCTTGACGCTGACGCCCGGGGTGGCGATCACCCGCCGCTCCTCCTCCGACTGGAATTGCGAGCCGGGCAGATAGCCCTGATCGAAACCGGGACGGGTCTGGCGGAACATGCGCGGGCGCACCATGGTTTCCGGCGGCGCCGCCGGCAGCCCTTCCATATCGGGATCGGGGACCGGGGCGGCGCGCACCCCGGCCCGAGGATCGGGCGGCGCGGGCGGCGGCGGCAAGGGCAGCGGCAGGGCGGGGGCCAGCAGCGCCGCCAGGCACAGCCCGCCGGTCAGGGTGGCGACGCGCCTCATGGCGCGGGCGGCTTGCTCCGCCCGATGCCGCGCGGATCGTCGGCCGGATTGCCGATCGGCGCGCCGAGCGGGGCGCCCCGGGTCGCGCGCCAGGCCTTGAGCGACCAGTGGACCGAGGGGAAGGCCAACAAGTCCCAGGGAATATCCTCCCAGGCGAACAGCGCCACTTCCAGGCTTTCCGGGCCGGGGGCGAAGCGCGGCGCGGCGGGATCGGCGGGCTCGGCGATGCCGGCGCGGAAGATCACCTGCACCTGGCCGATCCGGCTGATCGAATAGACGCCCAGGATCCCGTCCGGCACGATGGCGACCTGCGCCTCCTCCGCCGCTTCGCGCATGGCGCCTTCTTCCAGCGTCTCGCCCAACTCCATGAAGCCGGCGGGCAGCGTCCAGAAACCGCGCCGCGGCTCGATCGCGCGCCGGCACAGCAGCACGCGGCCTGCATCGGCGACCACCGCGCCGACGATGACTTTGGGATTCTCATAGGCGACATGGCCGCAATCGGGGCAGACCAGCCGCTCTCGATTATCGCCATCGGGGATGCGGCGGACGAAATCGGGCATAGACCGATGCTGCCGCCTTCGCGCGGCGGGATCAAGCATGGCGGCGCTGAGAGGGAGCAGGCAGCCCGTCACCCGGCCTCGACCGGCACGCCGAAGCGCAATGCCGTGGCCAGCAGGCCCTGGCGATCATAGAAGCGGCGGATCGCGCGCATGCTCACAGCCCCGGCGGGGCGAAGCGGAAGCCGGTGCCGAGCCGGTTCCAGGCATTGATCGTGGCGATCGCGCCCGACAGGCGGATCATCTCGTCTTCGGAAAAATGGGCGCGGGCCGCGGCATAGGCGTGTTCGGGCACCGGCGCGGCGGCGATCGCCGTGAGATGCTCCGCCCAGGCGAGCGCGACCATTTCGCGCGGCGAGAATACCGTGGCGTCGCGCCAGCCGGCCAGCAGATCGATCTTGATCGCCGGCACGCCAAGCTGGCGCGCGACGATCAGGTGATGCTGCAGGCAGAAGGCGCAGCCATTGATCTGAGAGACGCGCAGGCGCACCAGCTCCGCCAGATGCGGATCGAAAGCGGGGCTGCCCATGGCCCGGCCGAGACCGCGCAGCCCGGCGGAAATATCGGGGGCCAGCGCCTCGAAAGCGGCGAAACCGGGCGGGGCGAGGTCGGACATGCTTGGCTCCTGCGGGTCGGATCGTTAGTATCAGAACACGAATATGGTATAAGAGCCCTGATATGAGCGACAAGCCCGGTTCCATCCCCGCCATCGGCCAAGGCAAGCGCGGCGAGGAAGGCCATCTCGGCTATCTGCTGCGCCAGGCGAACACTGTCTGGCGCAACCGGGCAGAACAGGCGCTGGCGGCGCAGGGCATGACTCTGCCGCAATTCATGGCGCTGGTGATGGTTGGCGCCTATCCTGGCGCGTCCTCGGCCGATCTCGCCCGCGCCGCCTTGCTGACGCCGCAGACATTGAGCGTGATCGTCGCCAATCTGGAACGCGCCGGCTGGATCGAACGCCATGCCCATACCGTGCACGGACGCATCCGCCAGATCGCCCTGACCCGCAGCGGCGCCGCCGCGCTATCCCGCGCGCGCCAGGCCATGGCCGCCGAGGAACGCGCGCTGCATGCCGGGCTGAGCGCGGCGGAGGCGAAGATCGTGCGGCGCTGGCTGGTGCAGGTGGCGATGGCGTCGGAATGAGCGGTTCGCGCCCTTCCCCTTGACCGCGCCTGCGCTGCGTGCAGTTGTAAGACAATTAAACAATTCTACAGGGAGAAGAACATGTCCGGGCCAATCAGCCGCCGCGTCTTCGCGACCGCAGCAATCGCCGGTGCCGCCCTCCCGCTTTCCCGTCCCTTCCTGACGCGCGCCGAGGCGGCGGCGCCGTTGCTGCTGCGCGCCTCGGTCGATACCGCGCCCAGCCATCCGCGCAACATCGCGCTGCGCGATTTCCTGGGTAAGGTCGAGAAGGCTTCCGGCGGCGCGGTGCGGACCAAGCTGTTCGAAAGCGGCGCGCTGTTTCCCGATCTGCATGTGGTGAAGGCGCTGGTGCAGGGCCAGGTAGAGCTGTGCTGCCCGGGCACCTGGACGCTGACCGGCTTCGTGCCGGATGCCGATTTCTCCGAACTGCCGGGGCTGTACGGCATGCCGGCCGCCGGCGTGGACAAGGCGGTGGACGGCGCGGCGGGCAAGCATGTGAATGGGGAAATGACGAAGAAGCTGGGCGTGGAAATCCTGGGCGGCTGGCTGAACTGGGGCTTCAACAACTGGTTCTCGTCGAAAAAGCCCATGACCTCACTGGAGAGTTTGCGCGGCATGACGCTGCGCAGCCCGGGCGGGGCGCTCAATTCCTGGCGCATCAAATTCTTCGGCGGCATTCCCAATGTGACCGCCTGGCCCGATGTGCCGCTGGCCATGTCGCAAGGCAATTTCGACGGGCTGATCACCACCAATGACAGCACGCTGACCGCCAAGCTGTTCGATTCCGGAATGCGCCATTCGCTGCAGGACGATCAGGCCTATTCCTATTACATGCCGATGATGAACCATGCCTTCTGGCAGAAGCTGGGCCCCAAGTTGCAGGCAACCATGCGCGGGCTGTGGGAGGAGAACCTCGCCGCCTATCGCAACAGGACGGCAGAGACCCAGGCTTCCGCCCAGGCGGAGCTGACCAAGCATGGCGTCACTTTCGTGGTGGTGCCGGCGGCGGAACGGGCGGCGGTGCGAGAGAAGATGCTGCCCGGTCAGGCCAAGGCGGCGGCCGCGGCGCATATGACGCCGGAACTGGTCAAGCTGGTGATGCAGAGCGTGGGGGCGTAGCGACGCCTCAGGCGACGTCCGCCATCCAATCCTCGCAGCGCAGGCCTTCGACGCGCTGAAATTCGCCGAGATTGCCGGTCGCGACGATCAGCCCCTGGCTGCGCGCGTGACCCGCGATCATCAGATCGTACGGCCCGATCATGCAGCCGCGCGCTTCGAGATTGGCGCGGATCTCCGCCGTATGCAATGCCGCCTTGCTGTCGAAGGGGGCGATGCTCAAACGGGCGGCGAAACGCTCGACCTCGCGGCGCATGCGGGGGGGATCGTTCGATCGTTCCGCGCCGTAGAGAAGCTCGTACAGCACGATATCGGACAGGCACATCGCCTCGGCATGGGCGTTGAAGCGGGGGCGGAGGCTTTGCGGACGATCGCGCAGCACGCGGATGCACAGATTCGTATCCAGCAGGTAGCGCAGCATCAGAGACGCTCGCGCTCCTGCATCGGCGGTTGCCGGCGCGGGCCGAGATCGGTCCCGGCGGCAGCGAAGAAATCGTCCCATGCCGCATCGGCGGGCATGATGATCCGGCGTGGGCCATCGGCCAGAATCACCACTTCCCGCACATCGTCGGCGAAAGCCACCGCCTTGGGCAGGCGCACCGCCTGGGAACGGTTGGAGAGGAACAGGGAAGTACGCGTGGGCATCGCCGCCTCGGATGTATATCCACGGTGGATATACGCTGCCTTCTGGGCCGCTTCAAGCCTCATCATCCTGCCTCCTCCTCCCGCCATGTGCCTGCCCGCCGCCCCCGGCTACACGGATAAATCCAGCAGCGAACCGCGCGGCAGGGCGCGGCTGGGCGGGGTGCCGTCCTGCGGCGATGCGCTCTGGCCCGGGCGTCCGACCGCCATCGCCGCATTCGGCGCGGGACTTAGCGCGCCGGCGCGCACCCGGCTGATGCCGGGCGATCCGGCCGTGCCGATCCCTTGCGACGCCGACGACAGGGGGGAGAAGGAAACCATCCCCTCACCCTGCAAGAAGGCGATGAAGAAGCGGTTAAGCGACGCGGATGATGGCGCGTGCGGCGGTCGCCCCCCTATCGCCGCCCGCCATTGCGCCAGAGTTGGATCAGGTCGGCCATCGCATTGCCGATATGCTCGCGCGAAATCTGCTCGGCCAACGCCCCGTCATTGCGGCGGAACGCGGCAAGCAGGCTGCGATGTTCGGCGGCGATCTGCTTCGGCCGATAATCGCCATAGCCCCAGGCACCGCGCATCGTGTTGAAAAACACGCCATACCGACGCATCAACGCAAGCGCTTCGTGGTTCGGCCGGATATCGTGAATCGCCTCGTGCAGTGCGGCGTTCAAGCGGATCAGCGCGGCGGTGGCGGAAGCACCCTCCACACCCGATAGACAGGCCTCATAGGCATCTTCGATCCGTTCCAGCGCATCGACCTGGGCAGGCGTGGCGACCGCCGCGGCCAAGCCGACTGTATAGGATTCCAACGCGACGCGGATGTCATTGAGGTCGCGCAGAAACGCCTCGTCGATGGCGCGCACCCAGGCGCCGCGATTGGGGTGCAGGACGACCCAGCCTTCCGCCGCGAGCTGGCCGAGCGCCTCGCGGATCGGCGCCGGACTCAGCCCGTAGCGCGCGGCGAGATCGGCGATCTTCAACCGGGTTTCGGCGGCCAGCACACCGCGCGCGATGTCGCTCCGCATCGCATCGCGGACACGCTGGTAGTTGGGCACGCCCAGCCGGTCGTGCGGAAGCGTCGAATATTCGGACAAGCCAATCCCTCGATCTGCCAGACGCGCCTGGATCGCCGCGGGCATCACCGCGACCCGCCCGGCATCGAATGAACGCCGGCCGGCGGCATTGCAATCTCCGCTTAGATAATAGATTATCTTTTTTCTAAAATCTTGCCGGGGACGTCCATGAAGATCGAACGCGTTGAAACCTTTCAGATTCAATGGGCGCCCACGGACAAGCCCACGACACGCAGCGCCTATGTGCGCATCCATGCCGGTGACGGGCTGGTCGGGCTGGGCGAGGCCTCGCCGATGCAGGGCGGGCGCGCCTCGCTCGCCATGATCGAGCACGACATCGCCCCCGCCCTGATCGGCGCCGATCCGCTCGATCATGCCGTGTTGCAGGATCGGCTGATGCACCGCCTGGTGAAGCTCGGGCCCGAAGGCGCGCTGTCCGGCGCGCTGGCCGCGATCGACATCGCGCTATGGGATCTGAAGGGCAAGATGCTCGGCCAGCCGATCTATAAATTGCTGGGCGGCGCGTGGCGCACGGCGCTGCCCTTCTATGCCTCGATCGGGCGCAACGGCGCCGGCCAGCGCAGCGTGGACGAAGTATGTCGGGTGGTGGAGCAGCGCCTGCGCGACAAGCCTGCCGCCATCAAGATCCGCTTCGATAACGATCGCACCGAACCCGATCGCGACATTCCCGGCGACATCGCCAAGGCGCGCGCCGTACGGCGTCTGGTGGGCGACGATTTCCCGCTCGCCTTCGATGCCAATAACGGCCTCTCCTTCGGTGGGGCGATGCGGGTCGGACGTGCGCTCGAAGAGCTGGGCTATTGGTGGTTCGAGGAGCCGTTGCAGCACTACCATGTCCGCGATCTCGGCATGCTGGCACGCCAGCTCGACATCACCGTCTCGGCCGGCGAACAAAGCTATACCACTGCCGCCGTCGCCGATCTGATCGATGCCGGCCTGCGTATGGTGCAGCCCGACATCGTCAAGATGGGCGGCATTACCGGGCTGATGCGCTGCGCCGCGCTATGCCAGGCGCATGGTGTGGAACTGGTGCCGCACCAGACCCAGCCGACCATCGGCCATCTCGCCAATCTGCATGTCTGCGCGGTGCAGGCGCAGGCAACGAAACCCTGCGAACTCGACGACCCCTCCACCCGACGGCACGCGATCTTCCGCAATCCGCCGAAGCCGGTGGACGGGTTGTTCCATCTGCCGACCGAAGCAGGCCTCGGCATTGCATTGATCGAGGACGAGGTGAGCCGGCTTCGCGTCTGAGCCGCCATCCCCATGCCAGCCATATCGGGCGGCGGCAGCGCCCGCAGCAAACCCGCACGCGCAAGAGAGAACGGGAAAACCATGAACGTCCATCCACCGCTTCAAGCCGCCGGCACACCGACCATCGAGAACCTGGAAAAGGAGACGATGCGGCTTGTCACCTGGCGCCTGCTGCCGATCCTGATGCTGGGCTATTTCTGCGCCAGCCTCGATCGCGCGAATGTCGGCATGGCGGCCACCACCATGAGTCCTGACCTGCATTTCTCCCATGCGCAGTTCGGCTTCGGGGCGGGCATCTTCTTCCTCGGCTATCTGCTGATGGAGATCCCGAGCAACCTCATCCTCGACCGCTTCGGTGCGCGGCTCTGGATCGCGCGCATCCTGCTGACCTGGGGGATCGTGTCGGGGCTGACTGCCTTCGTCTGGAATGCCGGCAGCTTCTATGCGATCCGCTTCGTGCTGGGCCTGACCGAGGCGGGTTTCTTCCCCGGCGTGCTGCTGTACATCACCTGGTGGTTTCCCGCCCGCTATCGCAGCCGCATGGTCGCCTGGTTCATGTCGGCCGGCGTGATCTCGCAGATCCTCGGCCCGCCGATCGGCGGCCTGCTGCTGCGCCTGCATGGCGTACTCGGGGTCGCGGGCTGGCAATGGCTGTTCATCATGGAGTCGCTGCCCTCGATCATCACCGGCTTTCTGGTGCTGCGACTGCTGATCGACCGTCCGCATAAAGCCACCTGGTTGAGCCCGCAATCACGGGACTGGCTGGAAGGACGGCTTGCCGCCGAACGCGCCCAGCAGGAAGCGGTGCATACCTATTCGCTGGGCAGCGCACTGCGCAGCGGCAAAGTCTGGCTGCTGACTTTCGTCGAGTTCGGCCACCAATATGCCGGCTACGGGCTGGTCTTCTTCATGCCTCTGATCGTCAAGGGCCTCGGCGTCAGCAAGGCCTGGATCGGCCCGGTCGCGGCCATTCCCTTCCTGTTCGGCTTCGTCGCGATGATCCTGTGGAGCCGCAGTTCCGACCGCAAGGGAGAGCGTGTGTGGCATGCTGCCACCACCATGTTCATCGTCGCGGTGGCAATGGTCGTGTGCAAATTCGTCGGCGGCGGGCATCCGGTGCTGTTGATGGTCGTGCTGTGCGTCGCGGTGATCGGCAATCAATCCTTCGCGCCCTGCTTCTGGTCGATCCCCGGCACGATGCTGACCGGCACGGCGGCGGCCGGGGGGATCGCGATGATCAACGCGCTCGGCAATCTCGGCGGCTGGGCCGGACCGACGGTCTATGGGCTGGTGCGCGATGCCACGGGCAGCACCAGTTTCTCCCTGCTCGCTTTGGCGATCGGGCCGCTGATCGCCGGCACCGTCCTGGTGCTGGTCGGCCACGACAAAAGGCTGGAACAGGTGCCGGCGGCATCGATCAAGCAGGCGCCGCCCGCGCGATGAGCAAGCAAGCGGGGCATGTCCGGCACCGACCTCCTTGCCGGACATGCGGCCGTTTTTCGACCCGCTTGCGCGATCACCGGCGCAAGCGTTTCGCCCCGCCCCGATGCGCTACCCGGCCAGTTCCGGCACTACCCAAAGCGGCGCCTCGCCGCGCGCCACGCGCTGGCAGTTATCGAAGGCATTGCGATAGCGGGTGTACTGATTATCCCAGGTCGGTCCCGCCATATGCGCGGTCAGCAGCACATTGGGCAGGGTGAACAACGGATTATCGGCCGGCGGCGGCTCCTGATCGAACACATCGAGCCCGGCGCCCGCGATCGTGCCCGCCGCCAGCGCCGCGGTCAGCGCGGCCTCATCCACCACCGGTCCGCGGCAGGTATTGATCAGATAGGCAGTCTTCTTCATCGCCGACAATTCCGCCGCCCCGATCATGTGCCGTGTCGAGGCCAGCAGCGGCACATGCAGCGACACCAGATCGGCACGGCGCAGCACCTCGTTCAGCAAGGCGAAACGCACGCCCAGCGCATCGGCCCGCTCCTCCGACAGGCGCTTCACGTCGTAATAGAGCACGTTCATGCCGAAAGCCTGGGCCATGCGCGCGACCTTCTTGCCGATCGTGCCGAGCCCGACAATGCCCAGCGTGCGCCCGTCCAACTCGTACAGCCGCGTATCGGCGACGTTATTGCCGCGCCAGCGCCCGGCGGCGACATTGGCGTGCTGCCACATCACCCGCCGGCTGATACCCAGCATCAGCAGCAGCGTGTGCTCGGCCACTGCCGTCGCATTGGCGCCGCCATTATTGCAGATCGGCACGCCGGCCCGCCGCGCCGCTTCCAGATCGCAGCGGTCGTACCCCGCACTCAGCAACTGCACCAGCCGCAGCTTGCGCGCCGCCCCATAGAAGGCGTCATCCATCGACGCATCGCCGAAACCGACCACGCACAGCGCGTCGGCCAGGGCGGCGCGATATTCCGCGCTGCCCGCGCGCGCGATGATCAGGTCGAGATCGGGCGGCGCCACCTCGGCCGCCACGGCAAGATCGTTCAGCGGATTTTCCGCCAGCAGCACTTTCGCGCGCATCGCTTCCCCCCTCGATTCAGGATGGGGAAAGCATAGGCCGGCGCGGCTAGCGCGCCAAACCCATGGCCCGGCGCATGAACATCCGCTTCAGCCCGGGCAGGCGCTGTACCGCGCCCAGGCCGAGATCGCGCACCATGCGCACCGGACGGCGATCGGTGCTGAACAGCCGGTCAAGCCCATCCGTCATGCCCAGCATCAGCAGGTTATCCGGCCGGCGCGCCCGCTGATACGCGGCAAGCAGCGCCGGATCGCCGGCATCGCCCCCCGCCGCGTCCATCAGCAGCGCGCTCAGGCAGGCGACGTCGCGAAATCCCAGATTGAGGCCCTGCCCGGCGATCGGGTGGATGCCATGCGCGGCATCGCCCACCAGCACCAGCCTGGTATCGGTATAGCGATGCACGATCATCGCCGAGAGCGGATAGGACCAGCGCCGCCCGACCACGCGGATCTCGCCCAGATGCGGCCCCAGCCGGCGGGCGATCTCGCGCGCGAAGCGCGGCGCATCCAACCCCAGCAGGGCGCGCGCGACCGGCGTGCGCTCGGTCCAGACGATCGCCGAGACATGCGCCGCGCCGCCATCCTCGGCATCCTCGCTCGCCCCCATCGGCAATTGCGCGAAGGGGCCACCGGGCAGGAAATGCTCCAGCGCCGTGGCGTGATGCGGTTTTTCATGGCGAATGGCGCAGACGATGCCGGTCTGGTCATAGGGAAGATGCGTCACCGCGATGCCGGCTGCCTCGCGCAGCGGCGACTGCCGGCCTTCGGCGGCGACCACCAGTCGGCAGGCAATCTCGGGCCCGCCGGCGATCCGCACCCGCGCGCCCTCCGCATGGCGTTCCACGCGCGCCTCGGCGGGGGCGAAGACGTGCAGCCCGGGCCGGGCATGCAGCGCCGCGTTCAGCGCCACGCGCAGGCTGCGCGCCTCGATCATCCAGCCGAAGGGCGGCGCCTCCGCGCCGGGATCGGCGGCGGCGCGATGGTCGAAATGCAGGAACAGGCGCGATGCGGCGCGCCCGACCCGCCCGTCCGTGACGCGGATATCGCGGATCGGCGCCGGTTTCTGCGGCAGATGCTCCCACAGCCCCGCCTCCTGCAGAAGCGGCACGGTGCCGGCGGCGATGGCATAGGCGCGCCCGTCAAACGCCGGATGCTCCATTGGCGGCAGCGCGGCGCGGTCGATCACCGCGACCGTCAGGCCGGCGGCAGCCAGCCGGCAGGCAAGCGTGGCGCCGACCGGCCCCGCGCCCACGACACAGACATCCACCGAAAGCCGGTCAGGCGGCGGCGCGGGCGGGGGAGCGGCGGTGAAATCGGCTTCGATCATCGGCATGGACGTATTGATGGCCCCGCCCTGGCCGATCGGCAAGGCTTGGCCTGCCATCGGATCCGACCAGCTTCGGTCCCCTCGCGGTTTCCTGTTCGCCCTTCAAGCGCTTCCGGGGTAGAGTTCGCTTCGAGACTCAGCTTTGTCGACGTTCCGGGAACTCCGCCCATGGCCAGCCTCGCCCGATCCCACGCCCCGGCTGCGCGCCGCCTTGCCTCGCCGGCGCTGCGCACGCTGATCGTCCAGCGGCTTTCCGTGCTGTGGGCGCTTGCTCTGGCGATCGTCGCGCTCACCCTGCTGGTGGCGCTCGCCACCTATGATCCGCGCGACCCGTCGCTGGATACGGCAACGCTCGGCCCGGCAACCAATCTGGCCGGAACGCTGGGGGCATCGGTCGCCGATCTGCTGCTGCAGGGGTTCGGCGCGGCCGGCGCCTTGCCCGGCCTGGTGCTGCTGGCCTGGGCGTGGCGGATCGGCTCCGGCCGCGGCCTGGGCAGCACCGCGCTGCGTCTCGCCGCGCTGCTGGCGGCGCTGCCGGTGGTGGCCGGTGTTTTCGCCTCGCTGCCCAGCCCGCATCCGGTTGCCTGGCCGGCCGGTGCCGGCCCGGGCGGGGCGATCGGCATGCTGCTGTCGCATGGCGCGCTGCGTGCCGGCCATCATCTGGCCGGGCCGGTCGGCATGGCGGTGGTGGCGCTGCTGGGCATCGGCCTGGCGGTGCTGCTGGTGCCGATGGCGCTGGGGCTGTCACGCGGCGAATGGCGGGCGGCGGGCCGCGCGAGCGCGGTCTCCAGCCGGTTTCTGTTTTCCTCCGGGCGCGACGCGGCCAGCATGGTGGGCCGGGTCGGCGGACGCATGGGGGTGCGCGTGGCCCTGCCGGGGGTCGGGCTGATCACCCGCGCCGCCGGGCTGTTCCGCCGCCGCGCCGCCGATCCCGCGCTGGCGGAAGAGGAATATTTCCCCGAACCCGCCATGCCCGCCCTGCGCCGCGAACCCCGCTTCGGCGCCGAGCAGGCCGCCGCGCCGCACGCCCTGGCGCCGGAATTTTCCCCGCCATGGGAGGACGCGGAGGCGGAGACGACCGCCGCCCCGGCCATGCAATCGGCCATCGCATCCGATCTCGCCGCATTCGAGCCGATCGGACCGGAATCCCGCCTGCCCGCGCCGCGCGCGCCGCGCGCGGTGCGCCCGGCAGTGCCGCCGGCGCGCAAGCCCCGCCAGGAAGCCCTGCCGCTGCCGGAAGCCGGCTGGCAATTCCCGCCCCTGTCGCTGCTGAAGCTGCCCCCCGAACGCGCCGCCGCCGGCCCGACCGAGGAAGCGCTGGAAGCCAATGCCCGGCTGCTGGAAACCGTGCTGGCCGATTACGGCGTGCAGGGCAGCATCGTCGAGATTCGCCCCGGCCCGGTGGTGACGCTGTACGAGCTGGAACCGGCACCGGGCATTCGCAGCGCCCGGGTGATCGGGCTGGCCGATGACATCGCGCGTTCGATGTCGGTGACGGCGGTGCGCATCGCGACCGTGCAGGGGCGCAACGTGATCGGCATCGAGGTGCCGAATGCCCGCCGCGACACGGTATTCCTGAGCGAGCTGCTTTCCGCCGAGGCGATGGACAAGCATCCCGGCCGGCTGGCCTTGGCGCTGGGCAAGGATATCGGCGGCGCGCCGATCATCGCCGATCTCGCCCGCATGCCGCATCTGATGATCGCCGGCACCACCGGATCGGGCAAATCGGTGGGGGTCAACGCGATGATCCTCAGCCTGCTCTATCGCACCTCCCCCGATCAGTGCCGGCTGATCCTGATCGACCCGAAGATGCTGGAACTCTCGGTCTATGAGGGCATTCCGCATCTGATGGCGCCGGTCGTGACGGAGCCGGCCAAGGCGGTCACCGCGCTGAAATGGGTGGTCCGCGAGATGGAACGCCGCTACCGCGCCATGAGCCAGCTGATGGTGCGCAGCATCAGCGCCTATAATGAACGCGTCGCCGATGCCCGCGCGCGCGGCGAAGTGGTGATGCGCAAGGTGCAGACCGGCTTCGATCCCGACACCCATATGCCGACCTACGAGGATCAGCCCCTGGCGCTGGAGACGCTGCCCTTCATCGTCGTGGTGGTCGACGAGATGGCCGATCTGATGATGGTCGCCGGCAAGGAGATCGAGGCGGCGGTGCAGCGCCTGGCGCAGATGGCGCGCGCGGCGGGCATTCATGTGATCATGGCGACGCAGCGTCCTTCGGTCGATGTCATCACCGGCACCATCAAGGCGAATTTCCCGACCCGCATCAGCTTCCAGGTGATCAGCAAATTCGACAGCCGCACCATCCTGGGCGAGCAGGGCGCGGAGCAGCTTCTGGGCATGGGCGACATGCTCTACATGGCCGGCGGCGGGCGGGTGACGCGCGTGCACGGCCCGTTCGTATCCGATCGCGAGGTGGAGGATGTGGTCGCCTTCCTGCGCGCCCAGGGCGAACCCGCCTATATCGAGGAAGTGACCGAAGCGGCCGAGGACGAGGCCGGCAATCCCGGCCTGTCCGGCATTGCCGGGGCCAGCGACGGCGAGAAGGGCCTGTTCGATCAGGCGGTGGCGCTGGTGGCCCGCGAGGGCAAGGCGAGCACGTCCTTCATCCAGCGCCATCTGAATATCGGCTATAACCGCGCCGCCAAGCTGATCGAGCAGATGGAGAAGGAAGGCATCGTCGGTGCGGCCAACCATGTCGGCAAGCGCGAGGTGCTGGTGCGGCGCACGCGCGACGAGGATTGAGCGAACGCGAAGGCGCGATGCGCGTCAGGCGCGCCTGGCGACGCCGCGGACTGCCTGCAGGAAACTCTGCGCCGTGCGCGATAGCGGCCTTGCCTCCGACCACAGCATGCAGGCCTGGGCACGCGTGGCGGGGCGGAAGGGACGCACCGCCAATTCCTCCGCCCTTCCCTGGCGCGGCGAAAACGGATCGACCACCGCCACCCCCGCCCCGGCAGCGGCCAGCACGCAGGCGGTGTTGCAGTAGCGCACCTCCACGCTCGGGCGGAATGCGGTGTCGGCGTTCTGAAAGCTGCGTCGCAGCGCTTCGCCCAGCCTGGTGCCGCGTTCCAGCCCGATCAGCGCCTGGCCGGCCAGATCGGCGGCATGCACCACTTCCTGCCGCGCCAGGACATGATCGGGGGGCATGACGCAGACCATCTCCCCTTCATGCACCACCTCGCAGCCAATGCCGGGCTGTTCGGAAAACCCCAGCGCGAAGCCGAGTTCGGCGACATTGGTCAATACCGCCTCCACCACCCCTTCGAAGCGGCGGACATCGAAAAACACCCGTAAATTCGGCCGTCCGCGCAGGAACTGCGTCAGGGCGGGCGGGATGATCCCATAGGCCAGCGGTGGGGTGGCGACGATGCGCAACTGCCCGGTGCGGCTTTCGCGCAGATCGCGCAGCCGCATCGCGAGCCGGCCGTGCAGGGTGAAGATCGCCTCGGCTTCCCGGAACAGAGCGAGGGCTTCCGGCGTCGGGTGCAGGCGGTTAGTCACCCGTTCGAACAGCGCGAAACCCGCCTGCGCCTCCATCGTCTTGAGCGCGTTGCTGATCGCCGGCTGCGACAGGCCGAGATCGCGCGCCGCCGCCACCGTGGTCCGGTGCAGCACCAGGGCGCGGAGAATTTCGAGCTGGCGCAGGGTCACTATCATCTCTGTGAATAGATCATCGCGAAATATCATAGGCTGGGTAATTGTGACAGCGCCGCATCGTGGTCAGAATGCGGGCACGCCATCGGCTGGGGCGGCGGCGTCGCCTCCCTTGCAGGCAAACGCCGTTTCAGGAGGCAGAATGAGCCGCATCATCCGTGTCGCCGCCGCGCAGATGGGCCCCACCCAGAAAGCCGAGCCGCGCGCCCGCACGCTGGAGCGCCTGCTGGCCCTGCTGGAACAGGCGGCCGGCCAGGGCGCAAGGCTGGTGGTCTTCCCCGAACTCGCCCTGACCACCTTCTTCCCGCGCTGGCTGCTCGATGAAGCGGCGCTCGCGCCGTATTTCGAGAAGGCCATGCCGAACCCGGCGGTGCAGCCGCTCTTCGACCGCGCCCGCGCGCTGGGGGTGGGCTTCTATCTCGGCTATGCCGAGCAGACCCCGGCGGGGCAGCGCTTCAACAGCGCCCTTCTGGTCGCTCCGGACGGAAGCATCCTCGGCAAATACCGCAAGGTGCATCTGCCCGGCTCGGTCGAGCCGCGCCCGGGCGCGCGCTTTCAGCAATTGGAAAAGCGCTATTTCGCCTATGGCGATCTCGGCTTCCCCGCCTTCCGCGCCGGGCCGGCATGGGCCGGGGCGATCCTCGGCATGATGATCTGCAACGACCGGCGCTGGCCGGAATCCTGGCGCATGCTGGGCTTGCAGGGGGTCGAGCTGGTCTGCCTCGGCTATAATTCCGCCGCCTATGATCCGAATGGCGGCAGCAGCGAAGACGCGGCGTTGCGCAGCTTCCATTCCAAGCTGGTGGCGCAGGCCAACGCCTATATGAACGCGAGCTGGGCCGTCGCGGTTGCCAAGGCCGGAGAGGAGGACGGGTCGGGGTTGATCGGGGCTTCCTGCATCGTCGATCCGAATGGTCTGATTGTTGCAGAAGCCGCGACGCTGGCGGATGAGGTGCTGGTGGCCGATTGCGACCTCGATCTATGCCGCCAGGGCAAGGACAAGATGTTCAACTTCGCCGCCCATCGCCGCCCCGACCAATACGGTGCCATCACCGCCCGCGCCGGCGTGGTGGAGCCCGTTGCCGCGCGATGAGCAGACAAGCCGCCCACCCGCCCTCGCTCGCCGAGGGGTTTCCCGATCTCAGCGCCATGCCGATCGCGCGGCAGGCGCATTGGGGGCGCATCCTCTCGGCGGGCGCCATTCTCGCGGTGCTGGCAGGCTTGATCCATGCATTTGCCACCGGCCAGATCGCCTGGAAGATCGTCGCGCAATTCCTGACCGTGCCGGTGATCCTGCACGGCATCGCCGATACCGTGATCATGGCGGTGCTGGCCATGGCGCTGGGCATTCTGCTCGGCACGATCGTCGCGATCATGCGGCTATCGCCCAATCCGGTCCTGTCCTCGGTCGCCGCCTTCTATACGTGGCTGTTTCGCGGCACGCCGCTGATCCTGCAATTGCTGCTGTGGTTCAATCTGGCGCTGGTCTTTCCGGTGATCGGCATTCCCGGATTATGGACCGGGCGGGCCGTCGATATCATGACGCCGTTCCTTTCCGCGCTGCTCGGCCTCGGTATCAACCAGGGCGCCTATACGTCGGAGGTGATCCGCGCCGGGCTGCTCTCGGTCGATGCCGGGCAGTACGAGGCGGCGCAGGCGATCGGCATGGGCCGCATGCGGGCCTTGCGGCGGATCATCCTGCCGCAGGCGATGCGGGTGGTGATCCCCCCGCTCGGCAATGAATTCATCGGCATGATCAAATCGACCTCGCTGGCCAGCGTCATCCAATATCCGGAAGTGCTGCACAGCGCGGAGAATATCTATTACGCCAATTCCCGCGTCATCGAATTGCTGCTGGTCGCGGGCTTCTGGTACCTGCTGGTGGTCACCTTGCTGACGCCGTTGCAGATGATGCTGGAACGCGCCTATGCGCGCGGCACCGTAAGGCCGGCGCGATGAACCGGCCCCTGCTTGCGATCCGCAATGTACGCAAGACCTTCGGCAGCTATGTCGCGCTCGATGGCGTTTCTCTGGACGTGATGGCCGGCGAAGTCGTGTGCCTGATCGGCGCGTCCGGCTCCGGCAAGACGACGCTGCTGCGCTGCGTCAACCAGCTTGCCCGCATCGATGGCGGCGGCATCTGGCTGGATGGCGCATTGCTGGGCATGCGCGAACGCGCCGGCACCCTGCACCGCCTGAGCGAGGCGGAAATCGCCCGCCAGCGCCTGAAAACCGGCATGGTGTTTCAGCGCTTCAACCTGTTTCCGCATAAGACGGTGCTGGAAAACATCATCGAAGGCCCGGTCCAGGTGCAGAAGCGCGCCCCCGCCGAGGCGCGGGAACAGGCCATGGCCCTGCTGGCCCGCGTCGGCATGGCCGAAAAAGCGGCGAGCTATCCGGCGCAA
Organism: Rhodospirillales bacterium; assembly: GCA_028869595.1. Lineage (GTDB taxonomy): Bacteria > Pseudomonadota > Alphaproteobacteria > Acetobacterales > Acetobacteraceae > JAGWRU01. The sequence continues at coordinate 19,613 of JAGWRU010000132.1, forward strand.
CTCTCCGGCGGGCAGCAACAGCGCGCGGCGATTGCCCGCGCCCTGGCCATGGCGCCGATGCTGATGCTGTTCGACGAGCCGACCAGCGCGCTCGACCCCGAGCTGGTGGGAGAGGTGCTGGCGGTGATGCGCGAACTGGCCGCCAGCGGCATGACGATGCTGGTGGTGACGCATGAACTCGGCTTCGCGCGCGAGGTTGCCGACCATATCGTCTACATGGATCGCGGCACCGTCGTCGAAGCCGGTCCCCCCTCGCAATTGCTGCTCGCCCCGCGGGAAGCCCGCACCCGGGCTTTTCTGTCCGCCGTGATCGCCTGAGATTTTCCCGACACCAGGAGACCTTGCATGAAACGCGCCCTCGCCACCGCCCTGCTCTGCCTCGCAGCGCCGCTCTGCCTCGCCGCGCGGCCGGCGGCCGCCGCCAGCCTGCCGCCGGCGATTGCCAAATCCGGCCAGATGAATGTCGCCATCGTGCCGAATTACCCGCCGCTGGAATTCCGCGATCCCGCCACCAACAAGCTGACCGGCTTCGATGTGGAGCTGGGCGAGGCGATCGCCAAGAAGCTCGGCATCCGGATCGTCTGGCAGGAGACCAGCTTCAGCCAGATGCTGAATTCGCTGCATACCGGGCGCGTCGATGCCATCCTTTCGGGCATGACCGATCTCGCCGCCCGCCATCCGGTGGCGACCTTCATCGATTACCTGCGCACCGGGCCGCAATTCTTCGTCCAGGCCAAACGGGCCGGCGAATTCAAATCCATGACCGATCTGTGCGGCAAGAAAGTCGGCGCCAGCCGCCGCACCTCCTACCCGAAGGAGATCGCCGCCTGGAGTGCCGCGCATTGCAACGGCAAGGACATCCAGTTCGTCGGCACCGATGGTTCCGCCGATGCGCGCACCCAGCTTCTGGAAGGCCGTGTGGATGCCGCGATGCAGGGCAACGAGACGCTGCCGTACCTGATGCAGCTTCAGCCCGATACCTTCGCCCTGGTCGGCGGGCCGATCGCCACGCAATATGACGGGCTGGCGCTGCCCGTCGATCAGACCGATTTCCAGAAGGCGGTGGACGGCGCACTCGATGCGATGATCGCCGATGGCAGCTACAAGGCGCTGCTGGCGAAATGGCATCTGCAGGCGAACGGGATCGAAAAGGCGATGATCAATGCCGGACAGTAAGGCGCTTGCGGGGATCCCTCTGATCCCCGCCAATACCGCCCCGCCGGCGCCGGATTATCCGTGGCCGGCGCCCTATGGCGCGGCGATGTTTCTGTCCTTCGACATCGATGCGGAAAGTGCCTGGACCAGCAAGGACCCGGCCCATGCGGCGCGGCTGATCACCATGAGCTTCGGCGGCTACGAAGCGCGCGTCGGCATTCCGAAGCTGCTGGAACTGCTCGATCAGCTGGACCTCAAGGCGACGTTCTTCACCACCGGCTGGGCGGTGGATGCGCATCCGGCGATGGCCGAATCGGTGCTGCGCGCGGGCCATGAAATCGGCCATCACGGCTATCACCATCTGCTGCCCGATCCCGGCGATCCCTGGATCGAGGAGGAGCTGGATCGCGGCTTCGAGGCGCTGCAACGCCGGCTCGGCGTGGTGCCGAAAGGCTATCGCGCGCCATTCGGCGAATTCACCGAATCGCTGCGCGCCGGGCTGGTCAAGCGCGGCATCGTCTATTCCTCCTCCTTCCGCGACGATGTGCGGCCCTATCGCCATCGCCTGGCCGATGGCACGCCCGGCACCATCGAATTGCCGGTCACCGCAAGCTATGACGATTGGATGCACGGGCTTTCCGCGCGCTTCAGCCCGCGTTCGATCTTTCCCAAGGAACATGTGCTGTCGCTGTGGAAGGACGAGCTAGACGAAACCCGCGACTGGGGGGCGATGGTGACGACGGTGCTGCATCCGCAGGTCAGCGGCCGGCCGATGCGCCTGCGCCTGCTGCGGGAATTCCTGCTCTACGCCAAATCCTGCCCCGATCTTTGGATCGCGACCGGCGAGGCGATTGCCGCGAATTTCCTGAAGCACGAAGAAGCCGCGGCGTGAGCGGCACGGCGATCTTCGCCAGCTACGTCCTGACGCATCGCGACGGTGCGCAGGAGGTGCTGCGCGATCACTGGGTGCTGCTGGAAGGGGGGCGGATCGCGGCGATCACCGCGCAACGCCCGCAGGCCGCCCTTGTGTTCGACAAGCCCGGGCGGTTCCTGCTGCCGGGGCTGATGAATTTGCATAATCACTGCTTCAGCGAAGCCGTCGCCCGCACCCATACCGAGGATGGCAACGGGCGGCGCAACAATCAGAGCATCGTCTATACCGTGCTGCTGCCGCTGACCCGGCGCGGCATCGATATTCTCTCCCCGCAGGAACGTCTGGCGGTCGCGCGGCTGGGCATCCTGCAATTGCTCAAGGGCGGCGCGACGACGGTGATGGAGCCGTTCCGCAACGGCATTCCGGAAATGTTCGATGCCGCCGCGGAGATGGGCATCCGCTTCTACGGCGCGCCCTATCTGTTCTCCACCGCCGATGCCGTGGCCGGTAGTGATGGCGTGGTGCGCTATGCCGGCAATGACGGGCAGGCCGATCTGACGGCCTGGAATGCGCTGTACGAACGCTGGCACGGCGCGGCGGAGGGACGCATCCGCCTGGCCATGAGCCCGCATGCCACCGATACATGCGGCCCCGATCTGCTGCGCGCCTGCGCCGAACGGGCGCGCGCGCTCGGCGTGCCGATCACCACCCATCTTGCACAAAGCGCGCAGGAAGTGACCACCATCGCCGCCCGCCATGGCGGGCGGAGCCCGGCGGAATATCTCGACTGGCTGGGCCTGCTCGCCCCCGACCTTCTGGCCGCGCATTGCATCGCCAGCAGCGAGAGCGATCTCGCCCTGATGGCCGCGCGCGGCGCCACGGTGCTGAACTGCCCACGGGTCTTCGCCCGCGCCGGCACCATCGCCGCGTTCGGTCGCTTCGCGCGCGCCGGGCTGCGCACGGCGATCGGCACGGATGGCTACAACATGGATCTGCTGGGGGAGATGAATGCCGCCTCGCTGATCTCCAAGATCGTCGCGGCCGATGCGACGATCGCCAGCGCGCCGGAATTGATCGACGCGGTGACGGCGCGCGCGGCGGAGGCGATCGCCCGGCCCGATCTCGGCGTGATCGCCCCGGGCGCCACCGCCGACCTGACGGCGATCGACATGACCCATCCGCATCTGCAACCGCTCGGCGATCCCAGGCGCGGGCTGATCGCCTTGGCCAATCGCGCCAATGTCGATCTGGTGGTGGTGGACGGGCAGGTACTGATCGAGAACGGACGCTACCTTGCCGCCGACGAGGCGGCGATCACCCGCGCCGGGGCAGCGGCGATCGAAAAAATCTGGGCGCTGCCCGAAGCCCAGGCGGCCTTCGCGAATTAGAGTGTGATCGGCGAAGGCGGAACGCCGTAGGCGTGAATCACACGACAAACAGAAAACGAGAGTCTGTCAGGCGCTTCCATGGGCGTCTGACAGACCCGACGCCCACCCGGCGACACGCGCCGCCGGGTGGATTCGTGTCAGATCATCAGCTCGATCAGGAACGGCCCCGAACGGCGATTGGCGCTGGTGATCAGATCGGCCACCGTCTCGCAATCCGCCGCGCGCGCGCCTTCCACCCCCATCGAACGGGCGAGCCCCACCCAATCCAGGTCGGGATTGCCGATATCCATCATGTCCAGCGCGACGCGCCCGGGATTGGCGCCGACATTGGCAAGCTCGCCCAGCAGGATCTGATATTTCCGGTTGGAGAAGATGATGGTGGTGACATCCAGCTTCTCCCGCGCCTGGGTCCATAGCGATTGCAGCGTGTACATCGCCGAACCATCGGCCTGCAGGTTGATCACCCGCCGCCCCGGCGCGCCCACCGCCGCGCCGGTTGCCATCGGCATGCCGCCGCCGATCGCCCCGCCGGTCACGTTCAGCCAGTCATGCGCCGGTGCGGCGCGGGTATTGGCGAAGAAGCCGCGTCCGAAAGTGATGCTTTCATCGGCGATCACCGCGCCTTCCGGCATGGTCGCGGCCAGGGTGAAGGCGAAGGATTCCGGCGTCGGCGCGCCCCGGCCGATTTCCGGACGCGGGCCATAAGCGGGTGCCGCCGCAGCGGGTGCGCCCAGCAGGTCCGCCAGCCGCGCCAGCGCATCCACCGCATCCTGTTCCGGCCGGGCCAGCACCTGCACTTCCGCCGCATCGGGGATGGAGCTTTGCGGCTTGCCGGGATAGGCGAAGAAGGTCACCGGCTTGCGGCTGCCGGCCAGGATCAGCTGGCGCGTCGGCGCCATCGCCGCCACCGCCTGATCGACGACATAGGGCACCCGCTCCACCGCGACGCGCCCCTGCCCGCGCGCCATGCGCCGGTTCGATCCCTCGGCCATCAGCCGGCAGCCGGTCGCCGCGGCGATGCGATGGGCAAGCGCCAGCCCGGTCTCCGACAGCGCCTCGCCGCCCAGCAGCAGCACCATCGCCTCTCCGGCGCCGGCCCGGGCGCCCTGGCGCAGCACATTGGCCGCCCCTTCCACCTGATGCGGGTCGGCCAGCGGGGCCGCGATGCGCGCCAGCGGCGCGGCCACCACCCCGCCCGGATTCCACGACGTATCCGATGGCAGGATCAGCGTGGCGATGGTGCCGTTGCCGGCTTCCGCCGCCTGCACGGCGGCGGCGGCATCGCGCCCCACGGTCGCGACGTCGCGCGCCGTGCGCACCCAGCCGGAAACGCCGCGCGCCCAGCCTTCGGCGTCCGCCGTTAGCGGCGGATCGAGCGGGGCATGATAGGTCGCCTGATCGCCGACGATATTCACCATCTTGCCGCCGGCCCGGCGGGTATTGTGCAGATTGGCCATGCCGTTGGCGAGGCCGGGGCCGCAATGCAGCAGGGTTGCCGCCGATTTGCCCGACATGCGCGCATAGCCGTCGGCGGCGCCCGTCACCACCCCTTCGAACAGGCCCAGCACGCAATGCATGCCGGGGATGCGGTCCAGCGCGGCGACGAAATGCATCTCGCTGGTGCCGGGATTGGTGAAGCAGGTATCGACCCCGCTTTGCAGCAGCGTATGCACCAGGCTTTCGGCGCCGTTCATCGTCTGTCTCTCCATCGTTTCGGGCGGTTCGCGGCACAGTGCCCAGCGGCGGGCGGGGTGGCAACACCCCCCTCTTGCAGCCCTCCCCCGCAGCCCGCACTCTCCGCCGGCCAGGGACCGAGGGAGGGATGGGCGATGACCGCGACGGTGCTTTATTCGGAGAATGTCTACCCCGACGATGCCGAGGAGCGGCGCATTTACGGCCCCGATGTGCGCGTCATTTTCCCCCGATCCAGCACCTGCATCGCCGACCTCTCCGATGCCGATTGCGCCGCCGCCGAAGGGCTGATGATCCTGCGCTTCAAGGTGACGGCGGCCGATCTGGCGCGCTTTCCGCGCCTGAAGGCGATCTGCCGCATGGGCGTCGGCTACGACAATCTCGACCGCCGCGCCGCCGCCGAGCGCGGCATCATGATCCTCAACGTGCCCGATTACGGCACCACCGAGGTTGCCGACCACGCCATCGCCCTGACGCTCGCGCTGCGTCGCGGCCTGCTGCTGCATCACGAGGCGCAGCGGGCCGACCCGCCGGCGCCGTGGAAGGTGATCCTCGACCCGCTGATCCGGCGCAACGGGGTGCAGACCTTCGGCATCATCGGTCAGGGCCGGATCGGCACCGCCGCCGCGCTGCGCGCCAAGGCGCTGGGGTTTCGCGTGGTGTTCTACGATCCCTACCGCCCGAACGGGGCGGAGCTGGCGATCGGGGTGGAGCGCGCGCCGACGCTCGCCGCCCTGCTCGCGCAGACCGACACGCTGTCGATCCACGCGCCGCTGACGCCGGAAACGCGCGGCATGATCGGCGCGGCCGAACTCGCCATGCTGCCCAAGGGCGCTGTGGTGGTCAGCACCGCGCGCGGACCGATCATCGACGTGGACGCGCTGGCGGCGGCGCTGAAATCGGGCCATATCGCCGGCGCCGGGCTCGATGTGCTGCCGGTCGAACCGCCGGTGGAGCCGGTGCCGGAATTGCTGCGCGCCTATCGCGCCAAGGAGGATTGGGTGATGGGGCGGCTGATCATCACGCCGCATTCGGCCTTCCACACGCCGGAAGCCTGGCACGATATCCGGGTGAAATCGGCCGAGACGATGCGCGCCGCCCTGCTCGGCCCGCGCCCGCAGAACGTCATCCCGCCGGACGCGTTCTGACATGGTGCCGGCGCCGGTACTGGTGATCGGCGCCGGACCTGCCGGGCTGATGGCGGCGGAGACCATCGCCGCGGCGGGGCATGCGGTCATGGTCTGCGATGCCATGCCGAGCGTCGGGCGCAAGCTGCTGATGGCCGGGCGCGGCGGGCTCAATCTCGGCAATGCCGAACCGATGGCAGCCCTGCTGGCGCGCTATCACCCGCCGGCCCCGACCTTGCTGCGCGCCATCGAGGCGTTCCCGACCGCTTCGCTGACCGCCTGGGCGGAGGGGCTGGGCCAGGCCTGCTTCACCGGCAGCTCCGGGCGGATTTTTCCGCGCGCGATGAAGGCCTCGCCCTTGCTGCGGGCCTGGCTCGCGCGACTGGCCGGGCTGGGCGTGGTGCTGCGCCCCCGCCATCGCCTGCTCGGGCTGGAGCCGGGCCCGCGCGCGCGGATCGAGACGCCGGACGGGCCCGCCCTGCTGCCGGCGCGCGCCGTGGTGCTGGCACTCGGCGGGGCGAGCTGGCCGCGCCTGGGCTCGGATGGCGCCTGGGCCGGCTGGCTGGATGTGCCGACCCGCCCCTTCGCCCCGGCCAATTGCGGCTTTCTGGTGCCTTGGTCGGCACCCTTCGCCGCGCGTTTTGCCGGCACACCGCTTTCCGGCATCGCCCTGACCGCCGAAGGCATGCGCGTGCGCGGCGAGGCGATGGTCAGTGCCGCCGGGATCGAGGGCGGCGCTGTCTACGCCCTGGCGCGGCCGCTGCGCGAGGCGATCGCGACGCGCGGGGCGGTGGAGATCGCCATCGATCTGCGCCCCGAAGTCACGCATTCCGCGTTGACGGAGCGGCTGGCGCGGGTGCGGACGCGGGAAAGCCTCAGCAACCGGCTGCGCAAAGCCGCATCCCTCGCCCCGGTCGGCGTCCATTTGCTGCGCGAAGCCGGCGCCATCCCCGGCGACGATCCGGCAGCACTTGCCGCGCGCATCAAGGCGGTGCCGCTGCGCCTGACCGCCGCGGCGCCGCTGGCGCGTGCCATCTCCAGCGCCGGCGGGATCGCCTGGGCGGCGCTGGCGGACGATTTCGCCCTGCCCGCCCTGCCCGGCCTGTTCGCCGCCGGAGAGATGCTGGATTGGGAGGCCCCGACCGGGGGCTATCTGCTGCACGCATGCCTCGCCACCGGCCGCGCCGCCGGGTTGGGCGTACTACGGATGCTGGCCGGCAATTAGTTTCCAGCCCGGGTTGAATCGGCTTGGCGCCGGCTTCGCCCGCTCCGCATGCTTTCACCATCGATGGGGGGACGTCACAACCGGCCGGCAACGCGGGAATCACCGCGCCTCCGGCCATGCAGGAGGCGCCACCTTGTTTCGCAAAACCCTACTGAGTTGCGCGCTGGTCTCGGCGCTTGCCGCGCCCGCGCTGATCACGCCCGCGCAGGCCGCCGATCCCATCACCATCCGCATCGGCCATCAGAGCATGTGCACCGACACCTACCCGGCCGGGGTGGTGATGAAGGGGCTCAACCTGCTGCAGAAATACCTGCCGCATACCGGCAAATATGCGCACGCCACCTATGACGTGGAATGGAGCGATTATTCCTCCGGCGCGCCGATCACCCAGATGATGCTGGCCAAGAAGCTCGATTTCGGGGTGATGGGCGACTACCCGCTGGTGGTGAACGGGGCGCGGTTCCAGGCCACCGCCAAGGAACGCTCCTATCTGATCGCGATGACCAATTACAACCTGACCGGCGCCGGCAACGGCATCGTGGTGCCGGCCAATTCGCCGGCCAAAAGCGTGCGCGATCTGGAAGGCAAGGCGATCTCCGTGCCGATCGGTTCGGCCGCCTGGGGCATGCTGTTCGAAATGGCCCAGGACGAACACATCCCGATCGACAAATTCAATATCGTCAATCAGGACCCGATGGTCGGCATCGCCTCGATCGCCACGCACAAGATCGCCGCCCACGCCGATTTCTGTCCGATGTCGGAATACATGGAATATAACGGCACCGGGCGGATGATCTATTCCGGCGCCTCGACCGGCATTCCCTATCTGCACGGCGTGGTCGTGACCAAGGCCTTCGCCGATCAATACCCGGAAATCGTCACCGCCTATGTCGAAGCGCTGATCGCCGCGCAGAAATGGATCCGCGCCGATCCGATGCGCGCCTCCACCATGATGGCGAAATGGACGATGATCCCGAAGGAGGTGTTCTACCTCTATTTCAGCAATGGCGGCTATCTGCACGCCGATCCCACGCTGAAGCCGAAATGGCTGGAGACGCTCGCCTTCGATCACGGGATTCTGGCGAAATACGCGCATATCCCGGCGCTGGATATGAAATCCTGGGTCAATTCCACCTATATCGAAGCGGCCTATCAGAAGCTCGGCCTCGATTACGCCAAGGCGCTGGCCGCCCCGCCGCATGATCCGAAGGCGGATGCCGATCGCAATCCGGAACTCTGGATCGCCGGCAAGGGCATCAAGGCCTATCCCGATAACGAGGCACTGCTGGCGGCGATGCGCGCGGCCGGCCCGGCCAAGGAAAAGATCGATGCCGGCTATGTCTATGATCACGACAGCGGGCTGAAGCTGTTCGCGCAATACGCCTATTATGTCGCGGCCCCCGGCCAGAAGATGCTGGCCTTCATGACCGAGGGGGAGGCAGCGCGTGCCGCCGGCAAGACCGGCAAGGCGATGGATTTCGCAACCGCCCTTGCCGCCCCCGACATGGTGGCGGCGCTGACCAAACATCCGCAAATGCCGATGAAAATGGGCAGCGACATGAACATGAGCGACATGCCGGTCAGCGTGCAGACCCAGCTTGGCGTGCAGAAGCAGGTCGAGATGCAGATGAAGCGCAACTAGTTGCTACCCGCCGCCGCAGCGTCGCCGCATCATCGCGCCATCGGAAAGGACCGGCCATGACAATGCCTTCGATGGAGCCCGATACGGTGGCGTTGCGGCGCGGCGGCGCCATGCTGTCGCTGCACTTCGCCGATGGGCGGGCGCAGGAAATTCCGGCCGGCGCGCTGCGGCTTTCCTGTCGCTGTGCCGGCTGCACCGCCGAACGGGCAGCCGGTACGCTGCACGCCGATCCGGCGATCCGCATCACCGCCGCATCCGCCATGGGCAGCTACGCCCTGCAGCTCGATTTCTCCGACGGCCATGCGCGCGGCGTCTTTCCCTATGTCTTTCTCTCGACGATCAGCGAACAGGAGTGGGCGGCATGAGCCAGCCTGGAACCGAATATCTCGACGCCGATGTGCTGGTGATCGGCGGCGGCACGGGCGGGCCGATGGCCGCCATCCGCGCCAAGGAAGCCAATCCGAATCTGCGCGTCGTGCTGCTGGAAAAAGCCAATGTGAAGCGCTCCGGCGCGGTCAGCATGGGCATGGACGGGCTGAACAACGCCGTCATTCCCGGCTATGCGACGCCGGAGCAATACGTCAAGGAAATCACCATCGCCAATGACGGCATCGTGCACCAGCCCGCCCTGATGGCCTATGCCCAGGGCAGCTACGACATGATCCGCTTCCTCGACAGTCTGGACGTGAAGTTCGAGAAGGACGGCGCCGGCGATTACGCGGTGCGCAAAGTGCACCATATGGGCACCTACGTGCTGCCCATGCCGCAGGGCCATCACGTCAAGAAAGTGCTGTACCGCCAGCTTCGCCGGCTGCGCATCGGGGTGATCAACCGCTACATGGCCACCCGCCTGATGCGCGCCGCCGATGGCCGTATTTCCGGCGCCATCGGGGTGAATACCCGCACCAGCGAATTCCTGGTGGTGCGCGCCAAGACGGTGATCATGGCCACCGGCGCGGCCGGCCGGCTCGGTCTGCCCAGCTCCGGCTATCTGTTCGGCACGTACGAGAATGCCGCCAATTGCGGCGACGGCCATGCCATGGCCTATCACGCCGGCGCCGAGCTTGCGAACCTCGAATGCTATCAGATCAATCCGTTGATCAAGGATTACAACGGGCCCGCCTGCGCCTACGTGACCGGTCCGTTCGGCGGCTATACCGCGAATAATAAAGGCCAGCGCTTCATCGAATGCGATTACTGGTCGGGTCAGATGATGCTGGAATTCTGGCGGGAGCTGCAAAGCGGCAACGGCCCGGTCTTCCTCAACATGACCCATCTCGCGCCGGAAACCGTCAGCGAGATCGAGACCATCCTGCATTCCAATGAACGCCCCTCGCGCGGGCGCTTCCATGAAGGGCGCGGCACGAATTACCGCGAGCGGATGATCGAGATGCATATCTCCGAAATCGGCTTCTGCGCCGGTCACAGCGCATCCGGCGTCTGGGTCAACGAATTCGCCGAAACCACCGTGCCCGGGTTGTACGCGGCCGGCGACATGGCGAGCGTACCGCACAACTACATGCTGGGCGCCTTCGTCAACGGCGCCATCGCCGGCGCGCGCGCGGCATCCTTCGCCGCCGAGGTCGATCTGGCGGAGGTCGATGCGGATTTCCTCGCCGCCGAGCAGGCCCGCGTGCTGGCGCCCACGCTGCGCGAAGACGGGCTCACGCCGCACGAGATCGAATACAAGACCCGCCGGCTGGTGAATGATTATCTCAACCCGCCCAAGGTCACGGCGAAGATGCGCATCGCCCAGGAACGCTTCGCCGAGATCCGCGAGGACCTGTCGCACATGGTGGCGCGCGATCCGCATGAATTGCTGCGCGCCCTGGAAGTGCAGTCGATCCTCGATTGCGCCGACATGGCCGCGGCCGCCTCGCTCTATCGCACCGAAAGCCGCTGGGGGTTCTATCACTTCCGGGTCGATCATCCGGAAACGGATAACGAGAACTGGCAGTGCCACACCATGCTGTGGCGCGATCAGGACGGTGCCATCCGCCACCGCAAGCGCCCGATCGCGCCCTATGTCGTGCCGGTCGATGCCAGCGAAATGACCGCCTATCAGCGCCTGCGCATCCCCGCCGCGCAAGCGGCCGAGTGAAGGAGCCCGCCCCATGCCGCTTGCCAATCACGATACCTCGGTGCCGGTCATCGTCGACGATGCGAAATGCATCGCCGCCAAGGGATGCCGCGTCTGCGTCGATGTCTGCCCGCTCGATGTGCTGGCGATCGATGTCACCGGCAGCCGCGCCTATATGAAATACGACGAGTGCTGGTACTGCATGCCGTGCGAGGCCGATTGCCCGACCGGCGCCGTCACCGTCAACATCCCCTATCTGCTGCGCTGATCATGGCCCTGTTCGACACGGAGGAGGCGGATTTCGCCGACCTCGCCATCCGCGCCCGCGACGACGATGCCGGCATTCGCCGCGTCGCCATGCTGGAGCTTGCCGAAACCGTCTCCCCCGAAGCGGCCGACCTGCTGCTGGCGGGGCTGCGCGATGCGGATGAGCAGGTGCGCGCCGCCGCCGCCCGCGCGCTGGAGGAGCATCCCGGCGCCTATCTGGCCGCCGCCCTGATCGCCGCCCTCGACGATGCCTCCCCCGCGGTCCGCCAGGCCGCCGCCGAAACGCTGGAAGCGCGACGGGAGATCGAGGCGGCACCGCTGCTGATCGCCCGCGCCGCCAGTGCCACCGGCTTTGCCCGCGCCGCCACGCTGCGCGCCTTGCGCGAACTCGCCGCCCCCGATGCCGCCCCGGTCGCGATTGCCGCCCTGGGCGATGAAAGCGCCGCGGTGCGGCGCGAAGCGGTCGGCGTGCTGGGCTGGCTGCGCGACGAAACCGCCCTGCCCGCCCTGATGCGCACCGCGCGCGACGACCAGGCCGAGGTCCGCCGCGCCACCATGGCGGCTTTGGTCTTCATCCGCCCGGCAAGCCCGGCGGCGGCGGCGCTGATCGAGGGGCTGAGCGATCGCGAATGGCAGGTGCGCGAGGAAGCCGCCGCCACGCTGGGCCGCGCCGCCCTGCCGGAGGCCATCCCGGCACTGATCGCGGCGATGGAGGATGCGGCCTGGCAGGTGCGGCTGAAAGCCGCCGGCGCGCTGGGCCGGCTGGGCGCGCGCGCGGCGTTGCCGGCGCTGATCGGGGCATTGGAGAGCGAGGTCAGCAATCTGCGCAAGGCCGCCGCCGCCGCTCTGGGCGATATCGCCGATCCGGCGGCCTATGCGGCGCTGCTGATCACCGCCCGCGATCCCGATCCGGAGGTGCGCAAGACCGCGCTCTGGGCGGCGAGCAAGTGCCAATCATGACCAGGCTTCGATCATGATTCTGGGCTGGCATCCTTGAAATACGGCTCGACCGCGCCTTTCAGCTTCATCGTCATGGGCTGACCGCGCCGGTCGAGCGTCTTGCCGACCGCGACGCGCACCCAGCCCTCGCTGATGCAATATTCCTCGACATTGGTTTTTTCCGCGCCGTTGAAGCGGATGCCGATGCCGCGCGAGAGCAGCGCCTCGTCGTAATGCGGGCTTTGCGGATTGACGGAGAGGCGGTCGGGAGGGGTGTCGGTGCTCATGGCACCTGTTTACCTACTCCCCGCCCAGACCGAAATAGGCGCGGTGGAGCGCATCGTCGGCATGCAGCGCCTCCACCGTGCCGGCAAAGCCGATCCGCCCGCCTTCCATGGTGAAGACCCGATCGGCAAGGTCGAGGAAGGCGACATTCTGCTCGGCGATCAGCAAGGCAAGCCCGCTCTGGCGGAAACGGCCCAGCACGGCGATCACCTGGCTGACGAATAAGGGCGACAGCCCGGCGGAGGGTTCGTCCATCACCAGCATGCGCGGCCCGGCGGCCAGCGCCTTGGCGATGCCCAGCATCTTGCGCTGCCCGCCGGACAGGCTGCCGGCCAGCGCCCGTTTGCGCCCGGCCAGATCGGGGAAGGTCTCGTACAGCTCCGTCATGCGCGGGCCGAGCACGGCGCGCGGCACGAACTGGCCGCCGATGCGGATATTCTCGTCGATCGACAGGCCAGGAAACACGCCAAGCTCGGACATATAGGCCATGCCGCGCCGCACCCGCCGATCGGTGCGCAGCGCGGTGATATCCTCTCCGGCCAGGCTGACCTGCCCCGCCCAGGCCGGCATCAGCCCGACCAGGACGCGCAGCAGCGTACTTTTGCCCGCGCCATTGGCGCCCAGCAGCACCACCGTCTCGCCGGCCCGCACATCGAGCCCGGCCCGCCACAGCACCTGCACCTTGCCATAGCCGGCCTCGATCCCCTGGGCGGCAAGCAGCACCTCAGCCATGCGCCCCTCCCAGGAAGACGCGCACCACTTCGGCATCGCGCGTGGCATCCGCCAGCGTGCCCTCGAAAATCTCCCGCCCGGCATTCATCACGATCACCCGGTCGGTCACTTTGTCGATGAAGCCCATCAGATGCTCCACCACCAGAAGCGCCATGCCGCCGGCAGCCAGGGCGCGCAGGCGGCTGGCCATATGCGACAATTCCGCCGGGTTCAGGCCGGCGGCGAGTTCATCGACCAGCAGAATGCGCGGCGCGGTCGCCAGGGCGCGGGCCAGATCCAGCGTCTTCTGCTGCGCGCTGTTGAGATCGCCGGCCGGGCGATGGGCCAGCCCGTCCAGCTCCAGCTCCGCCAGCAGGGCCATGACATCGACCGGCTTGCCGGAACCATTGCCATAGGTCGCCGCGACCGCGACATTTTCGGCGACCGTCAGCGACAGAAAGGGTTTGGGCGACTGGAAGGTGCGGTTGATGCCGGCGCGGGCCAGAAGATGCGCCTTTTGCCCGCCGATCGCCTGCCCGTCGAAGCGCACCGCGCCGCCATCGGGCGCATAGAGGCCGGAAATCACGTTGATGCAGGTCGTCTTGCCCGAGCCGTTCGGCCCCATCAGTCCCAGCACCTCGCCCGGCGCCAGGTGGAAGCTCACGCCGTCCAGCGCACGGAAGCCGCCGAAGCGCTTGACCAGTCCTTCGACGCGCAGCAAGGGGTCAGGGGACACGGAACCCCCTTCGCGTCAGCAGCGACACCAGCCCGTTGGGCAGGAACAGCACCAGACCCATGATCAGCGCGCCGTAGATCAGCTGGAAATATTGCGGCACGGTGATGCCGATCGCGTTGTAGACGCCATACAGGAAGAACACCCCCAGCAGCGGCCCGGTCAGCGTCGTCGCACCGCCGAACAGGGTGAAGACGGTGGCGAAGATCGAAAACGTCACATCGAAGACGGTATCGGGATAAAAGACCGAGATGTGCCAGGCGAATACGCCGCCGCTCAGCCCGGCGATCACCGAGGATAGCAGCCAGGCCACCATGCGCCCGCGCACCACCGAAACGCCGGCCATGGCGGCGCTGACCGGGTCCTCGCGGATCGCCTGCAGCGACAGGCCGAAGCGGGAATTGCGCAGCCAGACCACCAGCGCGAAGGTCACCGCCATGATCGCCACCGCGACGAAATAGCTCAGCCGCGGCGCGAACACGCCCGACAGCGACACGCCGTACGGCCCCTTGGTGAGGTCCTGCAGATCGGGATTGGCGATCACCTCGTACAACGCCTGCGCGGCGGCCAGGCTGGCGATCGCGAAATAGGCCCCCGACAGGCGCAGCAATGGCGCCAGGATCACCGCCAGCACCAGCGCCGCCAGCCCGGCAATCGCCAGGGCCAGCAGCGGCGGGCTGTGCAGATGCATGACCGCCAGCGCGAACCCATAGGCGCCGGCCCCGAAAAACCCGACATAGCCGAAGGGCAGATAGCCGGTGAAGCCGTAGATCAGGTTCAGCCCCTGCGACAGCGTCAGGAACATGACGAAGTTGAACAGCAGCAATTCGTTCGAATAGACCCCGTGCGCCACCGACATGGCGACGACCACCAGGGCGGCGAGTCCCAGATCGCCGGCGATGCGCTTGCGGTCAGGCACGTCGCACCTGCCGGCCCAGCAGGCCCTCCGGGCGGATCAGCAGCACCGCGATCAGCAGCAGATTGGGCAGGATATTGGCCCAGGAACTCAGATAGGTCTGCATCAGCATCAGCGATACGCCATAGATGATGCCGCCCAGCACGGTGCCCAGCGGATTGCCCAGCGTGCCGACGACGATGACCGCGAAGGCGGCGATGTTGATGCCGGCCCCGATCGCCGGCGTCACGCTGCCCAGCATGAACGGGGCGAAGACGCCGGCAATGCCGGCCAGCGCGATGCCGATGCCGAAGGCGATGGCCGAGACGCGATGCACGTCGATGCCGGTCGCCAGCGCCTCATCCCGGCTGACCATCACCGCGCGCGTCAGCGTGCCCAGCCGGGTGCGATAGAGGTAGAGATAGACCCCGACCACCGCCACCGCGCTGACCACCGCGCTGTACACCCAGCTGGAAGGCAGGCGCTGGCCCAGCAGAATGACCGGCCCCACGCCCAGCAGCCGCCCCGGCAGGGATCGTTCGGTGGCGCCGAAGGCGATGGTGGTGATCGCCTCGATCATCTGAGACATGCCGAAGAACAGAATGATCGACAGCATTTCCGAATCGCGTGCCGCCAGCAGGCGCGGCACCACCAGGTAATAGATCGGCAGGCCCAGCAAGGTGAACACCACCAGCACGATCAGGGCGGAGGCCAGCGGCGGCAGCCCGAAAGCGCTGAACAGACCATAGGCCGCGAAGCCGCCCAGCATCAGGAAATCGCCATGCGCCAGATTGACGATGCGCATGACGCCGAACACCAGGTTCAGCCCCAGTCCGACCAGGGTGAAGTAAAGCCCGAAGACCAGCCCCGCGAAGAGCGCGCCAACAAGCATGAATACGTTCCGCGCGGGGCTGGTTGCGGGATTACTTGCCGAGATCCGCCTTGCCCTTGGCGAATTTGGGCGGATAGACGGCGACCAGCTTCAGATCCTTGCCCTGCATCTGCAACTGCCCGAGCGGCGTGATCTCGCCGACCTGCGCGCCTTCGGCATTCAGCGCGAACGGACCGTCCAGCGTGTTCAGCTTGCCGGACAGGCCGAACACCGCGTTATGGATCGCCATCTGATCCATGCTTGCCGTGGTCGCCAGCGTGCGTTCCAGCACCAGCCCGGTCATGTAGCCATAAACCGCGTTCGCCCCCCATTCCACGCCGGAGCCCTTGGGATAGGCCTTGTCCCAGGCTGCGCGAAACTGTTCCAGCGTCGGGCCGAAATTCGGCTTGTAGTCATAGAGCGCGGCGGGAACATAGCTGAACGTGCCCTGCATCGCGGCGGCGCCGACATTCTTCAGCAATTCGTCCATTTCCGTGCCGCCATAGATGGTGAACACGAAACGGAACTTGTCGCCGGAATCCTGCAGATTGCGCAGGAAGGCGATATCGTTGCCGACATAGCCAAGCTCCAGCACCGCATCCGGATTATGCGCGGCGATGTTGTTCAGCAGCACCGTGTAGTTGGAGGTGCTAGTCGGCACGCCCTGATCATAGACGATATCGAGCTTGCCGGCCTTCTTGATGAAGCCGCGCACCGCAGCGGCCTGGGTGCCGGTGAAATCATTGGTGGAATACAGGATCGCCACCTTCTTGATGCCGTTCTTCACGCCGATATCGTCGAGGAAGTCGGCGATGTATTTCGGCCAGATGGTGGAGACCGGATCGGCCATCAGCCCGATATAGGGGTTGTCCTTGGTGAAGAAGGTGCCGCCCGTGCCCGAGACATCGAACAGGAACATCTTGTGTTCCTTGGCGATCGGCACCGCGACCGAGGTCAGGACGGAGCCGCTATCGGCGATCAGCAGGTCGACCTTGTCCTGGGTGATCAGCTGATTGTACAGCGTCGCCGCCGTTGCCGTGCTGCTCTGATCGTCGTAGCTGATCAGCTTGATCGGAATTTTCTTGTTGTAGGGTTTCACGAAGACGCCGCCTTCGGCGTTCTTCTCGTTGATCCAGATTTTCAGCGCGTCATAGACCGGCATCGAGATACTGGCGAACGGGCCGGAGCTGGCATAGAGCGTGCCGATCTTGAGTTCGGCCGGCGCTGGCGGCGCGGCGCGCGCCACCCCGATACCAAGCGGCAGAAGGGCGGCAAGCCCCAGCAATGCGCGTCTGAACATGGACGTTTCCCCGTTTCCCGGATCGTTAGGTCGGTCTTTATCGCCCGCCCCCGCCGGCCGGGCAAGAGGCGCCGGGCCAGAGGTGCGGGGCCAGAGGTGCCGGGCCAGAGGTGCCGGGCCAGAGGTGCCGGGCAAGAGTTGGGTCGCGCGCTCAGCCAGGCGGGTGCAATACGCGCCCGGCGATGACGGCAAGTTTCGCGCGCAGCGCGGCATCGCGCATATCCGGTGCGGTGATGATCGCATTCTCCAGCGCCCGGTCGCAGCCGGCCGGGCACAGGCCGCGCGGCGCGCCGATCGCCGGCACCACGGCACGCACCAGGGCGCGCGCCTTCTCGGCATTGCCCAGCAGCACGCGCACCACGGCCTCCACCGTGACGTGGTCATGCTCCTCGTGCCAGCAATCGTAATCCGTCACCATGGCGACGGTCGCGTAACAAATCTCCGCCTCGCGGGCGAGTTTCGCCTCCGGCATGTTGGTCATGCCGATCACGCTGCATCCCCATTGGCGATAGAGATGGCTCTCCGCGCGCGTCGAGAATTGCGGTCCTTCCATCACCAGATAGGTGCCGCCGCGCGACACTGGCAGGCCGAGACCGCGCGCGGCATGTTCCAGCGCATCGCCGAGCCGCGGGCAGACCGGATCGGCCATCGAGACATGCGCGACGATGCCATCGCCGAAAAAGCTTTTCTCCCGCGCGAAGCTGCGGTCGATGAACTGATCGACGATGACGAAATGCCCCGGCGGCAATTCCGCCTTCAGGCTGCCGACGGCGGAAAGCGACAGGATGTCGGTGACGCCGGAACGCTTCAGCGCATCGATATTGGCGCGGTAGTTCAGATGGGTGGGCGAACGCCGATGGCCGCGCCCGTGACGCGGCAGGAACACGCAGCGCACCCCGCCCAGCCGGCCGAACAGCAGATGATCCGATGGCAGCCCCCAGGGCGTGGCGACCTCGCGCCACTCCTTCTCGGTCAGACCCTCGATGTCATAAAGCCCCGAGCCACCGATGATGCCGATGACCGGTTCGATCTCTGTCGCTGCCATACTGTCCGTCAAACACGAACCGCGCCCCGAAGGACGCGGTCCCTGCCTTGCCTCCTGCTCCGCCGCCCGTCCGGGCGCGGACAGGCTTACTCAGTGATCGACATTGGCCCAAAGCCGGCGCTTCACCGCATAGGTCAGCCCGCCCATCAGGGCCAGGAACAGCACCACGCGCACGCCGATCTGCTTCCTTTCCACCATTTCCGGATTGGCCGCCCAGGTCAAGAAGGTGACGACGTCATGCGCCTCCTGGCCCAGCCGGGCCGGCGTGCCATCGGCATAGGTCACGTCATTGCCGTGCAGCGGCTGCGGCATATGGATCTGATGGCCGGGGAAATATTCATTGTAGTACAGCCCCGGCTGCAGCTTGAAGCCGGGCGGCGGATCGCGGAACCCGGTCAGGATGCCGTAGATGTAATTGGCGTGATATTCGCGGGCATTGACGATCACCGACAGATCGGGCGGTGCCGCGCCCAGCGCGTTGCGCGCCGCATCCACCGTGGCGAAGGGGGCGCGGAACATGCTGGCCGGCGTGCCCGGTCCCAGCTTGGGCGCGCCCTGGTCATCCACCCCCACCGGCACCTGCACGGCGGCGGCGATCGCCTTGATCTGGGCCGCGCTCAGCCCGATGCCGGACAGATCGCGATAATGCAGCTGATCCATCGAGTGGCAATTGGCGCAGACCTGGGAATAGACCTGAAAGCCGCGCTGGGCAGCCGCCATGTCGAAGGTGCCGAACGGTCCGTCGAAGCTCCAGACCTGCTGCGGCGGCACCGGCGCGTCCTGGGCGCGGGCCGGCGCGGTCCACAGGCCCAGCGCCACCAGCGCGCCCGCCGCCACCCCCCGCAGAATCGTGCGCATCATCGTCGGGAGTCCTTGCTGGGGTGCCATCACGCCTTCTCCATCGGCCGGGCCGCGGCACCGCTGGGCAGCCCGCCGCCACCGCCGCTATTGCCGCTGATGACCGGGCGGCTGATGCTTTCGGGCAGCGGCAGGGTCCGCTCCATCTTGCCCAGGATCGGCAGCAGCACCAGGAAGTGGAAGAAGTAATAGATCGTGCAGACGCGGCCCAGCACCACCCAGATGCCGGTCGGCGGATGCGCCCCCACCATGCCCAGCCCGATCACCGAGGCGACCCAGACCCAGATCAGCACCCGGAAGACCGGCCGGAACCGCGCGGAGCGCACCGGGCTGGTATCCAGCCAGGGCAGCACGAACAGCACCAGGATGGAGCCGAACATCATGCACACGCCGCCCAGCTTGTTCGGCACGGAACGCAGGATCGCGTAGAAGGGCAGGAAATACCACTCCGGCACGATATCGGGCGGTGTCTGCAGCGGGTTGGCCGGGATGAAATTATTCGGATCGCCCAGCAGATTGGGCATGAAGAACACCAGCAGCGCGAAGACCAGCAGAAAGACGCAGATGCCGACGCTGTCCTTCACCGTGTAGTAGGGATGGAACGGCACCGTGTCCTGCGGCGTTTTCACGTCGATCCCCAGCGGGTTGTTCGAGCCCACCACATGCAGCGCCGCGACATGCAGGAAGACCACGCCCAGCAGCACGAAGGGCAGCAGGTAGTGCAGGCTGAAGAAGCGGTTCAGCGTCGGATCGGCGACCGCGAAACCGCCCCACAGCCAGGTCACGATCGGCTGGCCGACCACCGGAAAGGCCGAGAACAGGTTGGTGATGACGGTCGCGCCCCAGTAGGACATCTGCCCCCAGGGCAGCACGTAGCCCATGAAGGCGGTGGCCATCATCAGCAGCAGAATGACGACGCCGATCATCCACAGCAATTCGCGCGGTGCCTTGTAGGAGCCGTAATACATGCCGCGGAAGATGTGGATATAGGTGACGATGAAGAACATCGACGCGCCGTTCTGGTGAACGTAGCGGATCAGCCAGCCGTAATTCACGTCGCGCATGATGTGCTGGACGGAGTTGAAGGCAAGCTGGGTGTTCGGCTGATAATTCATCGCCAGGAAGATGCCGGTGATGATCATGATCAACAGGTTGATCATCGCCAGCGCGCCGAAATTCCACATATAGTTGAAATTCTTCGGCGTCGGGAATTTCCCGTATTCCTTCTGCATCATCGTGAAGACGGGCAGACGGGTGTCGATCCAGTTGACCACCGGGTTGGTGAAGCTGCTCTTGTTCAGACCGGCCATGGCTGAAACCTCTTTCTTAGGGGCGACAGGCGGCGTCAGCCGAGCTTGATCTTGGTGTCGGATTCGAAGGCGTAGGGCGGCAGATGCAGATTGAGCGGCGCCGGACCGTGTCGCACCCGCCCGGACGTGTCGTACTGGCTGCCATGGCAGGGGCAGAACCAGCCGCCCCATTCGCCGCGCGGATCGGTGGGCTTGTTGCCCAGCGGGATGCAGCCGAGATGGGTGCAGATGCCGATCACCACGATCCATTGGGCGTGGCCTGGCTTGACCCGGGCCGAGTCGGGCTGCGGCTCGATCAGCTCCGACATCTTCACATCCTCGGCTTCCTTGATCTCCTTGGCGGTGCGGTGGCGCACGAAGATCGGCTTGCCCTGCCACATCACGGTGATGCCGGAGCCGGTTTCGATGGGAGCCAGCTCCACCTCCACCGAGGAGACGGCGAGCACGTCGGCGGAGGGGTTCATGGAATCGATCAGCGGCCAAGCGATGGCCCCGGCCCCGATCCCGGCGCCGGCCAAGGCGACGAGCTGCAGAAAATCGCGTTTCGTGACGGTTCCGGGCGTGCCGGAATGGGTAGTGGCGGCGTTTTCGGCCATCTCGAACCCTCTGTCCGCCCAGGAGGGGCGGTCCTTGCGACGTCGTTTCCCTCGGCGGTCACACTTGTTGCGCGATCCACCATTCCTTCGGATATCAGCCTATCGCTTCCGGCGGAAGCCCCGAGAGCCGGTCTGCGAATAAAAATGATGCAAAGCGGTAATTATCCCTTTGACGTGACGCAATTCCATCACCCGGGGGCGGCTGGTAGACTGGCCGCATGCAAGACGCCCTTTCGGATGCCCCGACCGGCCACGCCGCCCTTCGTCCCCAGGCCCAGGCCTGGTTCGAGTCGCTGCGCGACCGTATCTGTGCCGCATTCGAAGCGATCGAGGACGAAATGTCCTACCCCGGCCCCGCCGATGCGCCATGGGCCCATCTGATCGACCGCCCGCCCGGACGGTTCGCGCGCAGCGCCTGGCAGCGCCCCGATGAAGGCGGCGGCCATGGCGGCGGCGGCACCATGGCAGCGATGCGCGGGCGGGTCTTCGAGAAGGTGGGGGTCAACGTCTCCACCGTGGCGGGCCGGTTCAGCCCGGAATTCGCCGCCACCATTCCCGGTGCCGCGGAAGACCCGCGCTTCTGGGCCAGCGGCATCAGCCTGGTCGCGCATATGCACAGCCCGCGCGTGCCGGCGGTGCATATGAACACCCGCATGCTGCTGACCACCCGGGGCTGGTTCGGCGGCGGCGCCGATCTGACGCCGATGCGCCCCGACGCGGCGGCAGCACGCCAGGACGCCGCCGATTTCCACGCCGCCCTGCAGGCCGCCTGCGACCGTCACGATCCGGCCTATTATCCGCGCTTCAAGGAATGGTGCGACCGCTACTTCTTTCTTCCCCATCGCGGCGAGCCGCGCGGCGCGGGCGGGATTTTCTACGACCACCATGCCAGCGCCGACCCGGCGGCCGATTTCGCCTTCACCCGCGATGTCGGGCTGGCTTTCCTCGACATCTATCCCGCCCTGGTGCGCCGGCGCATGGCCGAACCCTGGACGGCGGCGGAGCGCGATCACCAGTTGCATCGCCGCGGCCGCTATGTGGAGTTCAACCTGCTTTATGATCGCGGCACGCTGTTCGGCCTGAAGACCGGCGGCAATACCGAGGCGATCCTGATGTCCCTGCCGCCCGAGGTGCGCTGGTAGCCGAGGCGTCTGCGGCGCGGCGCTAACCCTTCCTCCATCCCGCGCCGCCATGCTGGCCCAAGCACCGGGAGCCACATATGTCCGACCTCGCCCCCCCGCCCGAGCCTGGCGCGATTCTCGCCCGGCTGACCGCCCTGCTGGCCGAGGTGCTGCATGACAGCCCCGTCGCCGCCGGCCCGGCAACCCGGCGGGAGGATGTGCCGGGCTGGGATTCCTTCGCCCAGATCAACCTGACCATCGCCGCCGAGGCGGCGTTCGGCATCCGCTACCGGCTCTCCGATCTGGAACGCTTCGACACGCTGGCCGATATCGCCGCCGCCACGGCGGAACGGCTCGCCGCCCGCCGATAAGGCTTTCCCGCGCCCGCCCGCACGACCATCATCCGCGCGGCAGCATGGGAGGCGGACATGGAAATTTCGGGTCTGGCGGCGATCGTCACCGGCGGCGGATCGGGCCTCGGCATGGCCACCGCCGCCGCGCTGGCCAAGGCAGGCGCGCAGGTCGCCCTGCTCGACCGCGACGGCGCGGCGGCGGCGCGGGCGGCCGAGGCGGTGGGCGGGCTCGGCATTGCCTGCGACGTCACCGATGCCGATGCGGCGGTGGCGGCACTGGCCCAGGCCGAAGCCCGGCACGGTCCGGCCCGCCTGCTGGTCAATTGCGCCGGCATCGCCCCCGGGGGGCGCATCGTCGGGCGCGACGGGCCGATGAAACTGGCCGATTTCGAGCATGCGATCCGCGTCAACCTGATCGGCAGCTTCAACATGCTGCGCCTCGCCGCCGCCGCCATGACGGCGCTGGCGCCGCTCGATGGCGGCGAGCGCGGACTGATCGTCAACACCGCCTCCGTCGCCGCCTATGAGGGGCAGATCGGCCAGGCCGCCTATGCCGCCGCCAAGGCCGGGATCGTCGGCATGACGCTGCCGGCGGCGCGCGAACTGGCCCAGCACGGCATCCGGGTGCTGACCATCGCCCCCGGCCTGTTCCGCACGCCGATGGTGGCCGGCCTGCCGGAAGCCACCCAGGCCAGCCTGGGCGCGGCCATTCCCTTCCCGCCCCGGCTCGGCCTGCCGGAGGAATATGCCGCGCTGGTGCTGCATGCCTGCGCCAACCAATTCCTCAACGGCGAGACGATCCGCCTGGACGGCGCGCTGCGCATGGCGCCGCGATAGCACGCCGGGCGGAAGCACCGCGCCGGACGCGATCATGCCCCTTTCCCTTCGCCGGCCCGGCGCCACATGGCGGGCATGACATTTCCGATCTCCGATCACTGCGACGGGCAGGTCTTCTTCAATCCCGCCATCGCCGCCGCCCCGCCCGCACCGCGCCGCGGCGCCTGGGCACGGCTCGGCTTCCTGCTGCGCTGGCAGTTCAGCCGGCGCGAACGCGGCGCCTGGCCCGCCGCCGTGATGCTGCCCGGCTTTCCGCCGCCCGACGCAAGGGCGGTTCCCGCGCGCGGCGCGGCGGTCACGTTTCTCGGTCATGCCAGCTTTCTGATCCGCCTGCCGGGCTGCACGATCCTGACCGATCCGGTGTTCAGTCCGCGCGCCTCGCCCTTCTCCTTTGTCGGGCCGAAGCGGGTTGCCCCGCCGGGCGTGGCGCTGGCCGATCTGCCGCCGGTCGATCTCGTGCTGCTATCGCATAATCATTACGATCACATGGACCTCACGACCCTGCGCGCGCTCGCCGCCCGTTTCGCGCCGCGCTTCCTCACCACACTGGGCAACCGCGCCTTCCTCGCCCGCCACGCCATCGCGGCGGAGGAGCTGGATTGGTGGGACACGCACACGCATGCCGGCCTGCGCATCACCGCGACGCCGGCCCGGCATTTCGCCGCGCGCTGGCTGCATGACCGCAACCGCACGCTCTGGGCGGGGTTCATGATCGCCGGCGCCGGCGGGCGCATCCTGTTCGCCGGCGATAGCGGCGCCGGGCCGCATTGGGCGGAGATCGCGGCCAGACTCGGCGCGCCCGATCTCGCGCTGCTGCCGATCGGCGCCTATGCGCCGGCCTGGATGATGCAGCCGGTCCATATGAACCCGGAGGAGGCGGTGGCGGCGCATCAGGCGCTCGGCGCGCGGCGATCGCTCGGCATGCATTTCGGCACGTTCCGCATGGCCGATGAGGCCTATGACGAACCGCCCGCGCGGCTGCGCGCGGCGGCGGCGCGCGCGGCGGTCGATTTCGACGTGCCCGGCCTGGGCGAGACGCGGGTTTTTCCCTTCGATTGATCGCCCGTCGCTTCAGGCTATCCTCGGCGCGGCAAAACACGGGGGGAAGCGGGCCATGGACGATGCCACGTATGATTTCATCATCGTCGGCGCCGGCTCGGCCGGCTGCGTGCTGGCCGCGCGGCTTTCCGAGGACCCGGCGACACGCGTGCTGCTGCTGGAGGCGGGCGGGCCCGACCGCGATCCGTGGATCCATATTCCCGCCGGCTATTACCGCAACATCTACAACCCCAAGATCGCCTGGCGCTTCGAGACCGAGCCGCAGCCGATGCTGAACGATCGCCGCCTGCCCTGGCCGCGCGGCAAGGTGCTGGGCGGCTCCTCGGCGATCAACGGGCTGATCTATATTCGCGGCCAGAAGCAGGATTTCGATCAGTGGCGCCAGCGCGGCAATCCGGGCTGGTCGTACGAGGACGTGCTGCCCTTCTTCCGTCGCGCGGAGGATCAGGAACACGGCGCGGATGCCTATCACGGCGCGGGCGGGCCGCTGAGCGTCACCGATCTGCGCACCCCGCACCGCCTGCATGACGGCTTCGTCGCCGCCGCGCGGGAACTCGGCTATCCGTTCAACCGCGACTTCAACGGCGCCGAACAGGATGGCGTCGGCCCGATGCAGGTGACGGTGCGCGGGCGGCGGCGCTGCTCGGCGGCACGGGCCTATCTGCGCCCGGCGATGCGCCGGCCCAACCTGACCGTGCTGACCCATGCCCTGGCCCATCGCGTGGTGCTGGAAGGCGGGCGCGCCGTCGGCGTCGACTATGCCCGCGACGGCATCCGCCGCATCGCCGCCGCCCGGGCGGAGGTGGTGCTGGCCGGCGGGGCCATCGCCTCGCCGCAACTGCTCCAGCTTTCAGGCATCGGCCCGGCCGCGCTGCTGGCCCGGCACGGCATCGCGGTGGCGCGCGACCTGCCCGGCGTGGGGGAGAATCTGCAGGACCATCTCGGTGCCCGCCTCGTCTATCGCTGCACCCATGCCGATACGCTGAACGAGGTCTATCACAGCCTGTGGCGGCGCATCGAAGCGGGGCTGCGCTACGCCTTCGCCCGTTCCGGCCCGCTGATGAGCGGGGCGGCGCCGCTCGGCCTGTTCGTGCGCACCCGCGAAGGGCTGGCTTCGCCGGATGTGCAGTATCAGTTCCTGGCCGGCAGCGCGCCGCGCCCGGGCGAGCCGATGCATCCCTTCCCCGGCTGCAGCCTGGTCGCCGTGCCGTGCCGACCGGAAAGCCGCGGCTGGCTGCGCATCCAAAGCGCCGATCCCGCGGCACCGCCGGCGATCCAGCCCAATTACCTGGCGACCCGGAACGACCGCGACACGCTGATCGCCGCCCTGCGCATCGCCCGGCGGCTATTCGCGACGCGCGCGATGCAGCCCCTGGTGCAGCGCGAGGAGACGCCGGGTCCGGCGACCGAGACGGATGCCGAATGGCTCGCTCATATCGCCGCCACCGCCGGCACCATCTTCCATCCCGTCAGCACCTGCATGATGGGCCCCGAGGCGGGCGCCGTGGTCGATGCGACATTGCGAGTGAAAGGCGTGGGCGGGCTGCGCGTCGCCGATGCCTCGATCATGCCGGCCGTGGTCTCGGGCAATACCAATGCCGCGACCATCATGATCGGCGAGAAGGCGGCGGCAATGATCCGCGCCGGGGCGATGGCGCATGCGCCATGACGGCGGCGAGGATATGGGGGCGGTGACGCGATCCGCAATAATCGGCGCATCAAAACAATCGCATTGAATAACAGCTTGCGTTTTGCTACGGGATTCACGTCGAATTCGCGCTTACGCAACCGCGAGTCGCGCCGGGTTCTATATTTTTGTGCGTCGCAATAAGACGCCGACGGAAGTCGTCCACGACGCGCAAGAAAACCGGTACGGACTGCCGCAAGGAACACTTTGCGCGCAGCATAGATAACTGGCCGATACTCGCCCGGATCGTGCAATGCGGCACCAGACCCGCAACGATCCATCCCGGCGGATACAAAACAGAACGATGGGGGGTACACGATGGCGCAAGGCATCGCGACACATGGAGGCGCCGCGGCAGCGAGCGGCATCCTGTCACGCGAACGGATCGTCGCGGGACCGGATTTCAATCGCTGGATGGTGCCGCCGGCGGCGCTGGCCATCCATCTCTGCATCGGCATGGCGTACGGGTTTTCGGTGTTCTGGCTGCCAATGTCGCGGCTGATCCCCAATGCCGACGCCAAGGCCTGCGCGGCACAAAGCTTCGCCGCCTCGTTGACCGCCACCGCCTGCAACTGGTCGGTGCCGACGGTCACGCATATCTTCGAAATCTTCATCGCCGTGCTGGGTATCTCGGCGGCGATCTGGGGCGGCTGGCTGGAGCATGCCGGCCCGCGCAAGGCCGGCTTCATCGCCGCTTTGTGCTGGGGCGGCGGGCTGGTGCTGCTCGGCGTCGCGGTTGATATCCATCAGCTCTGGCTGGTCTATCTCGTCTCCGTGCTGTGCGGCATCGGCCAGGGGCTGGGCTACATCACCCCGGTCTCGACCCTGATCAAATGGTTCCCCGACCGGCGCGGCATGGCGACCGGCTTCGCCATCATGGGCTATGGCGGCGGGGCGATGATCGGCGCGCCGCTGGCGGTCTGGCTGATGGGCCATTTCGCGGCCCAGGGCGGCGGCGTCAGCCAGACGCTGATCGTCATGGGCATCCTGTATTTCCTGGTCATGAGCGCCGGCGCGTTCGGCTTTCGCGTCGCCCCCAGCGGCTGGCGCCCGGCCGGCTGGTCGCCCGCCCCCGCCGATGCAGGGCGCGAGATGATCAGCCAGCACCACGTGCATCTGTCGCAGGTCACCAAGACCCCGCAATTCTGGCTGGTCTGGGGGGTGCTGTGCCTGAACGTGACGGCCGGCATCGGCGTGATCTCGATGGCCAGCCCGATGTTTCAGGACGTGTTCGGCGCGCAATTGCTGGGCAGCGCGGCGGCCGAGGCAGGCGCCAAGCACGCCGCGATCGTCGCTGCCGCGGCCGGGCTGGTCGGGCTGATCAGCCTGTTCAACGCGCTGGGGCGGCTGTTCTGGGCCTCGCTGTCGGATCGGATCGGGCGGAAAAATCTCTATTTCACCCTCTTCGTGCTGGGCATTGCGCTTTATTGCCTGCTGCCGACCTGGGGCCATCTCGGCCTGCCCAGCCTGTTCCTGATCTCGGTCTGCATCATCCTCAGCATGTATGGCGGCGGCTTCTCGACCGTGCCGGCCTATCTCGCCGATATCTTCGGCTCCCAGATGGTCGGCGCGATCCATGGCCGGCTGATCACCGCCTGGTCGGTCGCCGGTATTATCGGCCCGGCGCTGATCGCGAGCCTGCGCCAGATCGAGATCGCCCAGGGCGTGGCGCATGCCCGCATCTATGACGTCACGCTCTACATCATGGCGGCGCTGCTGGTGGGCGGGCTGATCTGCAATTTCTTCGTCAAGCCGGTGGACCGGAAATTCCACATGACGGAGGAGGAGCTGGCCCGCGAACGCGCCCTGGTGCGCGAGGACAAGGTGGCGGCCAATGCGGAAACGGCGGCGCGCGGCAGCCTCGGGGCAACCGGCACGCTGGCCTGGCTGGCGGTGGGCGTGCCCTTCCTGATCGGGCTCTATATCGCCATCGGCAAGGCGGCGGCGCTGTTCTGAACAAGGCTTGGCGCATCATCCGGGCGGCGAGACCCGCCACCCGGATGATGGCGCGCTTTCCCGTCAGGCCATGGCGATATCGGTTTGGGAAAAATCATTGCCTTTGAATAAAATCGGCTCTCCCGTCGCTTTCGCCAGGGCATAGGCAAAGCAGTCGCCGTAATTCAGCCCCGCCTTGTGCCGCCCCTTGCCGAAATCGAGGAAACCCTGCCGGGCCATTTCGCCCTGCGCGAGCGTCACCGGTTCGACGACGATACCGGCGCGACGCAGGAAGGTTTCCGCTTGGCGCATCCCCTCCGGGCCGAGCTGGTGTTCGATCGCCATCGACAGCTCGACATAGGTCGCCACGCTGATGCGGCAGATATCGGCATCGTGGATGCGTTGCACGAAGGCTTCCGCTTCAGGCTCCCGGTACAGAATGGCGATCATTGCCGACGTATCGAGGATCATTTCGGTAGGCCGCTTTCGTCGTAAAGAAAATCGGCATGATCTGCATAGGGGCGCTTGACGTGGGCGGCGGCGCGATCGGCGATCCCCAGCAATTCCTGCACCGAAGCGCGGCCCTGGCGGCCCTCGATCCTGGCATAGCGCGCGCGCAACGCCTCGGTGACGACGCGCGTCATGCTTTCGCCGGTGGCGCGGGAAATCGCCTGCGCCAGACGATGCGCTTCGGGGTCTTTGATGTTCAGTCCGCCGGACATGTCGATTCTATAAAGGTTCTTCTGTCTCTAGAATTCTACCATTCCTATCCGCCTTTGCCAAGCTCGGCGCGGAACGCCGAAACCCCCAGCAGCGCCCAGCCGGCCATCAGCAGCATGCCGCCGGTCGGCGCCAGAATGCCGAGATGCACCCCGCCCAGCGCCAGCGCATAGACCGCGCCGCAGAACGCCACGATCCCCAGCGCGAAACACGCCCCCGCGGCATGCGCCAGCCGGCCGCCGCGCCGCGCCCATAACCCGGTGGCCAACAGCGCCAGAGCGTGCCAGCCCTGCATGCGCAAAGCCGATTGCACCATCGCCTGCGCCGCCGCGCCGTAACCGCCCAGCGCGTGCGCCGCAATCGCCGCGAAGGCCACCGCGCACAGCCCGGCCAGCGCCCCCAGACCGATCCAAAGCCGCTCCATCTCGCCCCCCTTCCGCGCCGCTGCGCGCCCGTGATACGCTTGCCCCGATGGGGATGGAGTTCCCCGAAACCGCCCGCCGCCGGAATGCAGGTTGCGGGCTGATAACTCCTACCGCGCGACCATGGCCGCAACACCATGGCGGTAGGGCTGCGTCTGTCGCAACCCGCCGCAAGGCGGGTTTCTCATGCCCGCCACCTGCAAAGGAGGGCGTATGTCGTTCACCACCTGTCTGATCGTCATGCTCGGCGGCGCGCTGGGCACGCTGGCGCGCTATCTGATCGCCATCGCCGCCCTGCCGATCAGCCGCCACCTGCCCTGGGGCACGGTGCTGATCAACATTGCCGGCTCCTTCCTCATCGCCTTTTTCGGCACGCTGACCGTGGCGCATGGGCGCTATCCGGTATCGGAAAATCTCCGGCTTTTCGTGATGATCGGGATTTGCGGCGGCTTCACCACGTTTTCCTCGTTCAGCCTGCAAACCCTCGATCTGCTGCGCGGCGGCGCCTTCGGGCGGGCGGCGGTCAATGTCGTGGCCTCGGTCCTGCTTTGCGTGCTGGCCGCCGGGATCGGCCATATCGTGGCGGCCAGGCTGAATGGCGGCGCGGTGCAGATCGCCCAGACCGTCATCGAGGAGGAAGGCTGAGGCCGCGCCGGGTTGGCCGGCGGCGGCGCACCGGGAAAAACCCGATGCCATGGCTCGCGCGCGGCGAGGCATGGCAGCCGGGCAGGCTTCTCGGGCGCGGCAAGCCTGCGTATAGAGGAAGGCAGGCGTCGAAACTCTTTCCCCTGGCGAGGACATGCCGCGCGGCGATCTGTTCCCCGAAATCGGTCCGTACGAAACCGGCTATCTGCCGCTTTCCGCAGGACATGTGATGTACTGGGAACAGGTCGGCAATCCGCGCGGTCGCCCGGTGCTGTTCCTGCATGGCGGCCCGGGCGCGGGTGCGGGGGCGGTGCATCGGCGCTTCTTCGATCCGGAATTCTGGCGGGTGATCATCTTCGATCAGCGCGGTGCCGGACGCTCCCGCCCGCTGGGCAGCCTGGCGGAGAACACCACCGCCGATCTGGTTGCCGATATCGAAACATTGCGCCGCCATCTGGGCATCGAGCGCTGGCTGCTGTTCGGCGGTTCCTGGGGATCGACGCTGGCGCTGGCCTATGCCCAGGCGATGCCCGAACGGGTGCTGGGCTGCGCGCTGCGCGGCGTGTTCCTGGGGCGGGAGGCGGAGGTCGACTGGTTCCTCTCGGGCATGCGCACGGTGTTTCCCGAAGCCCATGCCGCCTTCACGGGATTCCTGCCCGAAAGCGAACGGGCCGATCTGCTCGGCGCCTATCTGCGCCGGCTGAACGACCCCGATCCTGCCATCCATCTGCCGGCGGCCCGCGCCTGGTCGATCTATGAGGGAAGTTGCAGCACGCTGCTGCCCAGCCCCGATACCGTCGCCTCCTTCGCGCAGGACCGCACCGCGCTGGGATTGGCGCGGATCGAGGCGCATTATTTCGCCCATCGCCTGTTTCTGCCGCCCGAAGGGCTGCTCGGCCATATGGCGCGCATCGCCCATATTCCGGCCGAGATCGTGCAGGGCCGCTACGACATGATCTGCCCGCCGATCACCGCCTTCGATCTGGCGGCGGCATGGCCGGCGGCGCGCCTGACGCTGGTGCCCGATGCCGGGCATTCCGCGCTCGAACCCGGCATACGCCGCGCCCTGGTCAGCGCGGTGGAGCGTTTCCGCTACGGCCGATGACATCGCTTGCGAAGGACGAATCATGAAGATCGCGGTAATCGGCCTGGGTGCCATGGGGATGGGCGCCGCCCTCAATCTGGTGAAACACCAGCACCACGTCATCGGCTGCGATGTCCGCGCCGAGGCGCGCGCGGCGCTGGTCGCGGCCGGCGGGCATGAAGCGGCCAACCCCGCCGCCCTGCCCGATGATCTCGACGCGCTGGTGCTGTTCGTCGTCAATGCCGCGCAGGTCGACGAGGTGCTGTTCGGCGCCCAGGGCTGCATCGGCCGGCTGCGTCCCGGCACCACCGTGCTGTGCTGCGTCACCATCGCGCCGGAGGCGGCGCGCAAGCTCGATGCGAGGCTGAGCGAGGCGGGGATGCGCCTGCTCGACGCGCCGGTCTCGGGCGGGCAGTCGGGCGCGATGGCCGGCAGCCTGACGGTGATGGCCTCCGGCAGCGATGCCGCCTTCGCCGCCGCCGCCCCGGTGCTGGAGGCGATGTCCGGCAAGGTCTGGCGGCTGGGCGATGCGGCCGGCATCGGCAGCACGGTGAAGATGGTCAACCAGCTTCTCGCCGGGGTGCATATCGCGACGGCTGCGGAAGCGATGGCGCTGGGCATCCGCGCCGGGGCGGACCCGCAGACGCTGTACGACGTGATCTGCTCCTCGGCCGGCAATTCCTGGATGTGGCAGAACCGCATGCCGCATGTGCTGGCCGGCGACGATCGGCCGAGTTCGGCGGTGAACATCTTCGTCAAGGATCTGGGCATCGTGCTGGATCAGGCGCGCAGCCTGCCCTTCCCCCTGCCGATGGCCGCCGCCGCCCATCAGCTTTTCCTGGCCGCCGCCGCCAATGGCCAGGGCTTCAAGGACGATTCCTTCGTGATCCGCGTCTGGCAGGCGCTGGCCGGCATCGCCTTGCCCGGCGAGGACGGTCAGGGAGGCGAGGGATGACCCGCCTCTCCCTGACCCTGCACCGCGCCGATGGCAGGCGGGAGGCGGTGGATTTCACCGCCACGCATCTAGTGATCGCCGGCTGGACCGGGCGGGATCGCGCCGCCCTCGATCACCACATCGCCGAGCTTGCCGCGCTTGGCATTCCCGGCCCCTCCACCGTGCCGGTCTATTACCGCGCCGCCGCCGCCCGCCTGACCCAGGCCGCGGCGATCGAGGTGCTGGGCGAGGCGAGCAGCGGCGAGGCCGAATTCGTGCTGTTCAACCATGGCGGCGAAATCCTGGTCGGCATCGGCTCCGACCATACCGACCGCGAGGCGGAGCGCCACGGCATCGCGCTGTCCAAACAGCTTTGCTGCAAGCCGCTCGGCGGCGATGTCTGGGCCTTCGCCGATGTCGCGGCGCATTGGGATCGGCTGGAACTATCCTCCATCGCCGATGGCACGCCCTATCAGCAGGGCACGCTGGCGGCACTGCGCCCGGCGGCGGAATTGCTGGGCCAGCCGGGTGTCCTGCCGGAAGGCGGCGTGATCTTCGGCGGCACCATGCCGGCGATCGGTGGCATCCGCCCGGCGGCGGCATTCGCCTATCGCCTGCACGACCCGGTTCTGGGGCGCAGCCTGCATGCCGCATATACCATGGTAACGCTACCCATCATCCGCTAAACCGGGGCCTACCCGGGTCCGGGAACCGGACGAGCGGAATTCAGGACGAGGAAAAGAGAGCCGAGATGACCAGCCCAGCCCCCCGCCGTGACGCATCCAGCTTCCGCTCCGCCCGCTGGTTCGGCCCGGCCGATCTGCGCAGCTTCGGCCACCGATCGCGGGCCATGCAGATGGGCTACGCGCCCGAGGAGTGGCAGGGCCGTCCGGTCATCGCCATCGTCAACACCTGGTCCGATCTGCAACCCTGCCACATGCATTTCAAGCAGCGCGTCGACGACGTGAAGCGCGGCATCCTGATGGCCGGCGGCTTTCCGGTGGAACTGCCGGCGCTGTCGGTCAGCGAAAGCTACGTCAAGCCGACCACCATGATGTACCGCAACATGCTGGCGATGGAGACCGAGGAATTGCTGCGTTCCCACCCGGTGGACGGCGCGGTGCTGATGGGCGGCTGCGACAAGACCACACCGGGCCTGCTGCTGGGCGCGACCAGCATGAATATTCCGGCGATCTTCGTGCCGGCCGGGCCGATGCTGCGCGGCAACTGGCATGGCAAGGTGCTCGGCTCCGGCTCCGATAGCTGGAAATACTGGGACGAATTGCGCGCCGGCAAGATCACCCAGGAAGACTGGGCCGGCGTGGAGGCGGGCATCGCCCGCTCCTATGGCACCTGCATGACGATGGGCACGGCCAGCACCATGACGGCGATCGCCGAGGCGGTGGGCATGGTGCTGCCCGGCGGTTCCTCGGTTCCGGCGGCGGATTCCGGGCATATAAGGCTGGCTTCCGAATCCGGCCGACGCATCGTGGAGATGGTGTGGGAGGATCTGACGCCCGCCAAAATCCAGACCCATGCGGCGTTCGAGAATGCCATCGCGGTGGCGATGGCGATGGGCTGCTCGACCAATGCGATCATCCACCTGATCGCCATGGCGCGCCGCGCCGGGCATGAAATCGGCCTCGATGATTTCGAGCGCTACAGCCGCCGCGTGCCGGTGATCGGCAATGTCCGCCCCTCCGGCACTGCCTATCTGATGGAGGATTTCTACTATGCCGGCGGCATCCGCGCGCTGATGGGGCGGATCGAAAAACATCTCCATCTCGACGCGCTGACCGTGACCGGCAAGACGCTGGGCGAGAACATCAAGGGCGCGGAAGTCTACAACGACGACGTGATCCGCCCGCTGGACAAGCCGATCTACGGCGAGGGCTCGCTGGCCGTGCTGAAGGGCAATCTCGCCCCGGATGGCTGCGTCATCAAGCCTGCGGCGATGGATCAGCGTTTCCTGAAGCATTCCGGCCCGGCTTTGGTGTTCGACGATTATCCGTCGATGAAGAAGGCGGTGGAGGACGAGAATCTGGACGTCACCGCCGATCATGTTCTGGTGCTGCGCAATGCCGGGCCGCAGGGCGGGCCGGGCATGCCGGAATGGGGCATGCTGCCGATGCCGAAGAAGCTGCTGAAGGAAGGCCATCGCGACATGCTGCGCATTTCCGATGCGCGCATGAGCGGCACCAGCTACGGCGCCTGCGTGCTGCATGTCGCCCCGGAATCCTGGATCGGCGGGCCGCTGGCCTTGCTGCGCACCGGCGATATCGTGACGATCGATGTCGATGCGCGATCCATCCGCATGGAAGTCTCCGATGCGGAACTCGCCGCCCGCCGCGCCGCGCTGGTGGCGCCCGCGCCGCGCTTCGAACGCGGCTATGGCTGGGCCTTCACCCAGCATATCCAGCAGGCCGATCAGGGCTGCGATTTCGATTTCCTGCGCACCGATTTCGGCCGGCCGGTGGATGAGCCGGTGATTTATTGAGGGCGGTTGGTTGCGGGAGGGCGTGGTGACCGGAGGCGTGCCTGGCCTCTATTTATAAGGTAGTGCGCAACCTTCTATGATAAGGTGGCGCGCCACCCAAAGGACCACCCCCATGCCAAGGCCCAAGACCCAGGACGGTCTGAGCAAGACTCAACGCTACCGCGCCGCCCAGCATCATCGCGGCATGAAACTGCTGCGCGTGTGGGTGCCGGACCCGCACCGCCCGGAATTCGTGCGGGAAGCTGCCCGCCAGGCGGCAATCCTGCGTGGCCGCGCAGAGGAAACCGAGGCTCTGGCCTTCATCGATGCCGCCTTTGCCTGGCCGGCGCGGTGAAACGGGGCGATATCGTCGTCGTCTCCTCCCAGGGTGATTATGGCAAGCCTCGTCCGGCGGTCATCGTGCAATCCGACGCGCTGGCCGCAGCCGACAGCGTGCTGGTCAGCCTGTTGACCAGCGACATGACGGAAGCCCCGCTCTATCGCCTGATGTTGCAGCCGGATGCGGGCAATGGCCTGCGGGCGCCATCGCAGGTCATGGTCGACAAGATCGTGGCGATCCCGCGCGCCAAAGCCAGCGCGCCGATCGGGTCGCTGGATCAAGCGGCGATGATCGCGCTGAACCAAATGCTGGCCGTGATGATCGGCATCGCCGACTGAAACGCACCAAGCGGACTGAACCGAATTCGGAACGATATCGGCGACATGACAGGCGCACGAAGAATGTTTCTTCGTTGCGCCTGTTTCACTTGCTCGTGATTTCCAGGTACGCAAAAGTGAACGGCTAGTTAATCAAGAAACGTCCCACAACTGAGACGGACCGCGCATCGATGCCTGTTTCGCATGGATTTCGCCCGCTGGCCCGCACGGTCCCGAAAGCGTCGCTCCTGACGCTCGCCTTCGCCGCCAGCCTCGGCGCGCCGGCCATCGCCCAGACCGTGACGCTCAGTTGCTCGAGCAACGGCGCCACGCAAAGCTGCACGGCGCCCGTCGGCAGCTACACGCAGCCGATCCTGCAACATGAAAGCACCGATTCCGTCAGCCTGGACAGCGCATCGACGCTGAACCTGACAGCCAATACCAGCACCACTGGGTTTTACGGGATCAACACCTATACGCTGACCTCGGCCAGCGGCAACGGCGCCAGCGCGCCACCCGCCGGCGCGGCCAGCGTCACCAATCTCGGCACGATCACCTTCACCAGCGTCGACCGGATGGGCCGCGCGATCTACGGCATCCTCAACCAAAGCGTCGGCGGCTCCGGCATCAATGGCAACTCCTCCTCCGATGCGGGCGGCGCCGGCGGGGCGGCACAGAACGCGGA
Organism: Rhodospirillales bacterium; assembly: GCA_028869595.1. Taxonomy (GTDB): domain Bacteria; phylum Pseudomonadota; class Alphaproteobacteria; order Acetobacterales; family Acetobacteraceae; genus JAGWRU01. Next base: position 55,221 of record JAGWRU010000132.1, read on the forward strand.
TGTGACCAACCAGGAACCGATCACCCTGAGCAATGGCGGCGCCACCGTCAGCGCCCCGGATGGCGCGGCGGCGATCGAAAGCGACAGTATCGGCGGCAGCGGTGGTTCGGCCGATAACGGCGACACGGGCGGCAACTCCAAGGCGGCGGGGGGCAATGGCGGCAATGCCGGTGGCGCCGGCATCAGCAATGGGGCCAGCGTCACCGCCGGCGCGGGCGGGGCCGCGCTCTCGGGCAGCGCCGGGCTTGCCGGGCTGCTGGCCCGTTCCCTCGGCGGGGCGGGCGGTTCCGGCGGCAATGGCACCAGTGCGGCGGCCGGCAATGGCGGCGCGGGCGGGGCCGCCAGCATCAGCGACAGCGCCCCGGTGGCGATCGCCTGGCAATGGAATGGCGGGACGAGCAACACGCTCGGCGTATTCGGCGCCGCCGCCGAGAGTATCGGCGGAGCCGGCGGCGCCTCGGATCGCAGCCAGACCAATGGGGGCGCGGGCGGGCTTGGCGGCGGCGTGACGGTCGACCTGACCGGCAATGTCAGTGCCTCGGCCACCGGCACGCCGCCGGGCCCGGCCTCGGTGCTGAGCATTTCCGCCAATACCGGCTTCATCCAGAGCGGCATCACCGGCCTCGCCGGTGCTGCGGCAGCGGCTGTGTCGACCGGCGGGGCGGGCGGCACTGGCTATGATTCGGCGAATGGCGGAACCGGCGGCGGCGGCGGGCTGGTCAATCTCGACATCACGAACGCCGCGATCACCGCCGCAGGCAACGCGATGGCCGCGGCGATCGCGCAATCCCAAGGCGGCGCCGGGGGAAACGGCGGCTACCAGCAGGACCACGACAATGCCGGGGCGGGCGGCGATGGCGGCACGGTCGGCATGAGCCTGACCGCGACGCCAAGCGATACGCTGTCGATTAGCACCAGCGGCACTTCGGCCCCGGCTATTCTGCTGACCAGCGCGGGCGGCGTCGGCGGTATCGGGGCGACCATAAACACTTTCTCCGCAAGCGCGGGCGCCGGCGGGGACGGCGGCGATGGCGGTACTGTCGCGTTGAACACCAGCACCGCCGGCAGCGCGCTCGACATCGCCACCACGGGCGCCGCCTCCCCGGGCATGCTGATCCAGTCGATTGGCGGCGATGGCGGTCTGGGCGGATCGCTGTACCTGTATGGGGTCGAGGACGGCTCCACCCATGGCGATGGCGGCGCGGGCGGGGCCGGCGGGGCGGTAACGGTCAATCTCGTCGACGGCACCAGCGTCCAGACCCAGGGCAACGGATCAAGCGCCGTGCTGATACGCTCCCTCGGCGGCACCGGCGGCAATGGCGGAGAACTCTCGATCGATCTCGGCGACTATCAGGGGTTCAACGGCGGCAATGGCGGCGCGACCGGGAAGATCTCCGTCACCATCGCGAGCGGCGTCACACTGACGACCCATGGTGACGATGCCTCCGGTCTGGTCGTGCAATCGGCCAGCGGCGCGGGCGGTGCGGCCGGCGAAACGGTGGAGCCGCTGGGCGAGGCCGTCCCAGGCAGTGCCGGTAATGGGGGGGCGACCGACACGATCACGGTTGCCAATAGCGCGGCGATCACCACGGCGGGCGCCAATGCGCGCGGCATTCTGGTGCAGGGATTATCCGGCGGCGGCGGCGCGGGCTCTTACACCGCATCGGCCCTCTATTCCAAGGGCGGTGCCGGCGGCACCAGCGGCGCGGTCGGATCCATCACGGCGCAGAATGCCGGCACGATCAAGACCCGGGGCAGCCAGTCGATTGCCATCGAGGTGCAGTCGATTGCCGGCGGCGGCGGCGCGGGTGGGACCGCCGATAGCGGGATCGTCAATCTGGGCGGCAATGACGTGGCCGCCGCCAATGGCGGCAGCATGATCGTGACCGATAACGGCAGCCTGTCCACCTCCGGCAACGGAGCGCTCGCGGTCCTGGCCCAGTCGATCGGCGGCGGCGGCGGCGATGGCGGGGGGGCGGCGGGGCTGGTCGGCGTGGGCGGCACCGGCGGCGGTGGCGGCGATGGCGGGGCGGTGCAGGTCAATCTGTACGACACCATCACGACCAGCGGGCAGTTGGCGGCGGGGCTGCTGGATCAGTCGGTCGGCGGCGGCGGCGGCAATGGCGGCAACGCGGTGGCCACCTCCGTCGGGCTGGCGATCGCCGTGGGCGGCACGGGCGGCGATGGCGGCGCCGGTGGTACCGCCGGTGCCTATGCCGTGAATAATTCGATCCTCACCCAGGGCGCCAACTCCGCCGGCATCCTGGCGCAGTCGATCGGTGGCGGTGGCGGCGTGGGCGGATCGAGCGACACGTTCTCGGCCGGGGTGGTTGGCACTTTGTCGGTTGCCGTCGGCGGCTCCGGTGGCTCCGGCGGTTCGGGCAGCATGACCACGGTCACCACGGTCGGCTCCTCGATCGCTACCGGCCAGGCACCCAGCCTGGTGGTCGGCGCGTCGAGCCCCACCAACACCTCCCCCACCAGCGCCTATGGCATTCTCGCGCAATCCATCGGCGGCGGCGGCGGTCAGGGCGGCAGCGCGCTGGCCCAGGCTTTCGCGGTCGGCGTGCCGGTGAGCGAAACCGGCACGTCGGTTGCCGTCTCGGCGAGTTTCGCGGTGGGCGGCTCGGGCGGCACCGGCGGCAATGGCAGCACGGTGGGCGTCAACCTGACCAACGGCACCAGCATCCTGACCTCGGGCCAGGGATCGGATGCGGTGCTGGCGCAATCCATCGGCGGCGGCGGCGGTGCCGGCGGCGATGGATCGGCGCTCGCTTCCACCTTCGAATATGGCCGCGCGATCTCGCAAGCCTCGACCAAGGGATTGTCGCTGACGATCACCGTCGGCGTCGGTGGCGCGGCGTGCAACGATCCGACCGATTGCGGCGGCGGGACCGGCGGGGCGGCAAGCGTTGCCGTCGGCGGCACCAATAACAGCGCCGATCCCGCCGGCAGCGCGCCGGTCAGCATCACCACGTTCGGCGATTACGCCGATGGCGTGCTGGTGCAATCGGTCGGCGGCGGCGGCGGCAATGGCGCGATCGGCTCCACCTCGACCGAGGCATTCGGCGATACCGCGGCAGTCAACGCCACGGCCGGCATCGGCGGCAAAGGCAGCATGGGCGGCGCCGGCGGAACCGCAGTGCTGAACCTGTTCGCGGGCAACAGCGTGATCACCTACGGCTCCGGCGCGGATGGGCTGATCGCCCAGTCGATCGGCGGCGGCGGCGGCGCAAGCCAGGGCATGACCTTCAATCTGGGCGGTGCATTCTCGGTCGGCTCCGCCCCGACCGCCATTCCCACCGCCGATCTTCAGCTCGATGTCGGCCATGCCGGCGGCGGCGGCGGCAATGGCGGCAGCGTCACGCTGACCTCGCTGGGTACGGTTGCAACCCATGGCGGCGGATCGACGGCGATCCTGGCGCAATCCATCGGCGGCGGCGGCGGGCTGGGCGGCGGATCGGGCGGCGATGCCTCGGCCGATAATCCGATCCTGTCCGGCACCGGGACCGGGGTGCGCGAATTCATCTCCAACATCGTCGAGAAGAACCTCGTCTTCGGCGGTTCCTTCACGATCGGCGTGGGCGGCTCGGGCGGCACGGCGGGCACGGGCGGCGCGGTTGCCGTCACTGCCGGCGGTACGGTCGCGACGCTGGGCGACTGGGCGCAGGGTGTCGTCGCGCAATCCATCGGCGGCGGCGGCGGCATGGGCGGCTCGGCCATGGCGACGGGGGCGAGCGAGGCGCCGCATATCTCGCTGAATGTCGGCGCCACCTTTGCGAGCGGCGGCGGCGCCGGCGGGGCGGGCAGGACGGTCGATGTGACCCTGCAAAATCTCTCCCTGAGCACCGCCGGCTACTGGGCCTATGGCATTCTCGGCCAATCGATCGGTGGCGGCGGCGGCGTTGCCTCGGACGGATCCGTCGCGGCGGGCGGTGCGATCAATGTCGGGGCGAATTTCAGCGGCGGCAGCGGCAGCGGCGGGGCGGGCGGCGACGTGACGCTGGCGGCGAACAGCGTCGGTGCCATCGCCACCAGCGGCGAGGCGGCGCATGCGATCGTTCTGCAATCCATCGGCGGCGGCGGTGGCGTGGGGGGGCAGGGTACCAGCGTCTCGGCCGGTGCCTTGGTGGCGAGCGGCAGCACCACCATCACCGCCGGCGGGCGCGGCGGGGCGGGCGGCAATGGCGGCAGCGTGACGGCCAGTTCCGTGCTGTTGGGCCTGGGCACGACGGGCGTGAATGCGTTCGGGCTGCTCGCCCAGTCCATCGGCGGCGGCGGCGGCATTGCCGGGGCGACGGCAAGCGACAACGTCACCGCCGTCTCCCTTGGTGGACAAAGCAGCAGCGCGAGCAATGGCGGGACGGTGAACTTGTCTTTGGCGGCGGGCTCGCAGATCGTGACCACCGGCAGCGGTGCCAACGGCATCGTTGCGCAATCCATCGGCGGCGGCGGCGGCATCGCCAATTTTGCATCCGGCACGCCGAGCTATTCCTTCTCTCCCCCTTCCTCCGGTCTGGTGACCAATGGGTCGGGCGGCAATGTCACGGTCAATGCCGATGCCGCCATCGCGGTATCGGGGCCGGGGGCGATCGGCATTCTGGCGCAATCGATCGGCGGCGGCGGCGGCATGATGGCGATGGGCAGCACCGTCTATCTCGGCAGCACCGGGGCGGGCGGATCGAGCGGTCAGGGCGGCGTGGTGCAGGTGACGCAATCGGGTAGCCTCACCGCCTCCGGCGCCGGCGGCATCGGCATTCTGGCGCAGAGCGATTCCGCCGCCGGCAGCACCAATACCGGCAGTGCGGCGATCACCATCAACGGCACGGTCAGCGGCGGCGGCGGTAGCGGCGCCGGGGCGGTGATCGCTGCGAATAATGGCGGCGTCGGCCAGTTGACGGTGAACACGAGTGGCGTGCTGAGCGCCACGTCCGGCACGGCCTTCATCAATCAGGGCAGCAACGCCACCACCATCGATAATTTTGGTACGATCAGCGGCTCGCTGCTGGCGCCGCAGAATACAGGCAGCGGCATCATCGTAAATAATTCCGGAACCTTGCTGGCGGGCGCGGAAATCGACGGCACCGTCAACAACAGCGCCACGCTGGTGCCCGGCCAAGGCTATGTGAACGGCAAGACGACGCTGCCGACGCTGGTGCTGCAGAACAGCAGCGTGCTGGCGCCGGAGGTGAGTTTCAGTGCAATTATGGGCGGCCAGCTGATCGTCACTTCCAGCGCGAAACTGGCCGGCACCATCCTGCCCAATGCCACGGATATCATGCCCTATGCGCTGGTGCCGGTACTGGAGGTTCCGCACAACGGCGATTCCGGCACGATCTATCCGGGGCAGAGCACGCTGTACCGGTACGGTGTTTCCAAGAACATCTATGGCAGCACCGATGTTTATTCCATCCAGGTCAGCTCGGCCGATTTCGCGCCAAGTTCGCAGGCATTGAACGCAAGCGAACAATCCGTGGCCGGGCATCTGCAAGCCATCTTCGATGCCGGCGGCAATGCCGCCTTCGGTCCGATCTTCGCATCGCTCGGCAATGCCGCCGATGCCAATAACGGCAGCTACGCGCATGCGCTTTCGACGCTGACCCCCGGCGCCGCGCTGGGCATCGGCGCGCATGTCGCGCCGGGGCTGGAGAATTTCGGCAATTCCCTGCTCAGTTGCCCGATGTTCGAAACCAACAGCGCCGATCTGCGCGAAGGCTCCTGCTCCTGGATCCGCGCCAATGGGCGGATCACCAATCAGGGCGCCAGCAGCGGCACCGCCGGCTATCAACTGCGCAGCAGCGGCATCCAGATCGGCGGGCAGAAGCAATTCGCGCCGCACTGGTTCCTCGGCGGCTCCTTCGCCTATGGCCAGGACTGGCTTACCAGCAGCGACGGCGCCACCAGCGGCTCCGGGCAGAATGTCGAGGCCGGCTTCAGCCTGAAACACGAAGTGGGCGACTGGCTGTTCGCGCTCGCGGGCTTCGCCGGACATCAGGATTTCCGCACCGCGCGGCTGATCGAACTGCCCGGCGCGTTCAGCGTGGCCGATGCCAAGCCGCTGACCAATGGCGGCGGGCTGCGCCTGCGCATCGCGCGCACCTTCGGATCGGCACATGCCTATCTGCGCCCCTTCCTCGATCTCGACGGCGTCTATGCCGCCGCCCCGGGCTATACCGAAACCGGTGCCGGCGCGCTCGATCTGCAAGTCTCGGGACATCGCCAATTGCTCGGCGTGGCAACGCCGA
>JAGWRU010000133.1 GCA_028869595.1 Rhodospirillales bacterium
CACCGCGCCCAGCGCGCCGCCCAGCGAAAGCGAGCCGGTATCGCCCATGAACACCGCCGCCGGCGGCGCGTTGAACCACAGGAAGCCCAGCCCGGAGCCGATCAGCGCGGCGCAGAACACGGTCAGCTCGCCGGTGCCCGGCACCAGCGTCAGTTGCAGGTAATCGGCGAAGATGCGGTTGCCGACCAGATAGGCGATCAGCGCGAAAACCCCGGCGCAGATGATGGTCGGCACGATCGCCAACCCATCGAGCCCGTCGGTCAGGTTCACCGCGTTGGAGGCGCCCATCATCACCAGCATGCCGAAGATCGGGAACGCCCAGCCGAGCTGGATCGCCACCTCCTTGAACACCGGCACGGTCACGGCGCTGCCCAGCGGCGAATGCGCCATCAGCATGATCCAGATCGCGGCGAGCAGCCCGACGCCGCCCTGCACCAGCAGTTTCACCCGCCCGGACACGCCGCGATGATGGCGTTTGGCCAGCTTGGCATAGTCATCGGCCAGGCCCAGCGCGCCATAGCTGAGCGTCACCAGCAGCACCGCCCAGACATGGGCATTGTCGAGATCGGCCCAGAGCAGCGTGGCGACGGTCGCGCTGAACAGGATCATGACGCCGCCCATGGTGGGCGTGCCCTTTTTCTCGATCAGGTGGCGTTCCGGCCCGTCGCTGCGGATCGGCTGGCCATGGCGCTGCACCGAGCGCAGCCAGCGGATCACCCCCGGCCCGATCAGGAAGCTGACCACCAGCGCCGTCAGGCAGGCGCCGCCGGCCCGGAAGGTGATGTAGCGGAACAGGTTGAAGATATGTCCCGCCGGCGATTGGGTCAGGAAGGATTGGGAAAGGTAATACAGCATGGCTAGGTTCCGTCCGCCCGCAGCGCATCGACCACGGCGCGCATGCGGCTGCCCAGGCTGCCCTTGACCAGCACCGCATCGCCGGGGGCGAGCGCGGCCGCGACCAGCGGCGCCAGCGCCTGCGCGGTCTCGGCATGCGCGCCCAGGCGTGCCGGCGGCAGGGCGGCGGCGAGGCCTTCCATCATCGGACCGGCGGTGAAGACCAGATCGGCATGTTCCAGCACCGCCTCGGCAAGGTCGCGATGCGCCGCCGGGCCGCTCTCGCCCAGTTCCAGCATATCGCCCAGCACCGCGACGCGCCGGCCCGGTTGCAACCCCAGCACGGCCAGCGCCGCGCGCATCGAGGCGGGGTTGGCGTTGTAGCTTTCATCCAGCAGCAGCGCCGTGCCGCCCGGCAGCGCCAGGGCGGTGCGCGCGCCGCGCCCGCCAAGTGCCGCGAAACCGGCCAGCGCGGCGGCGGCTTCCTCCGCCCCCAGCCCCAGCGCGTGCGCGCCGGCCAGGGCGGCCAGCGCGTTCATCGCCATGTGCCGGCCCGGCGCGGCAAGGCGCAGTTCCACCGCCTGCCCGGCGATCAGGCAGCGCAGCGTCGCGCCCTCGGCATCCTGATCCAGGCCGAGCAGGCGCACCTCATCCTGTTCCGCCTCGCCGAAGCCGATGATGCGGCCGGCCCCCGCATCCAGCGCCGCGCGGGTCAGCAGCGCGGCATGCGGCGCGGCGGACGGCAGGATCGCCACGCCGCCCTGCTCCAGCCCGCCGAAAATCGTCGATTTTTCCCGCGCGATGGCGGCCAGGTCGGCGAAGCGGCCGATATGGGCCGGGGCGATGGCGGTGATGATCGCGACATGCGGCGCGGCCAGCCGGGCGAGCGGCAGGATCTCGCCGGGGTTGGACATGCCGATCTCGGCGACGCAGAACCGCGCCGTCGCCGGCAGCCGCGCCAGCGTCAGCGGCAGACCCCAGTGATTGTTGTACGAGGCGGTGGCGGCATGGGTCGGCCCGGCGGCGGACAGGATGCGGCGCAGCATCTCCTTGGTCGTGGTCTTGCCGACGCTGCCGGTCACCGCCACCAGCCGGCCGGTAAAGCGCGCCCGCCCATAGCCGCCCAGCCGGGCGAGCCCGGCCAGCGTATCATCCACCCGCAGCAGCGGCGCATCGGCGGCGAGCCCGCCCGGCATCTCCGCCACCAGCGCGCCGGCGGCACCGGCGGCCAGCGCTGCGCCGACATAGGCATGCCCGTCGCCGTTTTCCCCGCGCAGGGCGACGAACAGATCGCCCGGCTGCAGGCTGCGCGTATCGATCGACACGCCGGTCGCGGCGAAATCGCGGCTGGCGACGCCGCCGGTCGCCTCGATCAGGTCTTCGGCGGTCCACAGCACCTGGCTCATGCCGCCCCCACCAGACGACGGATCGTCGCCACATCGTCGAAGGGGATCACGCAATCGCCCACCGTCTGGCCCTGTTCATGCCCTTTGCCGGCCACCGCCAGCACATCGCCCGGGCCGAGTGCGGCAAGCCCGGCTTCGATGGCCCGCGCGCGATCGCCGATCTCGATGGCGCCGGGGCAGCCCTGGCGGATCGCGGCGCGGATCGCGGCGGGGTTTTCGCTGCGCGGATTATCGTCGGTGACGATCGCCAGATCGGCCAGTCGCGCCGCCGCGCGGCCCATCAGCGGGCGCTTGCCGCGATCGCGATCGCCGCCGGCGCCGAACACCACCACCAGACGTCCCTCGGTATGCGGGCGCAGCGCTTCCAGCAGCCGGGTCAGGGCGTCGGGCGTATGCGCGTAATCGACATAGGCCGCCGCCCCGTTATCGAGTTTCGCGGCGAGTTCCAGCCGTCCGCGCACCCCGCCGAGCCGGCCGAGCAGCGCGGGGACGTCGCGCGTGCCGAGCGCGCCGGCCAGGGCGGCGGCCATCAGCACGTTATCGGCCTGAAACCGTCCGGGCAGGGCCAGCACCGCCTCGTGCGTCTGCCCGCCCATCAGGAAGCGCAGCGCCTGTCCTGCGGGAAGCGGCGTCACCGCCAGCAGGCGGATCGCCGTGCCGTTCATCCCGACGGTTGCGAAATTCAGCCGCCGCTGCCCGGCGATGCGGCGCAGCGCGGCAAGCGTCGGCGGATCGAGCGTGTCGGCGGCGATGGCCGGCGCGCCCGGCGCCAGCAACTCCGCGAACAGGCGCAGCTTGGCGGCGCGATAGGCGCCGATACTGCCGTGATAATCGAGATGGTCGCGGGTCAGATTGGTGAAGCCCGCCGCCGCCGGGGTGATGCCGTCGAGGCGGAATTGATCGAGCCCGTGCGACGAGGCCTCCAGCGCGGCATGGTCGATGCCGGCGCCGGCCAGGCGGGCCAGCGTATTGGCGAGCGTTACCGGATCGGGCGTGGTCAGCCCGGCCCCCTGGGGAAAGCCCGGCGCCATCAGCCCGAGCGTGCCGAGGCTGGCCGCCGCCTTGCCGTCGGCCAGCCAGATCTGGCGGAGAAATTCCACCGTGCTGGTCTTGCCGTTGGTGCCGGTGACGGCGACCAGGGTTGCCGGCGCCGGGCCGGCCAGGATGGCGGCCATCCGCGCCAGCAGCCGGCGCGGCGCCGGATCGCGCAGGAAGGGGCGGGCGGTGACGCCCTCGGGCCAGGACGTGTCCTCCGGCGCCAGCACGGCGGCGGCGCCGCGCGCCACCGCATCGGCGATGAAGCCGCGCCCGTCCTGGCGCAGCCCGGGCAGGGCGGCGAACAGCACGCCCGGCGCGGCGGCGCGGCTGTCGGCGGTCACGGCGACGATCTCGGTCGGCCAGTCGGCGGGGGCGAGTCCGGGCGGAACCGGGCCGGCCCCGCCGCTTTCCGGGCGGGCGAGCGCGCGCATGAGGTCAACGAGGCGCAAGGGGGGGAGGCCCAAGGGACGCGCGCGCCGGCAGGGGGGCGGCCTGTGTCGCCTCGGCCAGCACGTCCCGGGGCTGGGCGGTATAGGCCGCGGTCTGGCGGCGCGCGGCGGGCGGCAGCGGTTGTGCCGGCGGCAGCAGATGCACCGGTGCGCGCGGCGGCACCGGGCGGTGCGGCGCCGTGCCGCGGGCCGGATGATGGCTCGCCACCGGCCGCGCCGCGGGCGGGAGCGGCGCATGGCCGGGAATGCGGCGATAGGCGGCGCGGGCGGCGGTATTGAAGCCGTGATCGCCGGGGATCGGCGCATCCGGCGGGGTGATCGGCTGGCCCGGCGGGCGCGGCGGCTGCATCGGCATGTAAAGCGCCTGATCGATCGTCGCCTGATCGGTCAGATCGGGCAGCACGCCCAGCATCGGTCCGATCCGCGCGATCACCCGCCCGCCGCCAGGCACCGACACGGCGCCGGCGGTGGAGAAGCCGCCGGTGCTTTTATTGCCGTGCGGCTCGTTCAGCATGAAATAGACGACATAGCGCGGCGCGTTCATCGGAAACACGCCGACGAAGGTGGAGATGTTGGTGTGCTGGCGATAGCCGCCCTTGCCCACCACCTGGGAGGTGCCGGTTTTACCGCCGACATAGAAACCCGGAATATTCGCGCCCTTCGCCGTGCCCTGGGTGACGACCAGACGCATCAGCTTGCGCATCGTGTCGGAAGTCTGTTCCGACATCACCCGTTCGCCCTCCGGGACGCCGTTGCTGGGCGGCTGGGCGAGCAGGGTGGGTGTCACCAGCACGCCGCCATTGGCGACCGCCGCCGTGCCGCGCACGATATGCAGCGGCGAGACGGCGATGCCGTTGCCGAAGCCCACCGTCATCGTGGTCAGCGCCTTCCAGCGGCTGATCGGCGGCACGATGGGCCGGTCGGCTTCCGGCAACTGGATCGGCACCGGCTTGAACATGCCCATCATGCGCAGCCAGGCCTGCTGGCGTTCCGGCCCGACATCGAGCGCGATATGCGCCGCCCCGAGATTGGAGGAGTAGGCGAGCACTTCGGGCAGATAGAGCCAGCGATTCTCCCCCTCGAAATCGGTGATGGTGAAGCGCCCGACATGGATCGGATGGGCCGCGTCGAACTCGTTCCACACATGCACGACGCCCAGTTGCAGGGCCATCGACAGGGTTTGCAGCTTGAACGTGCTGCCCGGCTCGTACATGCCCGAGGCGGCGCAGTCGAAGCGGGCATTGGCGGGGGCGGTGGCGAAATTATTGGCGTCGTAATCGGGCAGGCTGACCAGCGCCAGCACCTCGCCCGTATCGATATCCATGACGACGCCGCAGGCGCTTTTGGCGGTGAATTCGGTATAGGCGGCGTCGAGCTCCTCGCGCAGCACTGCCTGCACGCGCACATCGATGGACAGGCGCAGCGGCGTCGGGTCCTCGAACAGGCGCTTGTTGAAATGCTTCTCCACCCCGGCGATGCCGTCCTCGTCGACATCGACGGCGCCCAGCACTTGGGCTGCGGTGCGGCCCATCGGGTAATGGCGATCCTCGGTCGGGCGGAAATCGATGCCGGGAATGCCGAGATCGAGGATGCGGCGTTCCTGATCGGGCGTCACCTGACGCGCGACATAGACGAATTGCCGCTGCGCATCCGACAGGCGCCGCGCCAGCGCCGCCTCGTCCAGATCGGGCAGCACCTGCTTCAGTTTCCGGGCCGCATCATTCGGGTCCATCATCTGGCGCGGATCGGCATAGACCGAGACGGTGGGCAGCGAGATCGCCAGGATCTGGCCGTTGCGATCGGTGATCATCGCCCGGCGCGCCAAGGGCGGCGCGGCGGCCAGGGTCGGCGTGTTCAGCATCGCCGCGATCTGATGGCTGGGCGGGCGCGGATGCAGCGGATCGATGATCGTCGCATCGGCCAGCTTGCCGATCACCGCGACGAACAGCACGACGAAGAAACAGGCGGTGATGAACAGCCGCTCGCGGGTTTTTTCCAGCGCGGCGCGGCGGCGCAGATCGGGCGCGGTGACGCGCACCGTCTCCATCAGCGGCACCGCATCGGCGCGCGCCGCGCCCTGGCGCGGTGCCGGGGCGGGACGGGCGCGCGAGCGCATCGGCGGCGCGGCATCCGGCGGCGGCGGTGGCCGGTCCTGGGGGGAGTTGGGCGGGAACGGGCCCTGGGGCGGCTGGCTCATGCGCGATGCCGCCTAGCGGTTCGGGGCCCAGGACGCCTGGCTGATCGGCCCGGCGACGGGCGCGGGCGCGACCGGCGCGGGCGGGTTCATGCCGTCATGCGCCATGCCGAGCAGCGAGCCGGAGAAGGCGGCGGCGGGCGCGCGCGCGGCGGTCTGCACCGGCGCCGTGCGCGGCAGCGGATGCGCCACCGCCTGGCGCGCGACATACACATGCCCGCCGGGGACATGCCCACCGGGGACATGCGTCGGGGCGTGCGCCGGCGGG
>JAGWRU010000134.1 GCA_028869595.1 Rhodospirillales bacterium
GATCCGAAGAAATTTCAAAAGCTCGGCGGCCGCATTCCAAAGGGCGTTCTCATGATTGGCTCGCCTGGCACGGGCAAGACCTTGCTCGCGCGTGCCATCGCCGGCGAGGCGGATGTGCCGTTCTTCAGCATCAGCGGTTCCGACTTCGTAGAGATGTTCGTCGGCGTCGGCGCCAGCCGTGTGCGCGACATGTTCGAGCAGGGCAAGAAGAATGCGCCTTGCATCATCTTCATCGACGAAATCGACGCGGTCGGTCGCCATCGCGGCGCCGGTCTCGGCGGCGGCAATGACGAGCGCGAACAGACGCTCAACCAGATGCTGGTGGAGATGGACGGGTTCGAGAGCAATGAGGGCGTGATCCTGATTGCCGCCACCAACCGTCCTGACGTGCTCGACCCCGCGTTGCTGCGCCCGGGCCGTTTCGATCGCCAGGTCGTGGTGCCCAACCCGGACGTGAACGGGCGGGAGAAAATCCTGCGCGTGCATATGCGCAAAGTGCCGCTCGCCTCCGATGTCGATCCGAAGACCATTGCCCGCGGCACGCCCGGCTTCTCCGGCGCCGATCTCGCCAATCTCGTGAACGAGGCGGCGCTGCTGGCGGCGCGCATCGGCAAGCGCGTGGTGGCGATGGCCGAATTCGAGCATGCCAAGGACAAGGTGATGATGGGCGCGGAGCGGCGCTCGCTGGTGATGTCCGAGGCCGAGAAGCGCATGACCGCCTATCACGAGGCCGGCCACGCGCTGTGCGCCATGCACGAACCGGAATGCGATCCGGTGCACAAGGCCACCATCAGTCCGCGCGGCCGCGCCCTGGGGCTGGTCATGAGCCTGCCGGAGGGCGATCGCTTCTCCAAGTCCAAGTCGAAGCTGCTGTCGGAACTGACCATGGCGATGGGCGGGCGCGCGGCGGAGGAGATTATTTTCGGACCCGACAAGGTCGCGACGGGGGCTGGCGGCGATATCAAGATGGCCACCGATCAGGCGCGGCGCATGGTCACCGAATGGGGCATGAGCGACAAGCTGGGCATGATCGCCTATGGCGATAACAGCCAGGAAGTGTTCCTCGGCCACTCGGTGACGCAGAACAAGAACGTCTCCGAGGCGACCTCGCGGGAGATTGATGCCGAGATCAAGGACATCATCGACCGCGCCTATGTCAAAGCCCGCCGCATCCTGAGCGAGAATATCGAGGAGCTGCACCGCCTCGCGCGCGGGCTGCTGGAACACGAAACGCTGTCGGGCGACGAGATCCGCACCGTGCTGCGTGGCGAGCCGGTGATCCGCAAGGTGGTGGACGATCCGGCACCGGAAAACCGCCGGGCTTCCGTGCCGAATGCGGGGCGGCCGAATTCACCGGCCGGCCCGGCCAGCGGCCTCGGCCCGGCGCCGCTGCCCGGCTAGGCCTTTTCTTACCGATGCACCGCGAAGACCCCCCGCCCGCGCCCTTGCGTTGGGCGGGGCTTCTTTTGGATCGCCCGCGCGTGATGGGCATCCTCAACGTCACCCCCGATAGTTTCAGCGATGGCGGCCGCCATGCCGACCCCGCCCGTGCCATCGCCGCCGGGCTGGCGATGGCCGAAGCCGGGGCGGATATCGTCGATATCGGCGGCGAGAGCACCCGCCCCGGCGCCCCGGCCGTACCGGCTGCCGAGGAACAGGCCCGCATCCTGCCGGTGATCCGCGCTTTGGCTGCGGCCGGCATCCGGCTTTCGGTCGATACGCGCAACGCGGCCACCATGGCGGCGGCGCTCGATGCGGGGGCTGCGATCATCAACGATGTCTCCGCCCTGGCGCATGATCCGGCCGCGCCTTGGCTGCTGGCCGCGCGCGGCGCACCGGTCGTGCTGATGCATATGCGCGGCACGCCTGCGACGATGATGGCCCATGCGCAGTACACCGATCCGGTGGCCGAGGTGGCGGCGGAACTTGCGGCTTCGCGCGATCGGGCGCTGGCGGCGGGGATCGCGCCGGAGGCCATCGCGCTTGATCCCGGGATCGGCTTCGCCAAGCGGCTGGAGCATAATCTGGCGCTGCTGCGCGGGCTGGAGCGGATCGCGGCGCTGGGCTGCCCGGTGCTGGTCGGCTTGTCGCGCAAGCGCTTCATCGGCACCATCGCCGGCCAGGCGGACCCGGCCGGGCGGCTGGCCGGTTCGCTCGCGGCGGGGCTGTTCGCGCGGGCGCATGGGGCGCATATTCTGCGCGTCCATGACGTTCCGGAAACCATTGCCGCCTTAAAACTCTGGACCGCCCTCGATGTCCCGGCCACCCTCGTAGATCCCAGCCTTGCAGAGCATGGTATTGTTCCTGTTTCCGCCCCGCCCCCTGATGCTGCTTGATCCGCCCCGCCCCCTCCGGCCGTGCCGCGACGCATGAGCAGCCCGCCACGCAAGCTGTTCGGCACGGATGGGATTCGGGGCACCGCCAATCTCGATCCGATGACGGCGGAAACCGCGCTGCGTCTGGGTCAGGCGGCGGGGTTGATGTTCACCCGCGGCAGCCATCGCCATAAAGTGGTGATCGGCAAGGATACGCGGCTTTCGGGCTATATGCTGGAACCCGCGCTGACCGCCGGCTTCATCGGCGCCGGCATGGATGTCACGCTGGTCGGCCCGCTGCCGACGCCGGCGATTGCCATGCTGACGCGCAGCCTGCGCGCCGATCTCGGGGTGATGCTTTCGGCCTCTCATAATCCCTACGAGGATAACGGCATCAAGCTGTTCGGCCCGGACGGGGTGAAGCTGTCGGATACCACAGAAGCGGCGATCGAGGCGCTGATGGCGAGCGATATCCGCCATCGCCTCGCCCCGTCGGCCGCGCTGGGGCGCGCCTCGCGGCTGGACGATGCGCCGGGGCGGTATATCGAGGCGGCGAAAGCGAGCTTCCCGCGCGGCTTGCGCCTCGACAGTCTGAAGATCGTGGTCGATTGCGCCAATGGCGCGGCCTATCGCGTGGCGCCCACCGTGCTGTGGGAACTCGGGGCGGAGGTGGTGCCGATCGGGGTCTCGCCGGACGGGTTCAACATCAATCGCGGCTGCGGCTCCACCGTGCCGGAAACCCTGTGCGCGCAGGTGCTGGAACAGGGCGCGCATCTCGGCATCGCGCTCGACGGCGATGCCGACCGGCTGATCATGGCCGATGAGCGCGGCGAGCTGATCGACGGCGATCAGATCCTGGCGCTGATCGCCCGCTCCTGGGGGGCGGCGGGACGGTTGTCCGGCGGCGGCATCGTCGCGACCGTGATGTCCAATCTCGGGCTGGAGCGTTTCGTGGCCGGGCTGGGGCTGACGCTGCATCGCACGAAAGTCGGCGATCGCTATGTCGCCGAGCGCATGCGCGAGGCGGGCATCAATGTCGGCGGCGAGCAATCGGGCCATATGATCCTGTCCGATTTCGCCACTACCGGCGACGGGCTGCTGGCCGCCCTGCAGGTGCTGGCGGTGATCGTCGAGGAGGGGCGTCCGGCCTCGGAAGTCTGCCGCGCCTTCACCGCCTTGCCACAGCTTTTGCGCAATGTCCGTTTCGCCGGCGCCTCGCCGCTGGGTCAGGCGCCGATCCGCGACGCCATCGCCACCGCCGAGGCGCGTCTGGCCGGCGCCGGGCGGCTGCTGATCCGCGAAAGCGGCACCGAGCCGCTGATCCGGGTGATGGCCGAGGCCGAGGACGAACAGCTGGTGCTGCGCGTCGTCGACGAACTCTGCGAGATCATCGCCGCCGCCGCCCGCCCGAAAGAGAGCGCGGCCTGAACCCGCATCCCGCCCGCATCGGCCGGGTGCTGAGCATCGCCGGATCGGATTCCGGCGGCGGTGCCGGCATCCAGGCCGATATCAAGACGATCACCGCGCTGGGTGGCTACGCGATGACCGCGATCACCGCTTTGACCGCGCAGGACACCAACGGGGTGGCGGCGATCCATGCCGTGCCGGCGGAGTTTATCCATCGCCAGATCGCCGTGGTGCTGGCCGATCTCGGCGCCGATGCGGTCAAGACCGGCATGCTGGGTGGGCAGGATCATGTCGCCGCCGTCTGCGACGCCCTGCTGGCGCGCCCGCCCGGCGTGCCGGTGGTGGTCGATCCGGTGCTGCGCGCGACCGCCGGGACGGTGCTGATGGATGAGGCGGCGACCATCATGCTCAAGCGCCGGCTGCTGCCGCTGGCCACGCTGCTGACGCCCAACCTGCCGGAGGCGGAGGCGCTGTCCGGCATCCGCATCCGCTCGCGCGCGGATATGCAGGCCGCGGCTGGCGTGCTGCTCACGCTCGGCGTGCCGGCGGTGCTGCTGAAAGGCGGCCATCTGCCCGGCGATCGCGTGATCGATTTGCTGGCCGATGAGGACGGGGTGGAGGAATTCGCCGCGCCGCGCATCGCTTCCCGCCACACCCATGGCACGGGCTGCACGCTGGCCAGCGCGATTGCGACCGGCCTCGCCCAGGGCATGAGGCTGCGCGATGCGGTGATCCGCGCCCGCGCCTATGTCCGGGCCGCGATCGTCGCGGCGCCCGGTTTCGGCACCGGGCACGGGCCGATGGGCCATGGTGTGACGATCGATCCGGCGCGGCTGGATCGGCTGCGATGACCGCAGGCATGGGCGTGACCGATCCGCTGGCCGCCCGCACCGAGGCGCTGGTGCCCGATCCAGTCTAGGCCGGCAAAGGCATGGCCGGTCTGCCCGCGTTGTTCGCCTACCCGCAGACCATGGCCCGGACGGCGAATGGCGGCGATGCGGTCGTTTCCGCGTCGGGGGCATGACGCGCGCGCCCCCCTGAGCTATAGGGTGCGCCATGCCGGCTTTCCGCCCGTTGCTGCGAATCGTCGTGAATGTCGTGCTGGACGGGGCGCTGGCCGCGCTCGCCCTGCCGCTGGCGCGCATCCTGGCCGATCCGGCCGGGCCGGTGCTGACCCCGCTCTGGCTGCTCGCGCTCGCCCCGCCTGTGGTGCTCGCCGCCGGCGTGCCGTTTCGTATCTCGGTTCAGTACTGGCGTTTCGCCGGTATCAGCGATCTGCTCGGCGTGGCCGGGTGCAGTGCGATCGCCGCCCTGGTGCTCTCCGCCATCGCCTTCCTGGCCGGTGCGGCGGGGTCCAACCCTGCCTTGCCGGCGATCCTTGCGGTCACGCTGCTGGTGCTGCTGGGCGCGCCGCGCGTCGCCTATCGCCGCGCCCAGATCCGCGCCTTCGGGCGCGGTGGGGCGGAAACCCGGGCCGAGTTGACCGAGGCATTGGTGATCGGCGCCGGAGAGGATGCGGATGTCTTTCTCCGCGCCCTGGCCGGCGATCGTCGTCAGAGCCTGCGCGTCTCCGGCCTGCTGGTGCTGGGGTCGGGGCAGACCGGGCGGCGCATTCAGGGCCGGCCGATCCTCGGCGCGCTCGACGATGCGGAGGCGGTGCTGGAGCGCCTGCGCCAGGAGGGCCGGCTGCCGGCGATGCTGGTGATCGCCGCCCCCGATCTTGGTGGACCGGCACTGGCCGCGCTGCTGGATCTGGCCGATCGCTTTGCCCTGTCGGTGCGCCGCGCGCCGCAGCCGACCGCGCTCGATGCGGCCCAGCCGCCCGCCCGCGTGCCGCGCAAACTCGAACTCGCGCCCGTGGCGATCGAGGATCTGCTCAATCGCCCGCAAGTGCCGCTCGATCGCGAAGGCATGGCCCGCCTGGTGCAGGGCAGGCGGGTGCTGGTGACCGGGGCGGGCGGCACGATCGGTTCCGAACTCGCCCGCCAGATCGCGGCGCTGGGACCGGAACATCTGGTGCTGCTCGATAACGGCGAGTATGCGCTGTGGCAGATCGACCTGGAACTGGCCGAACGCCATCCGATGGTGCCGCGCCGGGCGGTGATCGCCGATATCCGCGACGAGGGCCGCATCCGCGCGATCTTCGAGGAATGCCGCCCGGAACTCGTGTTTCACGCGGCCGCGCTCAAGCATGTGCCGATGGTGGAGGCCAATCCGCTGGAAGGGCTGCTGACCAATGCCGCCGGCACCCGCCATGTGGCGGAGGCGGCGCGGGCGGCCGGCAGCCTGGTGATGGTGCTGATCTCCACCGACAAGGCGGTCAACCCGACAAGCGTGATGGGCGCGTCCAAGCGCATCGCCGAAATGTATTGTCAGGCGCTGGATATCACCGCGCGTACCCAGGGTTCGGGGATGCGCTGCGTGACGGTGCGTTTCGGCAATGTGCTGGGCAGCACGGGTTCGGTGGTGCCGCTGTTTCAGCGCCAACTGGCCCAGGGCGGGCCGCTGACCGTGACCCATCCCGACATGCAGCGCTATTTCATGACGGTGCGCGAGGCGGTCGGGCTGGTGTTGCAGGCCAGCGTGCTGGGCACCGGCGATGCGGTGCTGCCATCGGGCCGGCAGGGCGGGATTTTCGTGCTGGATATGGGCGCGCCGGTGAAGATCGTCGATCTGGCGCGGCAGATGATCCGCCTGGCCGGGCTGCGCCCCGATCAGGATGTCGAGATCCGCTTCACCGGCCTGCGTCCCGGCGAGAAGCTGTACGAGGAATTGTTCCACGGCCAGGAACCCCCCGTCGCCACGGGTTTCCCCGGCCTGCTGATGGCCGCCCCGCGTACCGCTGATCCGGCGATCGTCGGTCGCGCCATCGACGAGATCGCGGCAAGCTGCCGTGGCGGGCAGAGCCGCCTCGCGTTGAGCCTGCTGGCGCGGCTGATTCCTGAATTCGAGCATAACGCGACCGGCACTGCCGGAGAGGTGCGGGCATAGTCCCGCCGAGGAAAGTGACGATGACCCAGAATGTCGCCCCGATTCCGTTCCTGGACCTGAAAGCGCAGCAGGCGCGCATCGCCGCCGATCTGCGCCGGCGGATCGACGCGGTGCTGGCGCATTGCCAGTTCATCCTCGGCCCCGAGGTGACGGAGCTGGAAAACGAGCTCGCCCGGTTCTGCGGCGCCAGCCATTGCGTCTCCATCAGCTCCGGCACCGATGCGTTGCAGATCGCGCTGATGGCCGAAGGGATCGGGCGCGGCGATGCGGTCTTCCTGCCTGCCTTCACCTATACCGCGACCGCCGAGGTGCCGTTGGTGCTGGGGGCCACGCCGGTTTTCGTCGATGTCGATCCGGCGACGTTTCAGATCGATCCGGCCGCGCTGGAAGCGCGCATCGCGGCGGTGAAGGCGGCGGGGAAGCTGCGGCCGCGCGCCCTGATCGGCGTCGATCTGTTCGGCCAGCCCGCCGATTGGCCGGCACTGAACGCGATTGCCGCCGCGCATGGGCTGTTCACCCTGGATGATTGCGCGCAGAGCTTCGGGGCGCGCCATCATGGCCGGCCGCTGGGCAGTGCGGCGGATGCCACGGCGACCAGCTTCTTTCCGTCCAAGCCGCTGGGTGCCTATGGCGATGGCGGCGCGCTGTTCACCGAAAGTGCCGAACGTGCGGCGCTGTACCGCAGCCTGCGCACCCATGGCGAAGGCACCACCCGGTACGAGGTGCTGCGTACCGGCATGAACGGGCGGCTCGACAGTCTGCAGGCGGCGGTGCTGCTGTCCAAGCTGACCGTGTTCCCCGAGGAACTGGCGGCGCGCGAAGCCATTGCCGCGCATTATGATCGCCGCCTGGGCAATGCGGTGACGATCCCCGCCCGGGTGCCCGACAGCACAAGCGCCTGGGCGATCTATGCCATCCTGCTGAAACCCGGCACTCGCGATGCGGTGCAGGCGACGTTGAAGGAGGCGGGGGTGCCGAGCGCGATCTATTACCCGCGCCCGCTGCATCGCCAGCCTGCCTATCGCGATCACCATGATGGCGCGGCACTGCCGGTTTCCGACGATCTGGCAGAACGCATCCTGGCGCTGCCGATCCATCCCGATCTCGATCCTGCCCAGCTCGACCGGATCTGCGATGCGGTGCTGGCGGCGGTCGGCTGAGACCATGCCGGTTCAGGGGGAGGATGCCAAAGGTCTCGATTCCACCTATGCCTGGGTGCGTCTTGGCGTATCCGTGCTGGTCGCCGCGGCGGGCGGTGTCAGCCTGTGGTCGGTGGTGGTGCTGCTGCCCGCCGTCCAGAGCGGGTTTCACGTCGATCGCGCCGCCGCCACCGCGCCCTATACGTTGACCATGATCGGTGCCGCCTTCGGGCAGGTGGCGATGGGGCGGATCGCTGATCGGCGCGGCATTCGCGTGCCGGTGGTCGCCGGCGGGGTGCTGATGGCGGCGGGCTATATCGCCTCCGCCTTCGCGACCTCGGTCTGGCAATTCGGCCTGGCCCAGGGGCTGATGGTGGCGCTGGGCGGGGCGGCGACCTTCGGGCCGATCGTCGCCGATGTGTCGCGCTGGTTTCATCGCAGGCGGGGGATCGCGGTATCGCTGGCGGCGGCGGGGAACTATATCGCCGGCACGTTCTGGCCGCCGGTGATCGAGCATCTGATCGCCGCGCATGGCTGGCGCACCACCCAGATCGTCGTCGGCATCGCCTGTCTGGCGGTGCTGGTGCCGGCGGGGCTGTTCCTGAGCCGTCCGGCGCCGGCCCAGCCGCCGCCCGGGCCGGGGCGGGCCAAGGCCGCGCCGATCGCGCTGTCGCCGGGCATGCTGCAGGCATTGCTGACGGTGGCGGGGGTTGCCTGCTGTGTGGCGATGGCGATGCCGCAGGCCCATATCGTCGCCTATTGCGGCGATCTCGGTTATGGCGACGCGCGCGGAGCGGACATGCTGGCGCTGATGATGGGTTTCGGCATTCTCAGCCGCATCGGCTCGGGCTTCATCGCCGATCGGCTGGGCGGGTTGGCCGCGCTGCTCGGCGGCTCGGTGCTGCAATTGGTGGCATTGCTGCTCTATCTTGGCTTTTCCAGCCTGCCGGCGCTCTATGTGATTTCGGCGCTGTTCGGCCTGTTCCAGGGCGGCATCATCCCGAGCTACGCGATCATCGTGCGCGAGCAGTTCCCCGCCGCCGAGGCTGGCACGCGCTTCGGGGTGATCGTCATGGCGACGATGCTGGGCATGGCGCTGGGCGGCTGGATGTCGGGGGTGATCTATGACGCGACCGGCTCCTACCATGCCGCCTTCGCCAACGGGGCGGGGTGGAATCTGCTCAATCTGGCGATCGCGCTGACGCTGATCAGCCTGTCGCGCGGGCGGCGGCGCGCCGTGCTGGCCTGATTCCCTGGCGCTGCTACCGCTTCTCGAAATCGATCCGCTCGTCGATCGGCAGCTCCGCCAGATGGCGGCGCAGGCAGTCGAGTCCCATCTCCACCGCGCCGAGGCGCAGCCATTCGCGCCCGCCCAGGATGCGCGCGGCGCGGCAGGCCGTGCCGGCTTCGGTCGCGATGCCGATCAGGATCGAGCCGCCGAAGCCGATGCCGTCCGGGCCGGGATCGGGGTCGACCAGAATGGCCAGGGCGTGGCTCGCGCGGGCGGCATTGCGGGCGGCGTCGGCCACATGGGCGATCAGCGCGAGCCCTGCCGCATCCTCGTGCGAGCCGCGCAGGCGGGCGGCGTCCGCCCCGATGGCCGGGGCCAACTCGGCCGGATCGCGCACCACTACGGCGCGGCGCAGCACCGTCTCCGCCCCCGGCAGCGGGGCGATGCGCGCGGCGATCTGCCCGCCGGTAAAGCTTTCCACCAGCGCGAGCGTCGCCCCGGCGCGGGTCAGGGCGGCGAGTACCGTGCCCTCCAGCGTCGCATCGTCCTCGGCCAGGATGAAATTGCCGAGCCGGCGGCGCACTTCCGCCTCCACCGGGGCGAGCCTGGCGGCGATGCCGGCCGCATCGGGCGCGCGCACCAGCAGCTTCGTCTCCAATTGCGGGTAATGCGCGCGAAAGCCGAGCTTTACGCTGCCATCGGGCGCCATCGCTTCGATCCCTTCCAGCAACTGATCGACATGGGATTCGCCCAGCCCATAGGAATGGAAGCGCTTGAGGTGGATGACGCCCGGCGTGCCGGCCATGGCCAGCAGGCGGGGCAGGATCTGATCGTCGAGCATGCGGCGCAGTTCGCGCGGCACGCCGGGGGTGAAGAAGAAGCGCGCCTTGCCGATGGTCAGCGCAAAACCGCAGGCGGTGCCGACCGGATTATCGAGCAGTTCGGCGCCTTCCGGCAGCATCGCCTGCTTGCGGTTATTGGCCGGCATGGCGCGGCTGCGCGCGGCGAAGAAGGCCTCCATCGTCGCGAACCAGCCGGCATGGAATGCGAGGCCGACGCCGGCGGCCTCGGCGGCGATCTCCTGGGAAAGATCGTCCACGGTGGGGCCCAGCCCGCCATTGACGATCACCGCATCGGCGCGCGCCGCCGCTGCCCGGAAGGCGGCCAGCAGCGTGGCGCGGTCATCGCCGACCGTGGTGCCCCAGACCACCGACAGGCCCATATCCTCCAGCTTCTGGGCCATGTAGCTGTAATTGGTGTTGGTGATCTTGCCGGTCAGCACCTCGTCGCCGGTGCAGAGGATTTCGATGCGCATGATCAGGGGCCTTGCGCTCAGGCGCTGGCGGCATCGAGCGCGGCCATGATTGCCGCCGGCAGCACCAGATCGGCCGCCCCCAGCAGCGGGCCGAGCTGTTCGATGCGGCTGGCGCTGGCGATCGGCGCGGTGATGGCGGGCTTGGCGATCATCCAGGCGATCGCCACCTGGGCCTGGGTCGCGCCGAGTTCGGCGGCGGCGCCATCCAGCGCCGCCAGCACGCGATGGCCCTTTTCGTTGAGGTATTTCTTTACCCCGCCGCCGCGCGGGCTTTGCCCGAGATCGGCCTCGGAGCGGTATTTGCCGCTGAGGAAACCGGCGGCGAGTGCATAATAGGGGATCACTCCCAGCCCATTCGCGGTGCAGGCCGCCTGCAGATCGGCCTCGAATGCGGGGCGTTCCATGAGGTTATAGAGCGGCTGCAACGCCTCGAACCGAGGCAGGTTGTGCTTCGCACTGACCGCGAGGGCCTCGGCGAGGCGCGGCGCGGTGTAGTTGGAGGCGCCGATGGCGCGCACCTTGCCCGCCTCGATCAGGGTCTGAAACGCCCCCAGCGTTTCTTCCAGCGGTACCGTCGGGTCGTCGATATGGGCCTGATAGAAATCGATCCGATCGGTGCCCAACCGCTTCAGCGAGGCATCCGCCGCGCGCAGGATCCAGGCGCGCGACAGCCCTTTCTCCCCGCCGCCCATCTCCATGCCGACCTTGGTGGCGATGATCGTGCCCGCGCGCGCGCCGGGGCGGGCAGCCAGCCATTCGCCGATCACGGTTTCGGATTCTCCGCCCTGATGGCCCGGCACCCAGGCGGAGTAGCGGTCGGCGGTGTCGATCGCGGTGAACCCGGCATCGCGCAATCCATCGAGCAGTCGGAAGGAGGTCGCGCGATCGGCGGTCCAGCCGAACACATTGGCGCCGAACACGATCGGTGGGACCATCAGGCCGGAACGGCCGAGCGGGCGAAGCTGCATGGGATATCCTCCGTGATCGGCAAAGCATGGGCAGGCGCTGGCGGATCGTCAATCGCGCCTCTGGCATTGCGATTGCATTGCGCGGCTTGCCCGCATGGCGCGGGCCAGGGATGAGGCAATGCGATGAACGAGGCGAAAACGGCGCTCGGGCAAAAGATCCTTGCCATCAAGCAAGCCAAGGGGCTGAGCTGGAACGACATTGCCGCCCGATTGGGACATGCCCCGGTATGGAGCTGCGCGGCCTGCCTGGGCCAGATGTCGATGACGGCGGAGACCGCCGCCAAGGCCTGCGCGCTGTTCGGGTTGAGTGACGAGGAGGGGGAGCTGCTGCAGGCCATCCCCTATCGCGGTTCGCTGCCCACCGAGGTGCCGACCGATCCGCTGATCTATCGCTTCTACGAGTTGGTGATGGTCTACGGCACCACCTGGAAGGAGCTGATCCAGGAGGAGTTCGGCGACGGCATCATGAGTGCCATCGATTTCGACATGACGCTGGAACGCCAGCCCGACCAGAAGGGCGATCGGGTGAAACTCGGCCTCAGCGGCAAATTCCTGGCCTATAAGCGCTACTGACCATCGCCCGGTTCCCTTTTCGTTTCATTCCGAAGTGGGGCTTCTGGTTTCAGACATAAATATTTCGCCTCGAATCGCTTCCGCGCTTGGAATTGTCCAGGCGCCTTGACAGGATAGACCTGCCGTTTTTGCCGTCTGCGTTCTGCGCCTCGTCTTCCTGACCTCACCCAGATCACGGAGCAGCCAGTGACCAGCCCAAAATCCGACGCATCTTCTTCCCAGATGACGCCTTCTGCGTCTTCCGGCCTTGGCCGGCGTCATGTTCTGCAGGCCGCGGCCCTCGCGGGGGTTGCCCTGCCGCTGCTGGGGCGGCGGGCGCGTGCCGCCGGCGATCCGATCGTCATCGGTTGGGTCGGGCCGCTATCGCCGCCCGGCGGCTATGCGGAAGGCACGCTGATGAAGGATGCCGCCGAGATGGCGGCGGAGCAGATCAATGCCGATGGCGGGCTGCTCGGCCGGCCGGTGAAATTCGTCTATGCCGATACGCGCGGCATGCCGGCGGAAGGCCGCACTGCCGCCGAGCGTCTGGTGGTGCAGGACAAGGTGGTCGCCGTGTTCGGCGAATTCCACAGCCCGGTGGCGCTGGCGGAGATGGAGGTGTTCCACAAATACGGCACCCCCTTCATGGCCTGCGACGTGTGGTCCGACCAGATCACCGCCAAGGGTTATAAGGAAGTGTTCCGCAACTCCACCGCCGTGTCGCTGATCGACACCACGATCGGCGAATGGATGGTCGCCGCCGGCTTCAAGAATGTCGCGATCATCGCGGAAAAGGACGATGTCGGTCTGGCGTCCCGCCAGGTGGTGCAGGCGATCCTGAAGAAGCACAATATTCCGGCGACCGCGGTGGATGCCGATCCCAACCTGACCGATTTCACCGCGCAGATTCTCCGCTTCAAGAATCACAAGCCGGCCTATGACATGTTCTTCAGCGAATTCGCCGAGGCCGGGGCCTATCCGATGATCCGCCAGGCGCATGATCTGGGTTTCGCGCTCAATCCCCACACGGCGATGTATAATTCCGGCGGCTCGGCGGTCGATCCGACCTATTGGCAGAATGTCGGCGCGGCCGGGAATTATCTGGTGACGGAGAATGTCGGCCTGCCGCAGGCCGCCTGGAATGACAAGACCAAAGCCTTTGTCGCCGCCTTCAAGAAGAAATATGGCGGTGCCGAGCCGACCGGGGCGGTGATGGAAAGCTACGATGCCGCCTTCCTGATCGCCGATGCCATCAAAACCACCAAGAGCACCGCGGCATCGGCCATCATCCATGGGCTGGAGACCACGAAATATGTCGGCACGCGCGGGCAATATTCCTTCTCCACCAGCAAGACGCCGGCCTGGCATTATCACCAGTTCCTGGGCGCGCCGCTGACGCTGATCCAGTACGACAAGCCGAACCAGTCCCAGTCGGATGCGCCGATCGTCTGGCCGCGCAAATTCGCGACCGTGCCGTACACCTATAAGAAGCCGCCGGCCTGACGGCACGCCTTCTTTCACAACGACAGGTCGCACGGCACCCATATGGCCGGATATCTCCTGGTTCAGGCGCTGAACGGGTTGGTGATCGGCGTGATCTACGCCGTGATCGCAGCCGGGCTGACGGTGATCTTCTCCATCCTCAAGGTGGTGAATTTCGCCCATGGCGAAGTCTTCATGATGGGCGGGTATTTTGCCTATTTCGCCATTGCCCTGCTGCATATCCCGCCCATGGCCGGGCTGATCGTGGCGATGGCGTTGGCCTTCCTGCTGTCGGCGGTGCTGGAGCGAACGCTGCTGTCGCCGATGTACAGCCCGACCACCGAGCGGAAATCCGATTACGGCATCCTGGTGACGTTCGGCCTGTCGATCTTTCTGCGCAACCTGGCCCTGATCATCTACGGCCCGTTCCCGCTGCGCCCGCCCGCCTTCATCGAGGGCGCGGTGATGCAGGGCGAATTCGTGATGTCGTGGGATCGTATCTTCGCCGCCGGGGCCGGGATGGCGATGCTGGTGGCGCTGCTGCTGTTCCTGCGTCGCAGCGTCTGGGGCCAGGCGCTGAACGCGGTCAGCCA
>JAGWRU010000135.1 GCA_028869595.1 Rhodospirillales bacterium
AACCGGAGACGTCCATCAGGCAGAACATCACGGCCTTGGTGATCGGCTTCGGCACCGGCTCGAAGCGGTGATAGCGCACGTCGATCGGATCGATGAAGGGGACGTTGCGGCGGCGGCGCAGCAGGCGCTCGCGCTCGGCCGCGAGCTTCGCCTTCGTCTCGCGCTCGGCCGGCGAGTCGCCGAGGGCCGCGATCTCCTGCTCGAGCGCCTCGATGTCGCGGAGCTTCGGCCGGCGGAGCGCGATCCGGCGCGACAATGAATTGCGCATGGTGCGAACGAGGCTGAGGCTGGCCGGCGGGCCGGTGACGGTGAAGCCGGCCCGCGCATAGGCCGGCGATTCGAGTTTCTGTACCTTCTTCTTGATCAAGTCGGGGAGCTCGAGGTCCTCGAGGAAGATGTTGAGGAACTCCTCCTTCGACAGCATGAAGCGGAAATCGTCCTCGCCGTCGCCGTCCGGGCTGCCCTGCGAGCCGCCGCCGCCGTCGCCGTTCTCCGGCCGCGGGATGCGGTCGCCCTTCAGGTACTCCTTGTTGCCGGGCAGCACGTAGTCGCGCACGCCGCCTTCGCGCCCCTGATGGAACGACGGCTCGCGCAGATCGTCGGCCGGAATGGCGATCTTCTCGCCATCGCCGACATCGGCGATGCCGCGGCCGCGGACGACATCGCGCATGGCGTCCTGGATATGGCGGCGCGCGCGCCGCAGAAAGCGCTGTCGGTTGGTGAGGCTCTTGCCCTTCGGATTCAGGCGCCGGTCGATGATGTTCAAAATAGCCTGCCTCCTCGTGGGTCGCCTGGGCCCGCTATCCAGCCTGCTTGACGCGCATGTACCACTCGACGAGACGCCGCACCTGGCGCTCGGTGTACCCGCGGTTGGTCATGCGCGACACGAATTCGGTGTGCTTCTTCTCGGTCTCGGAATCCTTCTTCGAGCCGAAGCTGATGATCGGCAGCAGATCCTCGACCTGGCTGAACATCCGCCGCTCGATCACCTCGCGGATCTTCTCGTAGCTGGTCCAGGACGGGTTGCGCCCGGCATTGGCGGCACGCGCGCGCAGGCTGAATTTCACCACCTCGTTGCGGAAATCCTTGGGGTTGGCGATGCCGGCCGGCTTCTCGATCTTGGTCAGCTCCTGGTTCAGCAGCTCCCGGTTCAGCAATTGCCCGGTATCGGGGTCCTTGTAGTCCTGATCCTCGATCCAGGCATCGGCGTAGGAAACATAGCGGTCGAACAGGTTCTGGCCGTAATCGTGATAGGATTCGAGATAGGCTTTCTGGATCTCGTTGCCGATGAATTCGGCATAGCGCGGTGCCAGATCGGCCTTGATGAATTCCAGATAGCGCTTCTCGGTCTCGGCGGGCAGTTGCTCGCGCTTGATCGATTGCTCCAGCACATACATCAGATGCACCGGATCGGCGGCGACCTCGATCGTGTCGTGGTTGAAGGTGGCGGCCAGCACCTTGAAGGCGAAGCGGGTGGAAATTCCGTCCATCCCCTCCTCGATCCCGGCGGCATCCTTGTATTCCTGCAGCGAACGCGCGCGCGGATCGGTCTCCTTCAGGCTTTCCCCGTCATAGACGCGCATCTTGGCGAAGACGGTGGAATTCTCGTGCTTGCGCAGCCGCGACAGGACAGAGAAGCGGGCCAGCATCTCCAGCGTCGCCGGCGCGCAGGGCGCGGCCGAAAGCTCGGAGGTTTTCACCAGCTTCTCGTAGATTTTCTGCTCCTCCGTCACGCGCAGGCAATAGGGCACCTTGATGACGTAGATGCGGTCGATGAAGGCTTCGTTGTTGCGGTTGTTCTTGAAGCTCTGCCATTCCGCCTCGTTGGAATGGGCCATGACGATGCCGGTGAAGGGGATCGCGCCGATATTCTCGGTGCCGATGTAATTGCCCTCCTGCGTCGCCGTCAGCAGCGGGTGCAGCATCTTGATCGGCGCCTTGAACATCTCGACGAATTCAAGCAGGCCCTGATTGGCCCGGTTGAGCCCGCCGGAATAGGAATAGGCGTCCGGGTCGTTCTGCGAATGCAACTCCAGCTTGCGGATATCGACCTTGCCCACCAGGGAGGAGATGTCCTGGTTGTTCTCATCGCCCGGCTCGGTCTTGGCGATGGCGATCTGGCGCAGGCGCGACGGCATCATGCGCACCACCCGGAAGCGGGAGATATCGCCGCCGAATTCGTCCAGCCGCTTGATGCACCACGGGCTCATGATGCTGTTCAGGCGTCGACGGGGGATGCCGTAGCGCTCCTCCAGCAGGGCGCCGCTGCGCTCGGCGTCGAACAGGCCCAGCGGGCTTTCGAAAACCGGGCTGATCTCCTCCCCCGCTTTCAGGACATAGACCGGGAAGCGCTCCATCAGCGCCTTCAACCGTTCCGCGAGAGAGGATTTGCCGCCGCCGACCGGGCCGAGCAGATAGAGGATCTGCTTGCGCTCCTCCAGCCCCTGGGCGGCGTGGCGCAGGAAGCCGACGATCCGCTCGATCGTCTCCTCCATGCCGAAGAACTCGGCGAAGGCGGGATAGACGCGGATGGTGCGGTTCATGAAGATGCGACCCAGCCGCGCATCCTTGGCGGTATCGACCATTTCCGGCTCGCCGATCGCGGCCAGCAGCCTTTCGGTCGCGGTGGCATAGACCATCGGATCGGCGCGGCAGGCATCGAGATATTCCGCGAAGGACATCTCGGTTTCGCGGTGCGCGTCGAACCCGCTCGCATAGGCGGCGAAGAGATCATCGACCTTGTGCATCGGTCGCTCCTTCAGGTGAGGGTCTGACCAGGTTGCACCTTGCAATATGAGTGCAAACCGGCGCGTTGAAGCCGCCCCCCGATGAAATATTTTTCAGTGTTGCCCTTTGGGCGCATGCCGGCAGGGCTTGGGGGATGTCGAAAATATCAAGCATTTCTCGGATGTTTTGCGAATTCCGGGCGGCTTCCGATGGCGCCGCGCGGGCAATTATGGCAGCGATGTGGTTCCTGGCAGAGGCTTGCCAATGCCGGCGCCATCCGTTCCGGCTGTGCTGCGAATCGGCGGGCTCGGCGCCGCCGCCTGCCCGCCCCGTGGCGTATCGGGGGGAAAACCGGGGGCGGCGTGGCTGCATGGCACCGTCTCCGTCCGCGCGGCCCCGTGCGGGACGCAGGGGGCGAGCCTCGCCAGACTACGGACGTATGCCTAAAATCCGGTAAACGCGGCCTGCCCCGGCCAGGGCAATCGCTGCCCGATCGCTGGGCAATCGCCCGTCAGGGGGCGGGCGGACGCGCCGCCATCGCCGCCGCCTCCACCTCCGGCGTGGGCGGCGGCACCGGGGCATCGGCCAGCAGGGCGATGGTCGCGCGCATCTGGGCATAGTAGTTGCGGCACATGTCGCAGCGATGCAGGTGCCAGCGCAGCCCCAGCCAGTCGCGCGGGCGCAGCGACTTCTCCAGGTAATCCGTCACCATCTCGGCCGCATCCCGACACATCACCATCGCCGTCCCTCCACGCTGATGCCACGCATCGCCGTCTGTAATAGGGTCAGACTCGCCCCGCCCGGCGGCGTTACGCAAGTCCCGTGAATTTTTTGCGCGGCTTTCCAGCCGCCGCGCTTTCCCCCTATTCTGGCCTCCTTCCGGCCAGTCCGGAGGATGCGGAGGCGGCATGGCCGGCAGCGAATGCGACGATCCGGCTTTTCTGGTCCGCTTGCGGGCCCGCGAGGATGCGGCCTATCGCCAGTTGGTCCGGCGCTACCATGCCACGCTGGTCGGCGTGGCGGGCGCCATCATCGGCAGCCGCGCCCAGGGCGAGGAAGTGGTGCAGGATGCGTGGCTTGCCATTTTCTCCGGCATCGACCGGTTCGAGGGGCGTTCGCGCCTGTCGACCTGGATTTTCTCGATCGTGCTGAACCGCGCCCGCAGCCGCATCGCGCGGGAAGGGCGGCTGACCGCCCTGCCGGCGCTGGACGGGGCGGAACCGGGCGTGCGCGCGGTGCCGGCGGGCGAATTCCTGCCCGACGGGCATTGGCGCGACCCGCCGCGCCTATGGGACACGATCGACCCGGAACGCATCTTCGGCGGCCGCCAGCTCTGGGCGCATGTCCAGGAGGCGATCGCCGCCCTGCCGGCCGGGCAGCGCGCGGTCATCCTGCTGCGCGATATCGAGGAACGCTCGGCCGAGGAAGCCTGCGCCCTGCTCGGCATCAGCGCCGAGAATCAGCGCGTGCTGCTGCATCGCGCCCGCGGCAAGGTGCGCCAGACCATCGACCGGCTGACCCTGGCCGAGCCCGAGGCGGCGCGTCCTGCCCCGATCCGCGCCGCGCCGCGCGCCGCCGGTCCCGATACCGCGACCGGGCTCGCCCGGCGGATGCTGCGCGCGCTTCGCGCCTGGCTCGCCGGTCCGCTCCATCACCCATCCGGTGCATGCTGAGCGCGGCTGGCGCGGCAAGGAGGGGGGAGGTGTCGGCGGCGGCAAAGCCCGACGGGCTGGCATTCGGCAACAGCCAGATCGCCGCTTTCGTGGCCGGCGCCCGCCGCCTGCGCCAGCAGGGCGAGCCCGTCCCCTCGCTGCACAGCCTGGTCTTTCGCGGCGCGCGCTACGAGCCCTTCGCCGTGCTCGGCGCACTCGGGGCGCGGCTGCATCCGGCGATTGCCGGCGATCTGGCGGCGGCGCTGCGCGAGGCCGATCCGGCCTTTCTGGTCGCCGCGATCATGGGCGCCGATCACTGGATTCTGGGCATTGCGAATGATCCGGTTCCCTTCGATTTCCTGGTGCCGGAGTTGCCCGGTTTCGGCCTCGCCCCGGGGGCCAGGCTGATCCCCTACGATCTGATCTGCCGGCGCTTCCGCCAGGATATGGGGCTGCGCTTCGGCCTGCTGCGTCTTGCGCGCACCTTGTCGGACCGCCCGATCTATGTGATCGAGGCGCCGCCGCCGGTCGCCAGCACCGCGCGCATGCAGGAATGGCTGTACGGCCCCTTCGCCGCGCGTGTGGCGCGCCACGGCATGGCGCCGGCCGGGTTCCGCTTCAAGATATGGTGGGTGTGCCATCGCATCACCGCGACGCTGGCCGCCGAGCTGGGCGCGCATTTCGTCGAAGCCCCGGCGGAAACCCGCGATGCCGACGGGTTTCTCGACCCGCGCTTCTTCCTGGACGGGGTGCATGGCAACGATGCCTACGGGGCGCTGATGGTGCGCCAGGTCGCCGCCGCGCGCCGCCTGGTCGAAGGGGTCTGAGCATGGCCGCCCACCCGTATCGCGACCTGCCGGCGCATCGCCTGTGGCGCCAGGCGATTGCCGGGCTGCCGGGCGAGCAGGTCGATCCGGTGGTGCAGGGCGCCTTCCGCATCCAGCGCGACAGCCGCGTCGCCACCGCCGGCAGTTGCTTTGCCCAGCATATCGCCCGTCATCTGGCGCAGGCCGGGCTGCATCATCTGGTCACCGAGCCGGCGCACAGCCTGGTTGCGCCGCTCGCCCGGGAATTCCAGTACGGCGTCTACAGCGCCCGCTACGGCAATATCTACACCGCCCGTCAGTTGCTGCAGACGCTGCGCCGCGCCTATGGCCAGTTCGCGCCGCGCGACGATGCCTGGCCGGCGGCGGATGGCCGGGTCATCGATCCGTACCGCCCGCGCATCCAGCCGGAAGGCTTCGCGACACTGGCCGAACTGCAAGAGGATCGCGCCCAGCATCACGCCGCCATCCGCCGGATGGTGGCGGAGATGGATGTCTTCATCTTCACGCTGGGGCTGACCGAAGCCTGGTGCAATCGCCAGGATGGTGCGATCTATCCGCTGTGCCCCGGCGTCGCGGGCGGCGAATTCCAGCCGGAGCGGCATGGCTTCCTGAATTTCCGCGCCGCCGAGGTGGTGGCCGATCTCGGCGATGCCATCGCCCTGATCGGCGCGCACAACCCCGCCGCACGGGTGATCCTGACGGTCTCGCCCGTGCCGCTGATCGCCACGATGGAGGAGCGCAGCGTGCTGACCGCGACCACCTATTCCAAAGCCGTGCTGCGCGTCGCAGCCGAGGAAGTGGCGGCCGCCTTTCCCCAGGTCGCCTATTTCCCCGCCTATGAGATCATCACCGGCCCGCATGCAAGGGGGCTCTATTTCGACGACACGCTGCGCGACGTGACCGAGGCCGGCATCGCCCATGTCATGCGCCTGTTCCTGCGCCATTACGTCGCCGCCGAGGCGCTGGCCGCGCCTGCCGCCGCCATGGCCGATCCGGCCGCGGCGGCCGCGGCGGCGCAGCACGCCATGCTGAGCGAGGCCGCCGCCGTGCTGTGCGACGAGGCGCTGCTGGATCGCGGAGACGGATCATGAGCGACGCCGATTTCCGCCCCGCCGGGCAGGCGGTGGAGCAGGATTGGGCGGCGCTGGCCGCATGGCTCGCCGCGCGCGGTCACGTCCTGGCCCGCGATCCCGCGCCGCGCCAATTCGCCGGCGGGCTGGCCAATCTGAACTACCTGATCACCCTCGACGGCGCGCCCGCCGTGCTGCGCCGCCCGCCGCTGGGCGAATTGCCGGCCGGCAGCCACGACATGGCGCGCGAGCATCGCATTCTCTCGCGGCTGGCCGATGCGCTGGATTTCGTGCCGCGCAGCCTGATCCTGGGCGAGGATGCGGCGGTGATCGGCGCACGCTTTCAGATCCTGGAATACCGCCCCGGGCGCGTCATCCGCGCCAGCCTGCCCGCCGATCTCGCCGGCGATCCGGCGATCGCGCGGCGCCTGTCGGAAACCCTGATCGACACGCTGGCGGCGATCCATGCGGTCGATCCCGATGCGGTCGGGCTGGGCGATCTCGGCCGGCCGCAAGGCTTCCTCGGGCGCGCCATGGCCGGCTGGGCGAAACGCGGCCTCGCCGTGGCCGAGCCGGGGACGGAGGCGCTGCATGCCGATCTCGCCGCCTGGCTGCGCCGCCACGAACGCCCGGACGGGCCGGCGGCCCTGCTGCATAATGATTTCAAGCTCGACAACGTCATCCTCGATCCGGCCACGCTGCGCCCGGTCGCGGTGGTCGATTGGGATCAGGGCACGCGCGGCGATGCGCTGTTCGATCTGGCGACGCTGCTGAGCTACTGGACCGAGGCGGATGATCCGCCGGCCCAGCACGAAATGGCGCAGATGCCGGCCACCGCGCCGGGCTTCCTGAACCGGGCCGAGGCGGTTGCCCACTACGCCGCCGCAACCGGGCGGGACGTGTCCGATTTCCTGTTCTATCGCGTGCTGGCTATGCACAAGCTCGGCGTGATTTTCCTGCAACTCGGCGCCCGCCATCGCAGCGGGGCGACGGCGGATGCGCGCTATGCGAAGCTCGGGGCGATCGGCACGGGAATTCTGGAATTCGCCGCCGATGTCGCCGCCGGGCGCCGCTTTTGAAGGATCGCCAATGGATTTCTCCCTCTCGCCGGAGCTCGAAGACCTCAAGCTTCGCACCCGTAGCTTCATCCGCGAGCGGATCGTGCCGCTGGAAGGCGATGCCCGCCAGACGCGGCACGGCCCGACCGATGATTTCCGCCGGGAGCTGAACGCGCTTGCCGCCGCGGCCGGGCTGCTCGCCCCGCATGTTTCGGCCGAACTCGGCGGGCTCGGCCTGTCGCATATCGGCCGCGCGGTGGTGTTCGAGGAGGCGGGCTGGTCGGTGCTCGGCCCGCTGGCGATGAACATCTCCGCCCCGGATGAGGGCAATATGCATCTGCTGGAAGCGGTCGGCACGGCGGAGCAGAAATCCCGCTTCCTGGCACCGCTGGCGCGCGGCGAAATCCGCTCCTGCTTCTGCATGACCGAACCGGCGCCGGGTGCCGGTTCGGACCCTGCGGCACTCGCCACGCGGGCCGTGCCGGACGGCAATCACTGGGTGATCGACGGCGAGAAATGGTTCATCACCGGTGCCCAGGGGGCAGGGTTTGCGATCATCATGGCGGCCGATCCGGAAGGCCGCGCGACGATGTTCCTGGCCGATATGGCAAGCCCGGGTATCGCGATCGTGCGCACCATGGACAGCCTGGATCAGGGTTTCGCGGGCGGACATGCGGTGGTGCGGTTTTCCGGCCTGCGGGTGCCGGCCAGCGATATTCTCGGCGCGCCCGGCCAGGGCTTCCGCTACGCCCAGGTGCGCCTTGCCCCGGCGCGGCTGACCCATTGCATGCGCTGGTTGGGCGCGGCGCAGCGGGCGCATCACATCGCCACCGGCTATGCCACGCGCCGGCAGGGTTTCGGCCGGGCGTTGGCCGAACATCAGGGCGTCGGCTTCATGCTGGCCGATAACGAGATGGATATCCGCATGGCGCGGCTGGCGATCTGGCATACCGCCTGGCTGCTCGATCAGGGCGAGCGCGCGAGCGCGGAATCCTCGATGGCCAAGGTTTTCTGTTCCGAGGCGATCTATCGCGTCGCCGATCGCGCGGTGCAGGTGATGGGCGGGCAGGGCGTGACCGGGGAAACCCTGGTCGAGCGCATCTTCCGCGAAGTGCGCGGCTTTCGCATCTATGACGGTCCGTCGGAGGTGCATCGCCACAGCCTCGCCCAGCGCATCCTCCGCCAGGGAGCCAATTGGTGAGCAACGCTCTGTTCGATCTTACCGGCAAGGTCGCGGTGGTGACCGGCGCCGGACGCGGCATCGGCCGGGCGATCGCCGGCGCGCTGGCCGAGGCCGGCGCGCGCGTCGCGCTGGTCGGACGCGACGCGGCGCGGCTGGCGGAAGCGGCGCGGCAATTGCCCCATGGGGCCTTCGCGGCGGCGGCGGATATCGCCGATGAAGCGGCGGTGATCGGCCTGCGCGATGTGGTGCTGGGCCGCGCCGGGCGGATCGACGTGCTGGTCAATAATGCCGGCGTCAATCCGATCTATGCCGGGATCGAGAAGACCAGCCTCGCCGACTGGCAGAACATCATCGGGGTCAATCTCTCCGGCGTCTTCCTATGCTGCAAATATCTCGGCGGCGCGATGGGGGAAGGCGGGGCGATCGTCAATGTCAGCTCGGTCGCCGGCCATGTCGGGCTGCGCCGCTCGGTGCCCTATTGCGCCTCGAAGGGCGGCGTCGAGCTGATGAGCAAGGCGCTGGCGCTCGATTGGGCGAAGCGCGGCGTGCGGGTGAACTGCCTGGCGCCCGGCTATGTCGATACCGACCTGACGCATGGGCTGATCACCCATGACACGCTGGCCGAGACCTATCGCGCGCATATTCCGATGGGCCGCTTCGGCGTGCCGCGCGACATGGCCGGCGCGGCGCTGTTTCTGGCCTCGCCCGCCTCGGCCTATATGACCGGGCAGAGCCTGATCGTGGACGGCGGCTGGACGGCGGATTAGCCTGATCGCGCGGCCTGGGCTAAATTCGCGGTACCGCAAGCGGGAGGAAAGACCATGACCGAAGCCTGCATCGTCGGCTGGGCGCATACGCCGTTCGGCAAGCTGGAAGAGCCGGATATCGAGGCGCTGATGGCCCGCGTCGCCGGGGCCGCGATCGAGGATGCCGGCATCAGCCCGGCGGAGATCGACGCGAGCTTCATCGGCCTGTTCAATGGCGGCTTCTCCAAGCAGGATTTCCCCTCCTCCCTGGTGCTGCAATCGCTGCCGGAACTGCGCTTCAAACCCTCCACCCGCTACGAGAATGCCTGCGCCACGGGCACGGCTGCGATCCACGGCGCGCGCGATTTCCTGGCCGCCGGGCGCGGGCGCTTCGCCCTGGTGGTCGGCGCGGAAAAAATGACCGCGACGCCCGGCGCGCAGATCGGCGATATCCTGCTGAATGCCAGCTACCGCCGCGAGGAAGGCGATATCCCCGCCGGTTTCGCCGGCGTGTTCGGGCGCATCGCGGACGGGTATTTCCAGCGCTACGGCGATCAATCCGACGCGCTGGCGGCGATCGCCGCGAAGAACCACAAGAACGGCGTGGATAACCCCTATGCGCAGATCCGCAAGGATCTCGGCTTCGCTTTCTGCCGCACCGAAAGCGAGAAGAACCCTTTCGTCGCGCCGCCGCTGAAGCGCACCGATTGCTCGCTGGTCTCCGACGGCGCCGCGGCCTTGGTACTGACGGACGAGGATACCGCGCGCGCCATGGCCAAGGCGGTGCGTTTCCGCGCCGCCGTGCAGGTCAACGATTTCCTGCCGATCAGCAAGCGCGACATCACCCGCTTCGATGGCGCGACGGAAGCCTGGCAGCGCGCCTTCGCCGCGGCGGATGCGAAACTCGCCGATCTGTCTTTCGTCGAAACCCATGACTGCTTCACGGTTGCCGAATTGCTGGAATACGAGGCGATGGGCCTGACCCCGCAGGGACAGGGCGCGCGCGCCGCGCTGGAAGGCTGGACCGCCGCCGATGGCCGCCTGCCGGTCAACCGCTCCGGCGGGTTGAAGGCCAAGGGCCATCCGATCGGCGCCACCGGGGTTTCGATGCACGCCATCGCCGCCATGCAACTGACCGGGCAGGCCGGGGCGATGCAGTTGCCGCGCGCCGAACTGGCCGGGGTGTTCAACATGGGCGGCGCGGCGGTGGCGAATTACGTCTCCATCCTGGAAGCGTTGCGCTGAGCATGGCGATCCCGACCAGCAATCTGGCCCATCTGCTGCTCCAGACGGCGCGGCGCTTTCCCGAACGCGATGCGCTGATCTGGCGCGCGCAACGCTGGAGCTGGGCGGAACAGGCGGCGCGCGTACGGGCCGGTGCCGGGGGCCTGCTTGCCGCCGGTATCGCGCCGGGCGATCGCGTGCTGGTGCATGCGCGCAATTCCAACGCGCTGATCGAGGTGATGTGGGCCTGCTGGATGGTCGGCGCGGTCTTCGTGCCGACCAATTTCCGCCTGACCCCGGCGGAGGTCGGGTATCTCGCGCAATCCTCCCGCGCGAAGGCGCATATCTTCGATGCCGCCTTCCCCGAACATGCGGCGGCGGCGCGCGCGGCCGATCCGACGGCGGTGCTGCATCTGGCGATTGATCCGCGCGGCGGGCCAGGCACGTGGGAGGCGCTGGCCAGTGCCGCGCTGCCCGGGCCGGCGCATCCGGTCGATGTCGAATACGATCATCCGTGCTGGTTCTTCTACACTTCCGGCACGACCGGGCGGCCCAAGGCGGCGGTGCTGACGCATGGGCAGATGGAATATGTCGTCACCAACCATCTCTGCGATCTGATGCCGGGCACCACCGAAGGCGATGCCTCGCTGGTGATCGCCCCGCTGTCGCATGGCGCCGGGGTGCATGCGCTGAGCCAGGTGGCACGCGGCGCGGTCAGCGTGCTGCTGAGCAGCGAGCGGCTGGACTGCGCCGAGGCCTGGGCGCTGGTGGCACGCCACCGCATCACCAACATGTTCACCGTGCCGACCATTCTGACCATGCTGACCCGCGATCCTTCCGTCGATCAGCACGATCATTCCAGCCTGCGCTATGTCATCTATGCCGGCGCGCCGATGTACCGCGCCGATCAGCAGCACGCGCTGCGCAAGCTGGGCCGCGTGCTGGTGCAGTATTTCGGCCTGGGCGAGGTCACCGGCAACATCACCGTGCTGCCGCCCGATCTGCACAGCGTGGAGGATGATCCGGCTTTTCCCATCGGCAGTTGCGGCTTTCCGCGCACCGGCATGGAGATCGCCATTCTCGATCCCGCCGGCACGCGCCTTGCCGCCGGGGAGACCGGCGAAATCTGCGTGCGCGGCCCCGGCGTGTTCCCCGGCTATTTCGAAAACCCCGAGGCGAACGCCAAATCCTTCGCGCATGGCTGGTTCAATACCGGCGATCTCGGCCATCTCGACGCCAAGGGATTTCTCTATATCACCGGGCGGGCGTCGGACATGTACATCTCCGGCGGATCGAACGTCTATCCGCGCGAGGTGGAGGAATTGCTGCTGACCCATCCGGCGGTCGCGGAAGCCTGCGTGCTGGGCATGCCCGACCCGAAATGGGGCGAGACCGGCGTTGCGGTGCTGGTTGCCGCACCCGGGCAGAGCATCGATACGGCCGCGCTGAACGGGCTGCTGGACGGGCGGCTGTCGCGCTATAAATGGCCGGCCCGCTATGTCGTCTGGCCGGAATTGCCGAAATCCGGCTACGGCAAGGTGGTGAAGCGCGAAGTGCGCCGGCTGTTGGAGGAAGAACGCGCATGACCGACACACGCCCGGATGCTTCCAGCGTGCAGGAATACCACGCGCATATCTATTACGACCCCGCCGATCGCGCGGCCGCGGCCGATCTGCGCGCGGCGATCGAGGCGCGGTTCCCGACCGCGCGCATGGGACGCTGGCACGATGTGCCGGTCGGGCCGCATCCGCAGGCAATGTATCAGGTCGCCTTCAAGCCCGATCTGTTCGCGACGCTGGCGCCCTTCCTGATGCTCAACCGCGCCGGTCTGACCGTGCTGCTGCATCCCGAAACCGGCCGCCCGCGCGACGATCACACGCGCCATGCCACCTGGATGGGCGCGGTGCTGCCGATCAAGGCCGAGACGCTGCCGGAAACCGATTGAATGTGCCGGGGGGATCGCGCATGAGCGCGCTGCAACGCTGCCTGAATATCGGCGATCTGCGCGCGGCGGCGAAATCCCGCCTGCCCAAGGGCGTGTTCGAATTCGTCGATCGCGGCAGCGAGGATGGCGTCGCGGTGGCCAATAACCGCGCCGCGATCGAGGCGATCAAGCTGACCCATCGCGTGCTGATCGACGTGGAAAACCGCAGCCTGGCCACTACTTTGTTCGGCAAGCCCGCCGCCATGCCGCTGGCCATCGCGCCGACCGGGGCGGCCGGGCTGTGCTGGCACGAGGGCGAATTGGAACTGGCCCGCGCGGCGGCGCGCATGAAAGTGCCGTTCACCCTGGCGACCGGCGCCATGACGTCGATGGAAAAGATCGCCGCCGAAGCCGGCCCCGCGCAAGGCGGGCGGCTATGGTTTCAGCTCTATGTCTGGAAGCAGCGCGAGCTTTCGTACCAATTGATCGACCGCGCCGCGAAAGCCGGGTTCGAGGCGCTGATCGTCACCGTCGATACGATCGTTTCCGGCAACCGCGAATACAACACCCATAACGGCTTCCTGCTGCCGTTTCACGCCACGCCGCGCTTCGTCCTCGATATCATGCGCCATCCGCGCTGGGCTGCCTCCGTCCTGCTGAAATACCAGATGGGCGGCGGCATGCCGCGTTTCGAGAATTATCCCGATCCCTATCGCCGCCCCGTCACCTCCGATCCCGGCACCAAGGAGGTGATGCGCCAGGACAGCCTGTCGTGGGAGGATATCCGCATCTTCCGCAAGCGCTGGCCCGGCATTCTGATGATCAAGGGGATCAACCGCCCGGCCGATGCGTTAAAGGCGATCGAGTGCGGCGTCGACGGCATCGTCGTTTCCAACCATGGCGGGCGCAACCTCGACAGCGCGGCGGCGACCATCGACATGCTGCCGGGCATCGCCGATGCGGTCGGCGACAAGGCGACGGTGATCCTCGACAGCGGCGTGCGGCGCGGCTCGGACATCGTCAAGGCGCTGGCGCTGGGGGCGAAGGCGGTGCTGACCGGGCGGGCGACGCTGTTCGGCACGGCGGTGGGCGGCGCGGAAGGTGCCGCGCATGCGCTGTCGATCCTGAAGAACGAGGCCGACAAGACCATGGCCTATACGGGCTGCCGCACGGTGGACGACATCACGCCCGATCTGATCTTCGGCTATGACCGGGCCAATCGCTTCGCCGCCGGCATGGGGAGGTAGGCGCATGGCGCGGCTGCCCTATCTGGACGCCGAGGCGCTGGCGGAAGCGGATCGCGATCTGCTGACCCGGCCGATCAACCTGCATCGCGCGCTGGTCCATTCGCCCAATGCGGCGCGGGCCTTTCTCGGCCTCGGCCAGTTCATCCGCCATCAAAGCAGGCTCGATCCGCGTTTGCGCGAATTGGCGATCCTGCAGGTCGGCTGGCTGGCCCGCTCGCCCTATGAATGGTCGCATCACGTGAAGATCGGCCTCGGCTTCGGGGTGAGCGAGGCGGATATCCACGCCCTGATCGCCGATAGCGCGGGCAAGCCCTGCGACCTCGACCTCCCCGCCCGCCAGGTGCTGGCGGCGGCGCGCGAAATCACCCGCGACGGCGCCCTCGGCGCTGCCGGCTACGCCGCCCTGGCGGTGCATTTCGATGCCGAGCGGCTGACCGATCTGATCCTGACGATCAGCTTCTACAACGCCGTGGTGCGGGTGCTGGCCAGTCTGGAAATCGATGTGGAGCCGGAATACCGCCCCTATCTCGAACGGTTTCCTCTGCCCGCCCGATAGGGAAGCACGATGTGGCGCAGCCAGTTGCCGAGTTCGCGCGTGCGCCGCAGCGGATCGGTGATGTCCGGGCCGATGCCGGTGCGCCAGGCCAGATCGCG
Organism: Rhodospirillales bacterium; assembly: GCA_028869595.1. Lineage (GTDB taxonomy): Bacteria > Pseudomonadota > Alphaproteobacteria > Acetobacterales > Acetobacteraceae > JAGWRU01. Next base: position 14,313 of record JAGWRU010000135.1, read on the forward strand.
CCGCCCCGGCGCGGCATCCAGCGCCCGGCAATCGGCGGCATAGGCCAGCAGCGCGGCGCGGCTTTCGGCGAAGCCCTCGCGGGTGATCGGCTCGGCGCGCAATTCCAGCAGCGCCGCCACCACGGTCAGGTCCATCTCCGGATGGTATTGCGTGCCCCAGAACACGCCCCCGCCCGGGGTCGGCGCGACCATCGCCTGCACCGTGCTGATCGCATTCGAAGCCAGCACCACCGCGCCCGGCGGCGGCGTCTCCACCTCGTCCAGATGCGAGCAGAGCGCATCGAACACCGCCGCCCGTCCGGCCAGTAACGGATGCTCCCGCCCGGCGGCGTTGATCGTGATCGCCCGGGCCACGCCGATCTCCCGCCCGGCCGGGCTATGGCGCACCTTCCCGCCCAGCGCGGCGGCGGCGAGTTGCAGCCCCCAGCAACTGCCCCAGACCGGGATCGCGGTGGCGAAGGCGGCGCGGGCGAAAGCGAGCTGATGCAGCACTTCGGGCGAGGCATCGCCGACATGCAGCGGCGAGCCGGTCAGGATCACCCCGTCGAAATCGACAAGCCCGGTGCCGGCGGGCAGCGCCTCGCCATCGGCCAGATTGACGCCGCTGCATTCCACCGCGGCATCGTGATGGCGCAGGGCTTCGGTGAACAGCGCGACATTGCCGCGCGCGCCGATCTCGTCGAAGGGGCGCTGATGGGCGGCGCGGACGCAATCGGCGATCAGGATATGGGGCATGGAAGGATGCAGGCTCCGTCAGGGTTGTTTCGCGGCCTGGGCAAGCCGCTGCTCGGCCAGGCCGCGCCAGGGCGCATCTGCCGGCGCGGCGGCCAGTGCGCGGCGGAACAGGGCCGCGGCCTCGGGCGGCACGTGGCCGGCAACCTCGCTCATGGCTTCCGCCGTTTCGGCGGCAAGCGTCGCCTCGAAATGCGCGGCCAGCGCCTCCTGCCAGGCGGAAACCGCCTGGTCCAGCCGGCCGCGGCTGGCTTCCGCATTGCCCAGCAGCACATAGCCGGCGCGCGCCTGTTCCGATTGCGCCGGCATCG
>JAGWRU010000136.1 GCA_028869595.1 Rhodospirillales bacterium
CCTGGCCCTGGCGGCGGTGCGCGCCGAGGCGCAGCCCGCGGCGGTGGCCTCGGCCGTGGCGGCAGCGCCCTTGCCGCGCAGTTTCCGCGAAGTCGCCGCCCTGGTCGCCGAGGCGAAGGAGGCGACGCTGCACGCGCATCTGCGCCATTCCGTGCATCTGGTGCGCTATGCCGCGCCGGTGATAGAATTGCGCCCCGAGCCCGAGGCGCCGCGCGATCTGTCGCAGCGTCTGGCGCAATTGCTGCTGCAGATCACCGGCACGCGCTGGACCATCGCCGTCTCCTCCGCCGCCGGAGAGCCGACGCTGGATGCCCAGGGCCAGGCCGCCGACAGCGCCCGGCGCGAGGATGCCGCCCAGCATCCGCTGGTGCAGGCGATCCTGACCGCCTTTCCCGGTGCTCGCATCGAGGAGGTGCAGGACAGCCGCGCCGATGCCTATGGGCTGATGCCCGAACCCGCCCCCGATATTCCCGATTTCGCCCCGCCGGACGCCGCACTCGCGGATCTTTCGTTCGAGGATGGGCCGCCCGATCCGTGGGAGAATGACGCATGAAGAATCTCGCCGGCCTGATGAAACAGGCCTCTCAGATGCAGACCAAGATGCAGGAGATGCAGGACCGGCTGGCCGGGCTGGAGGTGGAGGGCGAGGCCGGCGCCGGCATGGTGCGGGTGGTGCTGAACGGCAAGCACGCGCTGCGCCGCATCACCATCGATCCGCGCCTGGCCGATGCCAACGAGATCGAGATGCTGCAGGACCTGATCGTCGCGGCCCATGCCGATGCCAGCCGGCGGGTGGAGGCGATGGCGGCGGAGGAGATGCAGAAAGTCACCGGCGGGCTGTCCCTGCCGCCCGGCATGAAACTGCCCTTCTGATCGCATGGGCGGGCCCGAGATCGAGCGGCTGATCGCCCTGCTGGCGCGCCTGCCCGGGCTGGGTCCGCGCAGCGCGCGGCGGGCGGCGCTGAAAATGCTGGGCGAGCCGCACCGGCACATGTTGCCGCTGGCCGCCGCGCTGACCGAGGCGGCGCGCGCGGTGCGGCCCTGCCGGCGCTGCTGCAATCTGGACAGCGCCGATCCCTGCACCATCTGCGCCGATCCGGCGCGCGATCAGGGCCTGATCTGCGTGGTCGAAAGCGTCGCCGATCTGTGGGCGCTGGAGCGCGCGGCGGTGCATCGCGGCACGTATCACGTGCTGGGCGGGGTGCTGTCGGCGCTGGGCGGGGTCGGGCCGGAGGATCTGAGCCTGCCCGCCTTGCAGGCGCGCATCGCCGAGGGCGGCGTGCAGGAGGTGATCCTGGCCCTGTCGGCCACCGTGGATGGGGCGAGCACCGCGCATTACCTGGCCGACCGGCTGCAGGGCAGCGGCGTGGCGCTGACCCGCCTGGCCCAGGGCGTGCCGATGGGCGGCGCGCTGGAAGTGCTGGATGACGGCACGCTGGCCGCCGCGCTGCGCGCCAGAAGACCGGCATGAGCGCGCCGACGCGCCGCGCGCTGGTCCATGCGGTGGGCCGCGCCGGCGGGGCGGCGGCGGCCTATGCGACCATGGCCGCGCTCGGCATGCTGGCCGTGCCCGCCGCCGATGCCGCG
>JAGWRU010000137.1 GCA_028869595.1 Rhodospirillales bacterium
CCTCCAGCAGCGCGCCGAGCGCCGGGCCGGGGGGGATGCCGCTGGCCAGCGCATCGGCGCCGCGCAGGGGAAAGACCGAGCGCGGCATGGCGGCGATGCGCGCGCGCAGCGCGGCGAAATCGCCCTTCCGCCCGCCCGCCTCGGCGAGGAAGCTACGCGCGATCAGCAACTCTGCCGGCGCCTCGGCCAGCGCCCGGCGCAGCGCGGCGTCGTGCTTCGGCGTTGCAGGCGCGGCGACGCACAGCGCGGCCAGATAGGCCGCCTCGGCCGAGGACAGGCGCAGCCGGCGGACGAGCCTCTCGGGCGCGGTGCCGGCCATCAGCGCGGCCAGGCGCAGCAGCGGATCGGCCGGCGCGCCGGCGGCGATCAGCCGGGCGAGGCGGGCAGGATGGACATGCGCGGCGCCTTCGGGTGCGGCCGCTGGCGATCCCTTCTCCGGCACGGCGAACAGCACCGCGAACAGCCCGGCTCGCGCCATGGCGGCGATGCTCGCCGTCGGATCGGGCAATGCGAGCAGGGCGAATAATTCCTGACGCACCCGTTCGCCCGACAGGGCCGCGAGCCCCGCTCGGTCGGCGCGGATCGCCGCCATCGTCGCGCGCTCGGCCGGCCCACGCCCGAAACGGGCATGGAAGCGGAAGAAGCGCAGAATGCGCAGTCGGTCCTCGGCGATGCGCTGCGCCGCGCGGCCGACGAAGCGCACCCGCCCGGCCCGCAGATCGGCCAGACCGGCGAAATAATCGAACACCGCTCCGTCGCGGCCGAGCGACATCGCGTTGATGGTGAAATCCCGCCGTGCCGCGTCTTCACGCCAATCATCGGTGAACGCGACTTCCGCATGTCGCCCGTCGGTGGCGACATCGCGGCGCAGCGTGGTGATCTCGAAATGCCGTCCGCCCGACAGGGCAGTGACGGTGCCGTGCGCAAGCCCGGTAGGCAGGGCGCGCAGCCCGGCCGAGGCAAGGGCTGCCATCACCGCGGCGGGCGGTGCGGCGGTGGCCAGGTCGATATCCCCCGGGGTGAGCCCGGCCAGCGTGTCGCGCACCGCCCCGCCCACCACCCGCGCATCGGGCAGGGCGGCCAGGATCGGCGCGATGGCGGCGCTTCGCAGGAAATCGGGCGGCGTGATGCGCAGAGCGGGCGGTTCCATCGCCGTGCGGATCAGGCGGGGAGTGTGGCAGTGGCCCGCAGCCGCTGGGCCAGCGTCACCAGGATGGCGGCGGTGGCGCCCCAGATGAAATGCTCCGGATGCGGCCAGACCCAGAATTCGCGCCAGACCCCGTTCGACTGGCGACGCTGGCGCTGCGGCGCGGCGGGATCGAGCAGCACGTCGAGGCCGAGTTCGAACAGCGCCGCCACTTCCGCCGGCGCCGGGCGCAGCGGCAAGCCGGGCGGGATGGTGGCCAGCACCGGGGTGATGCGATAGCCGGTGCCGGTGACGTGATCGGGCAGCACCCCCAGCACCGTGACCTGGGCGGGATCGAGGCCGATTTCCTCCTCCGCCTCGCGCAGGGCCGCGGCACAGGCATCGGCATCACCCGGATCGATGCGCCCGCCGGGAAAACTGACCTGTCCGGCATGGCGGGTGAGATGGGCGGTGCGCTTGGTCAGGAGCACGCCTGGCGCGGCCCCCAGCACCACCGGCACCAGCACGGCGGCGGCAACCAGCTTGGCGCCATCGCCCTCGCACATCGCCAGCGGATCGACCCAGGCCGGCGGCGCATCGGCGTGCTCGGCGGCGATGGCGGCAGCCAGGCGGGCGGAGAGCCCGCGCCCGGCCTCGATCATGCGCCACGCCGGCGTCGGGCCCGCCCGCAACAGGCAGGCTCCGCCGCCTCGCCGTTCGGCATCTCGCCCAGCGGGAAGAAGCTGCCCTGGCTCCACACGCCCAGCATGCGCTTGCCGTTGACCAGTTCCGGCACGGCCAGCGCCACAAGCTCGTAATAGACCGCCCGGCCGATCCGCGCCTCGATCGCCGGCACGCCCAGGCCGGGACGGACCTGGACATAGGGGGTGGGTTCGCAGGTCAGGATATCGTGCGCGATACGGATCGGATGTTCCGGTCCGGCGGTGACGATCTGATCGACATTGGTGCGAAAGGAAAGGCATTGCTGGCGGCCATCGCCGGTCCAATCCAGCTCCACCGCCACGAAAGGCGCATCCTCCACCGCGATGCGGCCGCGCTCGGCCGGGGTTTCCAGCCAGAAACTACCGTCATGGGCGCGCTTGAGGACCGAGGCGAACAGGCAGACCAGTTCCTTTCTGCCGATCGGACTGCCGCGATACATCCAAGTGCCGTCGCGGCGGATCAGGAAGGGCAGGTCGCCGCATTCGACGGGCGCGCGGCGCGGCCGGGCCGGCGCGTCCGGCGCGAAATCGGCGGCGCAGGGGATCATCGGCGCGGCAGCGCGTGGGAGGTTCGGCGCGGCAGCGCGTAGGAGGTTCGGCGCGGCAGCGCGTGGGAGGTTCGGCGCGGCGGCGCGGGGCGATTTCGGCGCGGCGCTGCCGCCATCACTGCCGGCGCCGCGCGCCTGCAAACCGTCCGCCGCGTGCAGAGCAACCCTGTCCAACCGCCCGATCCCGTTCATTCCCCGGCCATTCCTTTCCGGTGCAAACCCCGTCTCCGCTGCCCGCCCGCGCCGCATCCCATTTTCGCGCTCCTGGGATATAGGTAGCATCGCCCGGTCGCGGAAAGTGCCCCGATGCGGGTCAGGAGCTATAAACGCCGATGGACGCGCATATGTCAGCCCCTATGGCCGCCGCGCCACAGCCGGAGCCGCCGGCCGATCGCATCGCCGCCCTGGCCGAGCGCCTGGGCGGGCTGCGCGCGGCGATCGCACAGGTGATCCTGGGCCAGGATACGGCGGTGGAGCACGCGCTGGTCGCGCTGCTGGCCGGCGGCCATGCGCTGCTGGTCGGCATGCCGGGGCTCGGCAAGACCCGGCTGGTCGAAACCATCGGCCAGGTGCTGGGCCTCGCCACCCGGCGGATCCAGTTCACCCCGGATCTGATGCCCGCTGATATTCTCGGCAGCGAGGTGTTGGAGGAGCAGGAGGGCAGGCGCGGCTTCCGCTTCCTGCCCGGCCCGGTCTTCGCCCAGCTGGTGATGGCCGATGAGATCAATCGCGCCAGCCCGCGCACCCAATCCGCTTTGCTGCAGGCGATGCAGGAGGGCCGGATCAGCATCGCCGGCGCCGAGCATCCGCTGCCGCGTCCGTTTCACGTTCTCGCGACCCAGAACCCGATCGAGCAGGAGGGGACATATCCGCTGCCCGAAGCCCAGCTCGACCGGTTCCTGCTGCAGATCGACCTGACCTATCCCGATCGCGATGCCGAGCGGGCGATGCTGATGGCCACCACGTTCCGCCCCGCCGCGCCGCCCGCAGCGCTGCTCGACGGGGCCGGGCTGCTGGCCGCGCAGCGTCTATTGCGCGACCTGCCGGTGGGCGAGTCGGTGCTGGAGGCGATTCTGACGCTGGTGCGCGATGCCAGGCCCGAGACCAGCACGGTGGAGGCGGTCCGCCGGCATCTCCTCTGGGGTCCGGGGCCGCGTGCGGCGCAGGCGCTGATGCTGGCCTGCCGCGCGCGGGCGTTGCTGGACGGGCGGATGGCGCCCAGCCTGGATGATGTCGCGGCCCTCGCCCCGGCCGTGCTGGGCCATCGCATGGCACTGGGATTTGCCGCCCGCGCCGAGGGGGTAGGGCTTGCCGGGGTGATCGGCGCGCTGGTCGAACGGCTTGGCTAGCAGCACGCCGCGCGAGCAGGCGCAGCGCCTGGCGGCACGGGCAGCGGCGCTGGCCGCCCGGCTGCC
>JAGWRU010000138.1 GCA_028869595.1 Rhodospirillales bacterium
ACGCCGGAAACGCGGGCATGCACATCCGCCCCGCCGAGTTCTTCCGCCGTGACGATCTCTCCGGTGGCGGCCTGCACCAAAGGCGGGCCGCCGAGGAAGATCGTGCCCTGGTTGCGCACGATGATGGTCTCGTCGCACATCGCCGGCACATAGGCACCGCCCGCCGTGCAGGAACCCATCACCACGGCGATCTGGGCGATGCCCTCGGCCGACATCTGCGCCTGGTTGAAGAAGATGCGGCCGAAATGATCGCGATCGGGGAAAATCTCGTCCTGCAAGGGCAGAAACGCACCGCCGGAATCGACCAGATAGATACAGGGCAGGCGGTTCATCCGCGCGATCTCCTGGGCGCGCAGATGCTTCTTCACGGTCAGCGGAAAATAAGTGCCGCCTTTCACCGTGGCATCATTGGCGACGATGACGCATTCCCGCCCGGCGATACGGCCAATGCCGGTGACGATGCCGGCGGCGGGAACCTCGTCGTCGTACATCCCGTTGGCGGCGAGCTGGGAGAGTTCCAGAAAGGGCGTTCCCGGGTCGATCAGCGCCAGGATGCGCGCGCGCGCCGGCAGCTTGCCGCGTTTGGTATGGCGCGCCATGGCGGCTGCCCCGCCGCCTTCGGCCGCCTTCGCCACGCGCGTGCGCAGATCGGCGACCAGCGCCTCCATCGCGGCGCGGCTGGCCGCGAATTCCGCCCCGCGCGGATCGAGGTCGGAGGAAAGAATGCTCATGCCGTCTCGCTGAACAATTCGCGCCCGATCAGCATGCGGCGGATTTCGCTGGTGCCGGCGCCGATTTCGTACAGCTTGGCGTCGCGCAGCAGCCGCCCGGTCGGGTAGTCGTTGATATAGCCATTGCCGCCCAGCGTCTGGATCGCCTCCAGCGCCATCCAGGTGGCTTTCTCGGCGGCGTATAGAATCGCACCGGCGGCATCCTTGCGCGTCGTCTCGCCCCGGTCGCAGGCGCGCGCCACGGCATAGACATAGGCGCGGGCGGCATTCATCGTGGTGTACATATCGGCGATCTTGCCCTGCATGAGCTGGAATTCGCCGATCGCCTGACCGAATTGGCGGCGCTCGTGGATATAGGGGATCACCGCATCCATGCAGGCGGCCATGATGCCGAGCGGGCCGGCGGCCAGCACCGCGCGCTCGTAATCCAGACCGCTCATTAACACGCGCACGCCCTGATCGAGGCTGCCCAGCACATTCTCCGCCGGCACGTCGCAATCCTGAAAGATCAGCTCGGCGGTGTTCGATCCGCGCATGCCCAGCTTGTCGAGCTTGGGGCCGGTGGAGAAGCCTTTGAAGCCGCGCTCGATCAGAAAAGCGGTGATGCCGCGCGGCCCGGCATCCGGCGTGGTCTTGGCATAGACCACCAGCGTATCGGCATCCGGGGCATTGGTGATCCACATTTTCGAGCCGTTCAGCACGTAGCGATCGCCGCGCTTTTCCGCCCGCGTGCGCATGCCGACCACGTCGGAACCGGCGCCCGGCTCGCTCATTGCCAGGGCGCCGACATGGTCGCCGCTGATCAGCTTCGGCAAATAGCGCCGCTTCTGCGCTTCCGTGCCGTTGCGGCGGATCTGGTTGACGCAGAGATTGGAATGCGCGCCATAGGACAGCCCGACCGAGGCGGAGGCACGGCTGATCTCCTCCATCGCCACGACATGTTCCAGATAGCCCATGCCGGCGCCGCCGTAGGCGTCCTCCACCGTGATGCCCAGCAGGCCCATCGCGCCCATCTCGTTCCACAGGCTGCGCGGGAAGGCATTCTCCCGGTCGATGGCGGCGGCATGGGGCGCGATGCGGTCGGCGGCGAAGGCGGCGACCTGCTCGCGCAGGGCATCGGCGGTTTCGCCCAGGCCGAAATCCAGGCTGCGCAGCCGGTTGACAGGAGCGGCCATGGCCGGATAATCCTTCGATATCGAACGATATGCCGACTATCGCCGATTTCCCGCTCGCCGCCAAGAGAAACTTGAACCGTGCGGGGCAGGCGTTCGATCATGCAGAATGCCGCGCCGAATGGCGGGCCAGGGGAGAGCACGTTCATGCCGCAAGGCGCGCTGAGCTACGTCCATGGCGCCATCGACGCGCCCTTGCTGGGCGAAACGCTGGGGGCGAATTTCGCCGCCACCGTGGCACGCTGGGGCGAGCGTCCGGCCCTGATCGTGCGCAGCCAGGGCGTGCGCTGGAACTATGCCGCGCTTGCCGCACGCGTCGATGCCTTCGCCGCCGGGCTGCTGGCCCTGGGGCTGCGTCCCGGCGACCGGGTGGGCATCTGGTCGCCCAACAATGCGGAATGGGTGATCGCGCAATACGCCACGGCCCGGGCCGGCATCGTGCTGGTGAATATCAACCCCGCCTATCGTCTGGCGGAGCTGGAATATGCGCTGAACAAGGTCGGCTGCGTCGCGCTGATCACCGCGACCGCCTTCAAGACCAGCAACTATATCGGCATGCTGAACACGCTGGCGCCGGAACTGGCGACGGCGCGGCCCGGCGCGCTGGCGGCGGCGCGGCTGCCGGCGCTGCGCTGGGTGATCCAGATCGGCGCGGATGCGGCGCCCGGCACGCTGCCCTTCGCCGCCGTGGCCGAGGCCGGGCGCGATGGCGCGGCATTGCTGGCCGAGATCGCCGCCCGGCTGCAATTCGACGATCCGATCAATATCCAATTCACCTCCGGCACCACCGGCGCGCCCAAGGGTGCGACGCTGACGCACCACAACATCCTCAATAACGGCTATTTCATCGGCGAGGCGATGCGCCTGACCGAGCAGGATCGTTTGTGCATTCCGGTGCCGCTTTATCACTGCTTCGGCATGGTGCTGGGCAATCTGGCGTGCACCACGCATGGCGCGGCAATGGTCTATCCCGGCGAAGGCTTCGATCCGCTGGCCGTGCTGGAGACGGTGGCCGAGGAACGCTGCACCGGGCTGCATGGCGTGCCCACCATGTTCATCGCCGAGATGGATCATCCCGAATTCGCCCGCTTCGATCTTTCCAGCCTGCGCACCGGCATCATGGCCGGCAGCCCCTGCCCGATCGAGGTGATGCGCCGCGCGGTGGAACGCATGCATCTGAACGAGATCACCATCGCCTATGGCATGACCGAGACCAGCCCGGTCAGTTTCCAGACCACCACCGACGATCCGCTGGAACGCCGTGTCGGCACGGTGGGGCGTATTCATCCGCATCTGGAGGTGAAGATCGTCGATGCAGAAGGCCGCATCGTTCCGCGCGGCGAAGCGGGCGAGCTGTGCACTCGCGGCTATTCGGTGATGCTGGGCTATTGGGACGATGCGGCGCGCACGGCCGAGGTGATCGACGCGGCGCGCTGGATGCACACCGGCGATCTGGCGACCATCGATGCCGAGGGCTATTGCAACATCGTGGGCCGGATCAAGGACATGGTGATCCGTGGCGGGGAGAACGTCTATCCGCGCGAGATAGAGGAGTTCCTCTACCGCCATCCGGCGATCAAGGATGTGCAGGTCTTCGGCGTGCCGGATCCGAAATACGGCGAGGAGATCTGCGCCTGGATCATGATCCGCGAAGGCCAGGCGTTGACGGCGGAGGAGGTGCGCGATTTCTGCACCGGCCAGATCGCCCATTACAAGGTGCCGCGCCATATCCGTTTCGTCGCCGAATTCCCAATGACCGTCACCGGGAAGATGCAGAAATTCCTGATGCGCGAACGCATGGCCGAGGAGCTGGGCGTGGCCGAGGCGCGCACCGCCTAGCCGCTCTCGACAGGCCCTCGCGCGGCGCCCACAATCGGGCGGAAACCGACGCGAACGGGGCGGGGCGTGCAGGGCGAGGAGGAATTCGACTACATCGTGACCGGTGCCGGCTCGGCCGGCGCGGTGATGGCGGCGCGGCTGAGCGAAAGCGGGCGCCATCGCGTGCTGTTGCTGGAAGCAGGCCCGCCCGATCGCAATCCCTGGATCCATATTCCGCTGGGCTACGCCAAGCTGTTCGCCAATCCGGCGATCAATTGGATGTACGAAAGCGAGCCGGAACCGAACCTGCACGACCGCACGCTGTACCAGCCGCGCGGCAAGGTGCTGGGCGGCACTTCCTCCATCAACGGCATGGTCTATATGCGCGGCACGCCGGGCGATTACGACACCTGGCGCCAGCTCGGCTGCGAGGGCTGGGCGTGGGACGATGTGCTGCCCTATTTCCGCAAGGCCGAGGATCAGGCGCGCGGGGAGAGCGATCTGCACGGCGTCGGCGGGCCGCTGCATGTGTCCGACCAGCCGCGCGAATGGCCATTGGCCAAGGCGCTGCTGGAGGCGTGCCTGCAGGCCGGGCTGCCCGCCAACAAGGATTTCAACGGCCCCACCCAGGAAGGCGCCGGCTATTACCAGACCACGACGTTTCGCGGCCGGCGCTGGAGCACGGCCGCCGCCTATCTGGCTCCGGCGCGCAAGCGGCGCAACCTGACCATCCGCACCCGCGCGCTGGCCGCGCGCATCCTGATCGAGGATGGGCGCGCCACCGGCATCGCCTATCTGACGCAAGGCGGCGAGCGCATCGCGCGCGCCCGGGCGGAAATCGTCGTCTCCGGCGTCTTCTTCAACTCGCCGCAATTGCTGCTGCTCTCGGGGATCGGTCCGGCGGCGCATCTGCGGCAGATGATGATCCCGGTGGTTCGCGATCTGCCCGGCGTCGGAGCCAATCTGCACGATCATTTCAACACCACCTGCACCTATCGCTGCGCCAGGCCGGTGACGCTGAACGAGCTGGATCGCAGTCCGCTGCGCCGGGCGATGGCGGCGGCGCAATACGCCATCAACCGCTCCGGCCCGATGGCCGGGAACGGGCTTTATTGCGGCGCCTTTCTGCGCAGCGACAAGCGGCTGGCCCAGCCGGATATCCAGATGAACATCTTCTGCTGGTCGGTGGTGAAGCGCGACCGGCACGGGGTGATGGCGCATCCCTTTCCCGGCTTCACCCTGGCGCCGGTGCATCTGCGTCCCGAAGGGCGCGGCTCCGTCCGCCTGCGCAGCCCCGATCCGTTGGCGCCGCCGGAAATCCGCTTCAACTTCCTGCGCAGCGAGTACGACATGCAGGCGATGATCGCGGGTATCCGCGCCGCCCGCATGATCGCCCGCCAGCAAGCTTTGCGCCCTTATATGGTCGCCGAAACCATGCCGGGCCCGACCATCGTCCGCGACGAGGAACTGGCGGAGGATGTGCGCGAACGCGGCGTCTCCAACCTCCATCCCGTCGGCACCTGCCGGATGGGCGACGGCCCGGATGCGGTGGTGGATGCGCGGCTGCGCGTGCACGGGATCGCGCGGCTGCGCGTCGTCGATGCCTCGATCATGCCGGCGATCATTGCCGGCAATACCAATGCGCCGACCATCATGATCGCCGAGAAAGCCGCCGCGATGATGCTGGCGGACGCGGATACGATATAGAACCGGCACGCTGTAGAAAGGAAACGCCATGCGCTGGGCACGCTTCGATGCGAACGGAACCCCGACCTATGCCATCGTCGAGGGCGAGACGCTGCTGCCTGTGCGCGGCAGCCCGCTGACCGGCCAGTGGGAGAAGACCGGCGAAAAGCGCGCCCTGGCACAGGCCAAGCTGCTGGTGCCCAACGTGCCGCCGACTTTCTACGCCTGCGGCATGAACTACCCCGAGCATGTCAAGGAAGTCGCCGCCAAGATCGGCCAGCCGGTCAATCTGCCGAGCCGGCCGGAAATCGGCTATCGCGCCAATAACGCGCTGATCGCCCAGAACGAGACCATCGTGATCCCCAAGGATGCCACCGACAAAGTGCAGTACGAGGGCGAGTTGGCGGTGATCATCGGCAAGCAATGCAAGCATCTGACGCGGGAGAACGCACTCGACGCGGTGTTCGGCTATTCGATCGGCAACGATGTCAGCGAGCGTACCTGGCAGAAAGCCGATCGCACCATGTGGCGGTCGAAGAACACCGACACGTTCAAGCCGATGGGGCCGTGGATCGAGACGGATGTGACGCTCGACGATCTGATCACCAAAGTGCGGCTGAACGGCAAGGAGCTGATCGCCTTTCCGACCAATCACATGATTTTCGGCGTGGTCGATTTCCTGGTGGAGACGACGAAATACCTGACGCTCTATCCCGGCGACATGATGTGGATGGGCACCGAAGGGGCGACCGCCGATATGAAGCATGGCGATGTGGTGGAGATCGAGATCACCGGCATCGGCACGCTGCGCAACCCGGTGGTACGGGCGGGCTGACCCCGCCGCCGATTCCGCTCGGTACCGGCGGTAAAGGAAAACCGCCGGGCGTGCGTGCCCGGCGGTTCCCGCATCGCCCGGCGGCGGGAGGAAGCAAGCGCCGGGCGGTTGCTAGAGACGTCCCATCAGCAACAGGACGATGACGATCAGCAGAACAAGACCCATGCCACCGCTTGGGTAGTATCCCCAGCCACTGCTGTACGGCCAGGTCGGCAGCGCGCCCAGCAGGAGAACGATCAGAACGATGACAAGGATGGTGGGCATGGGTCTATTTCTCCAGCTTGCGCACCGCCTCCCGCGCAGCGTCCTTGGCACTGCCGACGGCGTTCTGGATTTTGCCGGCAGCTTTTTCGGCGCGCCCCTCGGCCTCGGTCTTCACGTCGCCCGTCGCTTTGCCGACGGCTTCCTTGATGGCGCCTTTGACCTGATGGGCGGAACCTTTGATGCGATCGGAATCCATGGTGTTCAGTCCCTTCGGCAGTGGTCGTTCAACGTCCGGGATGGGCGTCGATACGGGTGCGGAAATGTCGACCCATGTAATGATCGAATGATCGTCTCCTGAAAAATCCCTGATATATTCGTGGGTTGCTGCAGTAATTCAGTTTAGATGATGCGTGTACGACTGCTACACAAGTCGTTATCATAATGGTTTGACATCACCGATATTTGTACATGGGAAGGGCGTGCAATGCGCCCGCGCTTAGGCCGCCCCATCCGCGCCCGCGGCGTGCATTCCCTGTTGCCTTTGCGGCCCAGCTTTGGAACAACCCGACCGACGGCGCCGGTTCCGTGCGCCGACCATGGGGAGGATTGTTCATGCGCCTATCCGCCACCCGGCTCGCGCTGGGCTCTGGTCTGCTCGCCCTGATTGCCGCGGCATCGCCGGCACGCGCCGATTTCACCGCCCCCGATCTGCAGATCGCCGTGCCGGCGGAATTGTCGGGCTCCGGCGCCTCGGTCGGCGTGCTGTGGCGCGATGGCGTGCATATGGCGATCGACGACGTGAACGCCAAAGGCGGCGTGCTGGGCCACAAGCTGGTGGCCACCGATTACGACACCCAGACCAATCCGTCCGTCTCCCGCGCGGTGATCCAGAAGGCGCTGGACGGCCATCCCTATGCGGTGCTGGGCCCGGTCTATTCCGGCTCGGTCAAGGTGGACGAGGAACTGACCAAGGCCGCCCACATCACCGAGATCATGGGCGGCGAGGCCGGCGATCTGACCACGCTGGGCGATGCCTACGTGTTCCGCACCGGGCTGGGCCAGGCCCAGACCATTCCCCCCGTCGTCGAATACATGGCGCATGACCTGAAGGCCAAGCGCATCGCGATGATCTGGGTGAATGACGATTACGGCAAAGGCGGGCGCGATGCCTTCCTGGCCGATGCCAAGAAGGCCGGGCTGAATGTGGTGGCCGATCTGTCCAGCGAAGTCGGGCAGGTGAATTTCCAGGCCGACGTGCTGCGCCTGCGCGCCTCCCACCCCGACGCCGTGTTCATCTATCTGCACGAGGAGGAGGCGGCGCGCTTCCTCAAGGGCGCGCGCCAGATGGGGGTTGCCGTGCCGATGGTGGGCGGCACCACGGTGATCGACAGCCAGACGATGAAGCTGGCCGGCTCGGCGGCGAATGGCGTGGTCGGCTTCTCCGGCCTCGCGACCGGCGCGCCGATGCCGGCGGTGCAGAATTTCGTCCAGCGCTTCCAGGCGGAATTCCACGTCCACCCCGATCATAACGCGATCAAGGGCTACATGGCGGTGTGGATGGTCAAGGCGGCGACCGAGAAGATGGGCAAGCCCGACGCCACCGGCCTTGCCGCCGCGCTGCATGGGCTGATGATCGAGCCGGCATCGCAGCCCGGCATCCTACTGCCGATGCATGTGCTGGCCAATGGCGATGTCGATAATGGCGGCTTCATGGTGGTGGTGAAGGACGGCCAGCAGCACATCATCCGCATCATGAAGCCTTCAATGTGATGGCGATGGGCGGCTTCGCACAGCGCCATCGCGCGCGGGGTTGGTGGGGCGGTCGCGCGCCAAACGGGAATCTCTCCTGATGGCGGCGCTGCTTGCGCAACTTCTGCTGACCGGGCTGGCGACCGGGGCGATCTATGCCCTGGTCGCGATCGGCTTTTCGCTGTTGTGGCAGGGCTCGCAGGTGGTGAATTTCGCCCAGGGCGACTTCGTCACCTTGCCGGCCTTCGTCATGCTCGGCGTCATGGGCTATGGCCTGCCGCTTTGGGTCGCGATGCCGGTGGCGCTTCTGGTCTCGCTGCTGGTGCTGGGCGTGCTGTTCCGCCGGGTGCTGGTGCAGCCGATGCTGCGCCATGGCGTGATGCCGCTGGTGATCGCCACCATGGCGCTGTCGATCTTCATGGAGAATGCCATGAAGAATGTCGCCAGCGCCGAAGCCTATCCGTTTCCCGGTCTGTCCGGCGGCATCGATCTCGGCCCGCTGTTTCTGGATTGGCAGAGCGCGGTGACGCTGCTTTCCGCCGTGCTCGCGGTGCTGGCGCTGCATCTGTTCCTCTCGCGCACCCGCACCGGGCGGGCGATCCAGGCCACCGCGCAGAATCCGGCCGTGGCGCGGCTGCTGGGCATCAATGTCGATCGCATGATCCTGATCACCTTCCTGATCAATGCCGCCCTGGTCACGCTGGCGGCGGTGCTGATCAGCCCGGCCTATCTGGTGAAATTCAACAATGGCGAGGCGATCGGCCTGACCGCCTTCTGTGCGGCGATCATCGGCGGCTTCAATCAGGTGCGCGGCGCGGTGGCTGGCGGCCTGCTGCTGGGGGTGACGGAAACCTTCGCGGCCACCTTCGGCCCCGATCAGTACCGCGCTGCCGTGCCGATGGTGCTGCTGATCGTCTTCGTGCTGTTCCGCCCGCAAGGCCTGCTGGGAAGGCGGGAGGAGCGGCGGGTATGAGCCATGCACGCCATGCCGCGGTGCTGGGCGCGGCGCTGGCCGCCCTGGTGCTGGCCGGGCTGGTCAGCTTCGCGCTGCAACCATACGGCATCTATCTGCTGTCGCTCTGGGCGGTCTACACGATCGCGGCGACGGGGCTGAACCTGACGCTGGGCTATGCCGGGCAGGTCTCCCTGGCCCAGGCCGCCTTTGTCGGCATCGGCGCCTATACCACGGCGCTGCTGATGCCGCATGGCGTGCCCTTCGGGGTAAGCCTGATGCTGGGCGCGCTGGGTTGCTTCGTGCTGGGGCTGGGGCTGGGATTTCCCGCGCTGCGGGTGCAGGGGCATTATCTTGCCTTCGTCACTTTGGCACTGACCACGCTGGCTTTTCTGGTGATGCGCAACGAGACCTGGCTGACCGGCGGGATTGGCGGCATTTCCAATATCCGCCGGCCGGCCGGCTTCGCCTCCGGGCGCGGCTACGAGTTTCTCTGCCTCGGCGTGCTGGCTTGCGTGACGCTGCTCGCCTGGTGGCTGCTGCGCTCGCCCTGGGGGCGGGCCTTCATGGCGCTGCGGGAAAATCCGATGCGCGCGGCGAGCCTCGGTGTCGATGTGCGGGCCTATACGCTGCTGGCATTTGCGATCGGCGCGGCGCTGGGCGGGGTGGCCGGCGCGCTCTATGCCCCGCTGGTGCAATATATCGAGCCGTCGCCCTTCTCGCTCGATTTTTCCCTGGCATTGCTGCTGATGGTGGTGGTGGGCGGGTCGGGCCTGTTTCTCGGCCCGTTTCTGGGTGCGCTGGTGGCGGTGCTGTTGCCGGAATGGCTGCGCTTCCTGCAGGATTATTATCTGGTGATCTACGCCGCCCTGGTGATCGTGCTGCTGGCGCTGTGCCCGGAAGGATTGATCGGGCTGGCGGAGCGGCATCTGTTCCGCCGCAAGGGCCGGGCATGATCGGGCCTGACGCCCCGACCGTGCTGGAGGCGCGCGATCTGGTACGCAGCTTCGGCGCGGTGCGCGCCGTGGACGGCATCTCCTTCGCGGTGCGGGAAGGCGAGATCCTCGGCGTGATCGGGCCCAACGGCTCCGGCAAATCGACGCTGTTCAACTGCCTGCTGGGCCAGTTGCTGCCCAGCGCGGGCCAGGTGCTGCTGGATGGGCGCGACGTCACCGGCATGCGCCCGGCGGCGCTGAACCGCCTGGGCGTGTCGCGCACCTTTCAATTATTGCAGGTATTCCCGCAGCTTTCGGTGCGCGACAATCTGATCCTGGCGGGACAGGAACATGTCGGATCGCGGATCGCGCGCCTGTTCGGCAGCCCCGATGCCGGGCTGGGCGCGGCGGCGGATCGCATGCTGGGCCTGTTCCGGCTGGAGGCGCTGGCGGCGGAGATGGCGGCGTCCCTCAGCTACGGGCAGCAGAAATTGCTGGACGCCGCAATAGCCTTCATGGCCGGGCCGCGCCTGGTGCTGCTGGACGAGCCGGCGGGCGGGGTGAACCCGACCTTGCTGGCCGGCTTCCGCGAGCGCCTGCGGGCGATGAACACCGAGGCCGGGGCGACCTTCGTGGTGATCGAACATAATATGGAGTTCGTCATGTCGCTGTGCACGCGCGTGATCTGCATCGCCCAGGGCAAGATCATCGCCAATGGCGCCCCGGCCGCGGTGCGCGCCGATCCGGCGGTGATCGAGGCCTATCTCGGTGACTGATCGATCGCCCGTGCTGGAACTGCAATCGGTGGTCGGCGGCTATGGCCGCATGACCATTCTAAACGGCTGCAGCTTCGCCGTCGCGCGCGGCGCCATCACCACGGTGATCGGCCCGAACGGGGCGGGGAAATCGACCTGCTTCAAGGCGATTTTCGGCCTGCTTGCGGTGCGCGAGGGCCGCATCCTGCTGGAGGGGCAGGATGTGCGCGGCGCCTCGCCAGCGGCGCTGATCGCGCGCGGCGTCACCTATGTGCCGCAGGGGCGCAACCTGTTCACCGAATTATCGGTGCGCGAAAACCTGGAACTCGGCGGGGTCGCGCTGGGCAGCGCGGCGGCGATGCGCCCGCTTGTGGAGGCGGCGCTGGATCGTTTCCCCATCCTGCGCCAGAAGGCGCGCGATCAGGCCTCGACCTTGTCCGGCGGGCAGCAGAAATTGCTGGAGATCGCACGCGGCCTGATCGCCGAGCCGCGCCTGATCCTGATCGACGAACCCTCCATCGGCCTGTCGCCGCTGATGGTGAAGGAGGTGTTCGCGACCCTGACCGGTCTGCGCGATCAGGGCGTGTCGATCCTGATGGTGGAACAGAATGCCCGTTCCGCGCTGGCGATTTCCGATCATGCCATCGTGCTGGAAAGCGGCCGCACCCGGCTTGCCGGAACCGCGCAGGAGATCTTGAATGACCCCCGCGTCGCCCGGCTGTTCCTGGGCGGCGATGCCGGAGACGCCGCATGAGCCGCCTGATCTATGTGCTGAACGGACCCAACCTCAATCTGTTGGGCAAGCGTCAGCCGAAGATTTACGGCCATGAAACGCTGGCCGATGTCGAAGCCGCCTGCCGCGCCGCGGCGGATAGGCTGGGATTCGAGATCGCGTTTCATCAAAGCAACGCGGAATTCCAGATCATCGACTGGATCCATGCGGCGCGGGAGACGGCCTCGGGCATGGTCATCAACCCGGCCGCCTTCACCCATACCTCGGTCGCCATCCTGGATGCGCTGCATACCTGCGAGTTTCCGATCTTCGAGGTGCATATCTCCAACGTCCATAAGCGCGAGGCTTTCCGCCATCATTCCTACGTCTCGACGGTCGCGACCGGGGTGATCGCGGGCTTCGGCGCCCAGGGCTACGTGCTGGCGCTGGAGCGGCTGGGCCGGCTGCTGGCGGAGTAAGGGGCTTCGGGTTGGCACGGCAGGGGCCTGTCCGCGCTTCATGGAAGCACGAATAAACCCGTGCTTTTTGTATGCGCGTCGGTTGATCCGGCTCCGCCCGCGCCGGGCAGACTCTACCCCCGATACACCGTGCAGCTCTGGCCATGCGCGTGTAGGCTGGCGCAGAAGCCGGCGGCCTCGGCGGTGCTGGCAAAGCCGGTGGCGCGCAGGCGCCAGACCGCATGGCCGTTGACCTCCGCCTGCTGGATCAGCGGCGGATGGCCGGCAAACAGATCCGGCATGTCATGCGAGAGCTTGGCCCACAGGCTGCGCGCGGCGCCGGCCGAGGCGGCGGCGGAAATCTGCGCCTCCGGCGCGCCGGGCGGCAGGTTCTGGGACGTCGGACGGGCGGCAGCCGGGCCGGCCGGCAGCGGCGCCGGCACGCCGGGCTGTGACGTGCCAGGCTGGGGCGGGCCAGGCTGTGACGGGCCAGGCTGTGACGGGCCAGGCTGGGGCGGCGTGAGGGGTGCCGGCATCAGCGGCACGGCGGCGGCGGGCGGCGGCGCGTTCTGCCCGGCCTGGGCGCGGGCGAGCTGGAAATCGGCGATGGCGCGGGCCACCTGATCGGGCGGCAGATCGGCGCTGAGGATGCGCTCCGCCCCGGCGGTATCGCCCGACATCGCCATCGCCGCGGCCAGATCGTGGCGCAGCTGCGCCGTCGCGCCCGGCGCGGTGGCTTGCGGGCGCAGCATGGCGACGCCGCGGCTGCCCTGTCCGCTCATTGCCAGGGACAGGGCCAGATTCACCTGCGCGGCCTGCATCGTGGGATCGAGGCCGAGCGCCTTCTGATAGGCGGCCTGGGCGTCGGCATGTCGGCCCTGCAGGTCGCGCGCGATGCCGAGATCGTTCCAGGCCACGGTATCCTGGGGCTGGACATCCAGCGCCTGCAGGAACAGATGCTCCGCCGCCTGCGGATCGGTGCCGAGGCGCAGCCGGCCGAGCCCGATATCCGCCTCCGCCGAGCCGGGATCGAGGCGCAGCGCGTCCTGGAAGGCGGCGGCGGCCTGGATCGGCTGGCCGAGCGCCGTATAGGCCTCGCCCAGGATCAGATGCGCCTGGGTATTCTGCGGGTCCTGCGCGATGATGCCGGTCGCCACGCGCAGCGCGATCTGCGGCGAGCCGCCATTCAGCGCGGCGCGCGCCACATTGGTGCCGGGCACCCCCTTGGGGCCGCCCTGGGCGGAGCAGCCGGCCAGGGCCAGCGCCCCCAGCAGGGCCGCAGCGATGACGCCTGATCGAGATCGCCGGGGCCTGCCCGGCTGGGGACGGGCTGCGAATCGCGTCTGAATTGCCATGGCTGTTTTCTAATGCGCACTCAGGGTGCGAATCACCCGAATAATCGCCGGCCCGCCGACCACCATGAACAGGCAGGGCAGAATGAACATGACCATCGGCAGCGTCAGTAGCACCGGCAGGCGGGCGGCGCGGGCCTCCAGCCGGGTCATCGCTTCCTGGCGCATTTCGGCGGACAGGCTGCGCAGCGCGTCGCGCAAAGGCGTACCGTACTGCATCGACTGGATCATGGTGGTGCCCAGGCGGCGGAAATTCTCCAGCCCGGTGCGGCTGCCGAGATTGGTCAGCGCGACGCGGGCATCGGCCATCACCTGCAACTCATCGGCGGTGACGCTCAGCTCATGGGCGACTTCGGGGTGGGCGTAGCGCAGCTCGTTGCCGACCCGCAGGATGATCGCGCCCAGCCCCAGCCCGGCCTGGGCACAGATCACCATCATGTCGAGCGCATCGGGCAGGCCGGCTTCCAGCGCCGTCAGATAGGTCGCGCGACGCTTGCGGGCGATGTAGTCGGGCACCATCAGCCCGGCCACCAGCGCCAGGAAGGGCAGCGCGATGTGCAGAAGCACGGGCAGGCTGGAATGGCGCACCGCCAGCCAGACGAGCAGCGGCGCCAGCGTCGCCAGCATCAGCTTGCTGCCGACGAACAAGGCAAGCCCGTTGCTGGTATTGGCACCCGACAGCATCAGCGTCTGTTCCAGCTCCGCGCGGGTGCGCTTCGAGAGCAGGCCGCTGCGCATGATCGCCTGCCCGACGGAGCCGATCAGGCGCAGCAGCACCTGCCGCGCCGGGACATTGGCCTTGGCCTCGCGCTCCTCGCGCGTCAGGGTGGGGCGCTGGCCGCGGGCCAGGCGGACGCGATCGGCGAATTTCGCATCCTGGCGCAGTTGCGCCACCAGCATCATCCCGCCAGTCGCCACCAGCACGATGCACAGGCCGACGCCGCTGAGGATCACCGGGCTCATTTCAGGCTGGCCTGGGTCATGGCGCGGGCCATCAGCAGGCCGATGCCGAGCGAGGTCAGCGCCGCCGCCAGGATGGTGTGTCCGGTGGGATCGTCGAACAGCATGCTCATGTAACTCGGGTTCTCGAACCACATCGCGCCGCCGGCCAGGAAGGGCAGGCCGGCCAGGATCATGGTGCTGGCCCGCGCCTCGCCCGACAGGGCGACGCCGCGCGCCTTCAGCGCGATGCGCTTGCGGATCACATCGGCGAGGTTTTCCAGCGTCTCGCTCAATCCGCCGCCGGTCTGGTTCTGCAGGCCGAGCGCGGTGGCGAAGAAACGGTATTCCGGCATGCCGGTGCGCTGCGCCATGTCCTGGATCGCATCCTCCAGCGTCACGCCGATGCCGACCTGATTGACCAGCCGGGCGAATTCCGGCCCGGTCGGTTCCGGCACTTCGCGCCCGACCGCGGCGATCGCCTCCATCACCGGAATGCCGACGCGCACCGAGCGGACGATCATCGACAGCGCATCGGGAAACTGCATCAGCAGTTTTTCCATGCGCCGGTTGATGCACCAGTGGAAAAAGAAGCGGCTGAGAAATAGCCAGGTCGCCGGCAGGGCGATCAGGCCGAACGGCCCGATCAGGCTGCTGGCCACGCCCTGGACGACCTTGGCGATGGCCAGGGTGATGCTGATCACGATCCACCAGCGCAGCGGATATTGATCGAGGCGCTGCATGTCGATACCGAACAGCGTCGCCATCCGCGCGGTGAACGAGCCATCCCCGGTATCGCGCACCCGGCGGAAAATCGAGACCTCGATCGAGCGGGTGCGCCGGTGCGGGGCGAGCACGGTATGCACCCGCAGATCGAGCTGCGCCTGACGCTTCTGCGCGCGCGAGATCAGCAGGCCGCTGAAGCCCAGGCCCAGCAGCGCCATGCAGGAGAAGATCAGCAGCAGCCAGGGCAGGGTCAGCCCGCTCATGACGCGGTATCTTCCAGCGCGGCCTGCCAGGCGCGTTCCAGCCCGAAATAGGCCAGTCGCGCGCGGAAGCTGGGCGGCGTGCGGTTCACCTCGTAGCGACCGAAAATCTTGCCGTCATGGCCTTCGCCCAGCATCTCGAACTGGAAGATGTCGTTCATGGTGATGACATCGCCCTCCATGCCGCATACTTCCGACACCTGGGTGATGCGCCGGCCGCCGTCGCGATGGCGTTCGACCTGCACGATCAGATCGACGGCGCCGACGATCTGGGTGCGGATCGCAGCCGAAGGCAGACCCATATGGCCCATCTGCACCATGTTCTCGATGCGGGTCAGCGCGTCGCGCGTGGTGTTGGCATGGATGGTCGACATCGAGCCGTCATGGCCGGTGTTCATGGCCTGAAGCATGTCGAATGCCTCACCGCCGCGCACCTCGCCGATGATGATGCGGTCGGGGCGCATACGCAGCGCGTTGCGCACCAGATCGCGCTGATTGATCTCCCCGCGCCCTTCCAGGCTGGCGGGGCGGGTTTCCAGGCGGACGACATGCGGCTGCTGCAATTGCAGCTCGGCTGCGTCCTCGACCGTGACGACGCGTTCGCCCGGATCGATCAGGCGCGACAGGGCGTTCATCAGCGTGGTCTTGCCCGAGCCGGTGCCGCCCGAAATGATGATGTTCAGCCGCGCCCGCGATGCCACTTCCAAGGCGCGCGCAACCTGCAGCGTCAGCGCCTTGTATTCCACCAGCTTGGCGAAATCGATGACCTTGCGGCCGAATTTGCGGATCGACATATACGGCCCGTCGAGCGCGAGCGGTGGAAACACGATGTTGACGCGCGAGCCGTCCTTCAGCCGGGCATCGACCATCGGGCTCGATTCATCGATGCGCCGGCCGATCGCCGCGGCGATGCGCTGGCAGATATTGGCCAGATGGGTGGCATCGCGGAAGCGGATATTGGCCTGCACCACCTTGCCGCCGCGTTCGACGAAGGTGCGGTTCGGCCCGTTCACCATGATGTCGGAGATGGTGTCGTCTTCCAGCAGCGGCTCCAGCGGGCCGAGGCCGACAATATCGTGCACCAGCTCGCCGGCGAGGTTGCGCTGTTCGCGGCCATTCAATTGGATGCGCCGCTCGGTGGCGATTTCGGCGATCAGCTTTTCCACCTCGCCGGCCAGACGCTCGGGGGGCATGGCGGCGATCGCGGCCGGTTCCAACCGGGCCAGGCATTGTGCGCGCACTTCGGCGATGGCCTCGGCCGGCACATTGGCGGTGCCGGCCGCTTCCTCGCGCAGGGCGGCGCGCTGCGCGGGGGCCGCTTCCAGCGCCTGTTCGCTGGGCAGCTTGGTGCGCCGACCGAAGGTCGGGGTGACGAAGCCACTCATGTGCGCTTGCCGAACAGACGGAAGCGCCGGCGCGGCGCGCGATCCGTGGCGGCTGCGGCATTGGCGGAATCGAGCAGGCCGACAAAGGCGACCTGGCGGGCGATTTCGTGGATTCCCGCGCGGAATCCGCTGCTGGTGGTGATCGCCGGTTCGCCCATGGTGGCGGCGGCGCCGACCTGGCGCGGCAGATCGGGAATGACCACATCGGCTTTCGTCTTCAGCGCATCCTCGACCTGGCGGCGCTGCAGCCCGCCGGGAATACCCAGCCGGTTGAGCACGATGACCGGACGCTGGCTTTGTTCCGGTCCGGCCGGCAGCGCCAGCAGGCGCAGCGTGTCGCGCACGGCGGCCAGTGTCGGTTCCATCACCAGCACCCGCTGATGCGAGCGGTCGAGCAATTCGCGATACAGCGGCACCGGCCCGAACGGCGCATCGGTGATGATGAAATTATAGCGCCGGCGCAGCGCCTCCAGCAGGGCCGTGCCGGCGCCCGCGGCATGGGCGGGTTGCAGGGCGAGCTTCTCCTCGCCGGCCAGGACGTGCAGCCGGTCGGCGGCGGGCTGGGCCGCGCGCTCGGCCAGCAGCGCATCGATGCGTTCGGGCGTTTCGAGCGCCATGCGCAGCCCGGGGCCGGGCTGGATGTTCAGCAGGAAGGATGTGGTGCCGCGATGCAGGTCGGGGTCCAGCAGCACCGTATGGCGACGCATCGTCACGCCGAAATGCCAGGCGAGATTGACCGCGAGCGTGCTGGTTCCGACGCCGCCGCGCACCCCGGTCAGGCTGATCACCCGCCCGCCCAGCGCGCCCTGGGAGGTGGTATTGTGGCCCAGCACATGCGGCGAGAAATGCCGCGCCACGACATCGCGGGTCAGCGGCTTGGGCAGATATTCCGAGGCCCCGAGGCCGCGCGTCACCTCGCGGTAGAAATCGAGATTGTCGATCTCGCCCACCACCAGCACGCGGACATCGGGCTCGACCACGGTGGACAGATCACCGAGCGCGGAAAGCGGCTGCTCCTCGCCCGAGACATCGACGATCAGAATGCGCGGCGTGGCGAGTTTCTGCATCGCCGCCGTGGCCGCACGCACGCCGCCGCGGCGCACATCGATCGCGTCCAGCACGCAATCGGCAAGCCCGCTGCGGATCGCCTCCTCGCTGGCGGCATCGGTGACGAAGCCGATCAGCGTGGCGCGGTCGGGCCGCGCGGCGCCATGGGCATCGGTGCCGAAGCCAGCGGTGCGGGCAGCAGGCAGGGAACCATCATCGGGCATCAGCTTCCTCCTCCGGCACTTGCGCCACTCGCGGCACCGCCGCTGCCGGCCCCACCGCCGCCGCCGCTGCTCTGGCTGCCATCGGGCAGAGCTTTGGGCTTGTCGGCCAGCACGCGGTCGACCGGTGCGCTGACCATCACGGCGGGAATGCCCTCGCTCGCGCCACGACCCTGGATCAGGTCCTCGGGGTTGACCGCCATGGCCGCCAGATTGGCCTGATTGGCGCCGGTCGGGCTCCACATGCCGGGGCGGCGATACGGGTCCATATACTGGCAGCCACCCAGGCCGATCAGCATCGCCCCGAGCCCGGCCAGCGCCGCCATCCGGCGCAACGCGATGCGCATGTCCCGGCCCATCATTGCACCATGAACCCGGCGGCGCCCGGCACTTGCACCGGCGTTGCCTGATGCGCGTAGCCTTCCTGGCGCAGCAGCAGCAGGCGCTGGATATCATCGGGCGGGGTGAAGCCATCGGTCGGCAGATGCAGCTGGGCGATGTTGTCCACCGGATGGACGATGATCGGCGTTACCAGGATCACCAGCTCGCTCTCGTTGCGTTGGAACGCATCGGAGCGGAACAGGCTGCCCAGCACCGGAATATCGCCCAGCCCGGGCAGGCCGCTGGAGCCGTCATTGGTGCTGGATTGCAGCAGCCCGGCCAGGGCGAAGGTCTGCCCGCTGCCGAGCTCGACCGTGCTTTCCGCCCGGCTGACGGTCAGCGCCGGCACCTGGATGGAGGAATTGCCCGCCGTCAGCGTCACCGCCCCGGCCGTCGAAAGCTGGCTGACCTCGGGGGCGACATGCAGGCTGATCCGCCCGTCGCTGAACACGGTCGGGATGAAGCTCAACATCACGCCGTAATTCTTGAAGGTGATGGTGGTCTGCCCGTTGCCCTGGCCGACCGGAATGGGGAACTGCCCGCCCACCAGAAAGCTGGCCGGCTGGCCGCTGGTGACGGTGAGGTTGGGTTCGGCCAGCAGGCGCGCCAGATTGTCCTGCGCCAGGGCGTTGATCACGCCGTTGAAACTGGCCCCCGCGCAGATCGGCGAACAGGCGATGGCGGCGGCCGTGTTGGCGTTCAGCGTCAGGGCCGGCAGCTTGCCGATGGTGCCGATCGTGCCCAGCGCCTGCCAGTTGATGCCCAGGTTGCGCACCACCTGGCGCGACATTTCCGCGATCCGCACCCGCAGCGTCACCTGCACCGAGGAGCGCACGACCAGCTGATTATCCACCACATCGGTCGCGCCGATGAAGCCATGTGCGATGCCCACGGCCTGGGCGGCATCGGCGGGGCTTTCGACATCGCCGGTCAGCAGCACGCCGCGCGCCTCGGCCTGCACCCGGATATGCGCCATCGGCATCTGCCGGCGCAGCGCCGCAGCCACCGCATCGGCGGCGAAATTGGAGGGCGAGATGGTGATCTGATACTGCGCCACCAGATGCCCGGCACTGTCGAGTGCCGCCACCGTCGTCCGCCCCGGCGAGACGCCGAAGACGAACAGCGAGGAGGCGCTGGCCGGGCGCACCTCCGCGATTTTGGGATCGGCCACGAAGACATTGGCCGCATCGCCGCCCAGCTGCACCACCTTGCCGCTGCCGGTATCCAGCGCGATGGCGCCCTGGATCGGATGGATCGGCGCGCGCGGCGTGGCGGCCGGCATCGGCGGCGGCGTCGGCGCCTGGATCTGCGGCAGGGCCGCCGGCGCCGGCGGG
>JAGWRU010000139.1 GCA_028869595.1 Rhodospirillales bacterium
GACTCCGAAATGCGCGCATGGCGGGGCCACGCGCTCGGCGCTCGGCGCGATGATGGTCGAACCGTCCACCTGCTCGCCCGGCAGGGTGAAGGGGATGAAGCGCGTGGTGCCGTCGGGCAGGCGGGCGACGCCGTCGCCGTCGCCACCGATGCCGGTGATGCGCAGCGCCCCCACGCGCGGGGGCGGTATCAGCCCCCGAACGCCGAAATGCCGGTTTGCGCCCGGCCGAGGATCAGCGCATGCACATCATGCGTGCCCTCGTAGGTGTTGACCGCTTCCAGGTTCATGACGTGACGAATCACGTGATACTCATCGGAAATCCCGTTGCCGCCGTGCATGTCGCGCGCCATCCGCGCGATCTCCAACGCCTTGCCGCAGGAATTGCGCTTGCACAGGCTGATCATTTCCGGCGCCGCGCGATGCTCGTCCATCAGCCGGCCGAGCCGCAGCACGGCTTGCAGGCCGAGCGTGATCTCGGTCTGCATATCGGCGAGCTTCTTCTGGATCAGTTGCGTCGCCGCCAGCGGGCGGCCGAACATCTGCCGCGCCATGGTGTACTCCCGCGCCGCCTGCCAGCAGAATTCCGCCGCGCCCAGCGCGCCCCAGGCAATGCCGTAGCGCGCATTATTGAGGCAGGAGAACGGGCCGCGCAGCCCCTTCACATGCGGCAGCATGTTCGCTTCCGGCACGAACACGTCCTGCATCATGATCATGCCGGTGGTCGAGGCGCGCAGCGAGAATTTGCCCTCGATCTTCGGCGTCTCCAGCCCCTTCATGCCGCGTTCCAGCAGGAAGCCGCGAATATCGCCCGCATCGTCCTTGGCCCAGACCAGCACGACATCGGCGAGCGGGGAATTGGTGATCCAGGTCTTCGCGCCGTTCAGCAGGAACCCGCCATCGACCTTCTTCGCGCGGGTGCGCATGGAAGCAGGGTCGGAGCCGGCATCGGGTTCGGTCAGCCCGAAGCAGCCGATGAACGCGCCCGAGCGCAGCTTGGGCAGGAAGCGATCCTGCTGCTCGGCCGAGCCGAAGGCGGCGATGGGAAACATCACGAGAGAGGATTGCACCGAGAAGGCGCTGCGATAGCCGCTATCGACCCGCTCCACCTCACGCCCGATCAGGCCGTAGCTGACATAATTGACCCCGGCGCAGCCATGCGTGGTCAGCGTCGCGCCCAGGAAACCCATCTCGCCCATCTCGTTCATGATGGCGCGATCGAAGGTTTCGTGGCGATGCGCCTGCAGCACGCGGGGAAACAGCTTCTCCTGGCAGTAGTCGCGCGCGGCGTCGCGAATGGCGCGCTCATCCTCGGAAAGCTGGTCGTCCAGGCGCAGCGCGTCATCCCACTGGAAGGGTTCGAAATGGCTCTTCGCGGCGGGATTGCTCATCTATCTGCCTCACTCTCGGCGGTCTGAATGGGGGCGGTCTCAACGGCGGCGGCTTCAACGGCGGCGGGGCGGCTGCGGAAGGTGATCCGCATGAAGGCCGGCACCTCATCGCCGAAACCCAGCACGGCCGGGCCGAGATCCTCGGTCCTGCCGTCGCGGCGGCGGCCGCGATCATGGCTGCGTTCCCCGCGCATCATCGCCGGTGCGGGGACGGGTGCCATGGCCATCGGCGGCAGATCGGGCTGCGGCGTGCGATGATCGATCTGCGTGGCCGGTGCCTCCCGTTCCTTGCGCGGGCGAGGCGTGCGGGTGCTGCCGCGCGTGGCGCGCGGCCGGGGGATGGGGGCGGTCTCAACGGCTTGGACCAATTCCGCCGGCTCGGGCGCGATCGCGCCGGTCGGCACGGGCATGTCCTCGGCCGCGCTCTCGCTCCGCCGGGGACGGGGCTTGGCGCTGCCGCGTCCCTGGGAATCGCGTACTTGGGAATCGCGCGCACCGCCGCGTGCCGGCGCCTTGGCCCCGCCGCGGCCGCGGCCGCGCTTGCGCCCGTCATCCTCGGCCCAGTCGACCGGATCGAGGCCTTCGACCGGCACCGGCGGAATGGCATGGCCGGTCAGCTTCTCGATGGCGGCGACGGCGGCGCGATCCTCCGGCGTTGCGATGGTGAAGGCGCGGCCTTCCAGCCCGGCGCGCCCGGTGCGACCGATGCGATGGACGTAATCCTCGGCATGGTGCGGCACGTCGAAATTGAAGACATGCGACAGCCCGCCGATA
>JAGWRU010000140.1 GCA_028869595.1 Rhodospirillales bacterium
AGCGGCGTCGGCCTGCGCTTCGCCGATGGCGATGGGGCGGAATTCGACCAGGTGATCCTGGCCTGCCATGCCGATCAGGCGCTGGCACTGATCGGCGCGCCGCATGGCTCGGAACGGGCGATCCTGGGCGCCATGCGGTTTCAGGATAATGATGCGGTGCTGCATGCCGACCCGGCCCTGATGCCGCGCCGCAAGCGGGTCTGGTCGGCATGGAATTTCCTGCGCGACAGCAGCGCCGATCGCGCCGGCCGGGCCAGCGTCACCTATTGGATGAATGCCTTGCAGTCGATTGCCACCCCCGATCCGCTGCTGCTGTCGCTCAATCCGCCGACCGCGCCGCGCGCCGCCCTGGTGCATGCGACGCGGCGCTTCCGCCATCCGCAATTCGATGCCGCCGCGATGGCCGCGCAGGCCCGGCTGTCGGAGATC
Organism: Rhodospirillales bacterium; assembly: GCA_028869595.1. Classification (GTDB taxonomy): domain Bacteria; phylum Pseudomonadota; class Alphaproteobacteria; order Acetobacterales; family Acetobacteraceae; genus JAGWRU01. The sequence goes on from JAGWRU010000140.1 coordinate 430, forward strand.
AACGGCATCGACCGGCTGTGGTTTGCCGGCGCCTGGACCGGCTGGGGCTTCCACGAGGACGGCATCGATTCGGCGCTGGCCATCGCCGCGGCGATGGGGATCGCCCCGCCCTGGACGATGCCCGCGCGCCATGGCCGTGCCGCCCCTGCCGTGCTGGTCGCCGCCGATCTGGCGGCGGCCCGCCTGCAGGCGGCGGCCGATCCGTCCCGGCTCGCGGCATGAGCACCGGGTGGCAAGCGGGCCAGGTCGCGACGGCGCGCCCCGCCGCGATGCTGCTATCCGGGCGCGTCGCGCATGTCCGCCACGTCGCACCGCGGCGGCATTTTTCCTACCGGCTATGGATGCTCGGGCTGGATATCGACCGTATCGAGGAGGTTGCGGCGCATAGCCGCATCTTCCGCGCCAATCGCGCCGCCCTGCTCGGCCATCGCGACCGCGACCACGGCGCGCGCGACGGCAGCGCGCTGCGCCCCTGGGTGGAGGCGGAACTCGGCGCCGCCGGTCTCACCGAGGCCGCGGCGCAGGTCCATCTGGTGGCCATTCCGCGCATTGCCGGCTATGCGTTCAACCCGATCTCGTTTTATTTCTGTCACGATCGAACCGGGGTGCTGCGCGCCATCATTCACGAGGTGAAAAACACGTTCGGCGGTCAGACCGCCTATGTGCTGGCAGCGACGCCGGAGGCGGGCGGGGCGATCCGTCAGGCCACCGCCAAGCGCCTGCATGTCTCGCCGTTCTTCGACATGGATGGCGGCTATCGTTTCGCCGTGCGGGCGCCGGATTTCGCCACCGGCAGCGGCAGGCTGGCGATCGGCATCCGCTACGGCACCGCGCAGGAGGCGCGCCTGACCGCGACGATGCGCCTCGATGCCAGCCCCTATGGCGATGCCGCCGCGCTGGCGCTGCTGGCCCGCCTGCCCGGCATGGCGTTGAAGGTGACGGCGGCGATCCATCTGCAGGCGCTGCGTCTATGGCTTGGCGGGGCGCGCTTTCACCCGCTGCCGCCGGCCGCGCCGCCATCCGCCGCCCCCCAATCTGCGGTCCACCAATCTGCTGCCACCCAGGCCGCTCTCGCTGCGCACGGAGCCCCCCGATGATGCCCGCCCGCTTCACCACCTTCGATCCCCCGGCCGGGACGGCGCCGCGCGACCGGCGCCTGCGCTTCGCCCTGTCGATGGCCAGGCTGATCCGGGTCGGCACGCTGACCATGGTCCTGCCCGACCGCTCCACCCATCGGGTCAGCGCGAGCGCCAGCCCGTCGGCGATGCTGACCATCCACGATCCGCGCGCGGTGACGCGGCTGCTGACCGGCGGCAGTCTGGGCCTGGCCGAGGCCTATATCGACGGGCTGTGGGACAGTCCGGACGTGCTGCAGGTAATGGCATTGGCCGCCGCCAACGAGGCGGAGTGGGACGGCGTGCTGCGCGGCCGGCGGCTGATCCGCGCGATCCGCCGCCTGGCCCGGCATCTGCGGCCCAATACGCGGCGCGGCGCGGCACGCAACATCATCTCCCATTACGATCTCGGCAATGAATTCTATGCCGCCTGGCTCGATCCCTCGATGACCTATTCGGCGGCGCTGTTCGAAGGCGGCGCGGACGACACCCTGTTTGCCGCCCAGCAGCGCAAGATGCGCCGCATCTGCGACACGCTGGGTCTGCGCCCGGGCATGCGGGTGCTGGAGATCGGCTGCGGCTGGGGGGGATTTGCCGAAATGGCCGCCCGCGATTACGGCGCGGAAGTGGTTGGCATCACCCTGTCGCCGGCCCAGCTCCGCTACGGGCTTGCCCGCATCGCCGAGGCCGGGCTTGCCGATCGCGTCACGCTGCGCCTGCAGGATTACCGCGACGTCGGCGGTGCGTTCGACGCCATCGTCTCGGTGGAGATGATCGAGGCGGTGGGCGAAGCCTATTGGCCGACCTATTTCGCGACGCTGCGCGAACGCCTGGTGCCAGGCGGGCGGGCGATGGTCCAGGCCATCACCATCGCCGATCGCTGCTTCGCCGATTACCGCGCCACCACGGATTTCATCCAGCGCCACATCTTCCCCGGCGGCATGCTGCCAAGCCCCGCCATTCTGCGCCGGGAAACCGAAAAGGCCGGGCTGCGCTGGGAAGATGTGCACTGGTTCGGCAGCGATTACGCCACCACGCTGTCGCGCTGGCAGAGCGCGTTTCAGCGCGCCTGGCCGCGCATCGTCACCATGGTCCCGGGCGGCTCGGCGCGCGCCTTCGATGACCGATTCAAGCGGCTTTGGGAATATTACCTCGCCTATTGCGAGGCGGGGTTCCGCGCCGGCTGGACCGATGTCGGGCAATGCCTGCTCGCCCGTCCTGCCTGATCGCATGGCCTCTTCCCGCCCGGCCGCGCCCGATCGGCCCGATCCCGCCCTGTCGCGCGCCCGCCTGCTGGCCTATGCCGCGCCCGCCATTCCGCTGGCGCTGCTGGGCATTCCGCTGACCGTCTATCTGCCGGCGATGTGGACCGCGCCGGGGCGGTTGAGCCTGGCCGCGGTCGGCGCGGTATTCGGCGCGGTGCGGCTGCTGGATGTGTTCACCGATCCGCTGATCGGGCGGATTTCCGACCGGCTGGGCCGGCGCAAGCCGCTGATCGGCGCCGCCCTGATCCCGCTGGCACTGGGCGTGGTGGGGCTGGCTTTTCCGCCGGCGCACGCGGGCGCGATCTGGCTCGCCGCCGCCTTCGCCCTGGTGACGCTGGGCTGGACGATGCTGTCGCTGCCCTATCAGGCCTGGGGGGCGGAATTATCGGATGACTATGCCGAGCGCGCGCGCATCACCGGCTGGCGCGAAAGCGGCACGGTGGCCGGCATCACCTTATCGGCCGCCCTGCCCGCCGCGTTCGGCATCAGCGGCGGCGCCGACGGGGCGGCGGCCAGCATGCGCCTGCTCGCAGCCCTCAGCGTCGCGCTCGCGCCGCCGCTGGTGGTGGTGCTGCTGCGCGCCGTGCCCGAGCGCCCGCACCGCCCGACCCGCCCCGCGCCCTTGCTGCAGGCGCTGAAGATCGCCGCCGCCAACCGCCCGTTCCGCCGCCTGCTGCTGGGCTGGGCGGTGAACGGGCTGGCCAACGGGCTGCCGGCGGCGCTGTTCTTCGCCATCATGGCATCCGTGCTGCGTGCGCCCGCCGCCTCCGGGCCGGTGCTGCTTGCGTATTTCCTGTCGGCGCTGGCCGGCATACCGCTATGGACGGCGCTGGCGCGACGGATCGGCAAGCATCGCGCCTGGATCGGCGCGATGGCGGTGATGGCGGCAAGCTTCGCCTTCGTGCCGCTGCTGGGGCCGGGCGATGTCACCGCCTTCGCCGTGATCTCCCTGGTCAGCGGGCTGGGCTATGGCGCCGATCTTTCGCTGCCGCCGGCGATCCAGGCCGATGTCGTCGATCTGGACGAGCTCGAAAGCGGAGAAAAACGGGCCGGGCTTTATTTCGCGGCCTGGACCATGGCGCAGAAGGCCGGCAATGCGGCGGCCCCGGCGCTGGCGCTGCCGCTGTTGCAATGGGCGGGCTATCGTTCCGGCGCGGCGGAGAACCCCCATGGCGCGCTGCTTGTCCTGCTCGGGCTTTACTGCCTCCTGCCGCTGGTGCTGAAACTCTCGGTCATGGCATTGATGTGGCGGTTCCCCCTGAATGCTGCAGAACAGGCGCGGCTGCGCGCGGCGATCGCGGCCCGCGCGGCGGCATGACCGAGGCGCCGGCGGCAACGGCCGAGCAGGCAGCCCCGGCGCCGCGCCGCCTGCCGCCCGGCCTTGCGCTGCGCGTGGTGGGCGATGTGCATGGCGATGACGCCGCCTTCGCCTATGCCTGCGCGACCGATCGCTTCATCGTGCAGCTGGGCGACCTGACCGATTACGGCCCGGACAGCGCCGGGGTGCTGCGCCGGATGTTCGCTTTGATCGATGCCGGGCGCGGCCTGTTTCTGCGCGGCAATCACGACCTGAAACTGGCCCGGCTGCTGGCCGGCGAAGCGGTGCATGCCGGCCCCGCCCTGCTCGCCACCCGCGCCGCGCTGGATGCGGCGCTGGCCACGCGCATCCGTGCGGAGGTGGCGCGCGCGCCGCTCTGGCTGCGTCAGGACGGGCGGGTTTTCGTCCATGCCGGATTTCACCCGCAGATGGCCTGGAGCGATGCGCCGGCCATGCCGGTGGGCCGGCCGCCGCCGCGCGGCAGCGAAGCCGGGGCGGCGATCGCGCGCGCCCTGTTCGGCGAGCCGACCGGACGGCTGCAGGCCGATGGCTACCCCGAGCGCAGCCTGCGCTGGATCGCCGATATCCCGGCCGGGCTGACCGTGTTCTGCGGCCATGACCGGCGCAGCACCGATGGCCGCCCCTGGCGGCGGCGCAACGCCGCAGGCGGCGAGGCGGTGTTCCTCGATACCGGCGCCGGCAAGGGCGGGCATCTATCGTGGATCGATCTGTAAGGGCGGATGGCAGCGTCACCGCGGGCCCGCCGAAGATCCCGCTATGGCGCGCTACAGCCGCGCATAGACGATGCGCGAGCCGTCCTTGACGGTGAAGCTCAACCCGACCCAATGCCCGGCCATGGAATACCAGACATCGCTGTTGATCCGCCCACGCAGGACGAAATGTCGGGCGGCGATCTCCTGCCCGGCGGCATCGCGCACGCCGCCCTGGCCGAGTTCGCGCACGGTCGGATGCACCAGTTGGCCGTCTTGGGTGCCGATCATCGGCGCCAGCAGCATGCGCGCATTCCAATACGTCGTCGCCAGCGCATCGGCCGGGGCGATATAGGGGGCGGTGCCGCTGCCATGCACGGCGAGGCCGCGATCGGTCATCACCGCGCCCATCGCCAGATGATCGCCGTCGCGATTGGTCACCGAATTCAGCCCGACCAGACGCGTGCCTTCCCAGCGCTCGACATTGTGGTGGGTGTAGCGAACGACGGGAATGCCGAGAAAGCGCACCACGACATCGACATCGATGGTCACCGCCAGATGCGTGCCCTGGCGGGCGAAGCGCAGCTGGTGGGTGCCGATCGCGACACCTTCGCGCAGTAGGCGGAAGCCGAGAAAACCGCCCGGCGGCACCGGCATCGCATCCGCCGCCTCGGTCGGCATGTCGATGGGAATATCGGGGCCGGCATCGCGCGGCAGGGACGCGGCGACGGCCCGGCCAGGCCAGGCCAGCGCCGCGCCCAGCAACATGGTGCGGCGGGCGAGGCCAGCGGGGGCAAGGCCAGGCGGGGTAAGGCCAGCGGGGGCGAGGCCATGTGGGGTAAGGCCGGCACAAGCAGGCGCGGGGCCGGCGGCCCGATCGCGGGGCCCTCGATCCCAGGGCGCGGTATGGCAGTTTCGTGACATCGCCCCCAGGGTGGCGCGCGTCGCGCCGCATGGCAACCGCCACCGCGGCGAGACGCGCGAGTGTGAACGCCGCAGGCACCGGCACGCTCTCGGTGCCCTGCCGGCCATTCCCCGTCTCGTATATCCCCGGCTCGTATATCCCCCGTGTCGTCCGGAGCGCCGTGGACCCTGCCCGCCGCGCATGGCAGGATCGGCGGCGAACCGGACAGGCTCGCCATGCATCAATTGCTGCTTCTGCGCCACGCCAAAGCCGCCCCGGCGGCAGAGGATCATGAACGCCCGCTCACCGAAGACGGCCAGCTTGCCGCGCACGCCCAGGGCGCGGCGATGCGGGCGCTGGGGCTGATTCCCGATCTGATCCTGGTCTCCTCCGCCCGGCGCACGCGCGAGACCCTGGCCGCGCTGGAACCTTTCGAGGAGATGCCGCTGATCGAGACCATGGCCGAGCTGTACCTGGCCGAGGAAGCGGCGCTGTTCGATCATCTGCGCGCCGTGGCCGAGACCGTGCGCAGCGTCCTGCTGATCGGCCATAATCCCGGCCTGCACCATGTCGCGCTGCGCCTGGCCGGTGCCGATGCGGGCCGCCTGATCGCCGGATTTCCGACCGCGACGCTGGCCGAATTCACCCTGCCCCCCCCCTGGTCGCGCAGCGGTGCCGGAACCGGCGCGCGGCTGATCCGCCTGCTCACCCCGCCCCGCGCCGCGCCGTGACCACACCGGCGCGCGCGCGCACGCCCTGCCGCGTTCCCAGCGCTGCCTCTGCCGCCGCCAGCGCCGATGCGCGCGATCCGGAAATCGCCCTCACCCTGGACCTGCCGCCGGCCATGCGCCGCCGGCTTGCCCTGCGCGGCGGCGAGGCGGAGCGCCAGCGCATCGTCTGGTACGACGATGCCCGCTCCAGCCTGGCCGCGCGCAACCTCGCGCTCGCCGAAAGCGAGACAAGCTGGCTGGTGCTGGCCGATGGCATCGTGCGCCTGGCCATGCCACGCCGCGCCGCGCTCGCAACGCTCTGTGCCGAGGCCGGGCTGAGCCCGGCCGGGCCGCTGCGCGTCTGCGCGCGTTTCGAGGGCGGCGGGCGGGATCTCGGGCGAAGCGGCGGCGTGCATCGGATGCTCTGGCAGGGAAGACTGATCACCGCGGATGGCGCCAGCCAGCCGATCGCCCGACTGGTGCTGCATGGCATGGCGGAGAAGCTGGCCATCGCCGCCCTGGCCGCCGCC
>JAGWRU010000141.1 GCA_028869595.1 Rhodospirillales bacterium
ACCCATCAGGGCAAGCCCGCACCGTCCGTCATGGGTTTCGTGCAGATGCCCAGCCTCGACCAGCAGGGAAACGGGTGAATAAGGCGGCGGCGCAACGGTCAGAGGGCGCCGGAACGGCGTCCTCCGACCGGCTCGCATATCGAAATTTCAAGCTTGCCGCGCCGCCGATGCTGCGTCAGCTCTGCGCCTCTGGCGAGAGAACGATGCAGGAACCGCCACCCAGTTTCGCACAGGCGGCAACCGCGGCCTCGCGCGACAATCCGGTCAGCCGGGCGCGGTAGAGCATTCCCAGCGGGCTGCGCACACTGCCGACATAAGGATGCGCGGCATGTAGCGCGGCGCGCTGTTCGGCCCGCATCGCGGCGTCATGCGCGGCTGTGGGATTGCCGAATGCGCCGACCTGGATTGCCCAGCCGCCGGTTGCCGGGCCGCCATGCTGCACCGGCAGCGGTTCGGCCATGGCCGAGGGGATCAGGCGAAAGCCACGATGTGGCGGCGGCGGTGGCGGCGGGGCATAGGCAAGCTGGGGTTGCGGCGCGGGGCGGGCACGCTCCGGCTCCGGCAGCGGGGCGGCGACCACCGGGGCATAGGCGCGCGGCTGGGGCTGCGGCGTGCGGTTCTCGGCCATCGCCATACCATGCGCGTAGCGCGGTCCAGGCGGAATGTACACCGGCAGCGCATTCATCGCGTACTGCTCCGCCGGAGAGCGGTGCAGCGGATGTTCCCCCACCACATGCGGGGCGATCATCGCGACATAGCGGCGGGTTTCGTCGGGCAGCGGCCGGTCATTGGCCAGATAATCATCCAGCCTGCGCGGCCCGGCATTATAGGCAGCCAGGAAACCGGGCGAGCCGTAAATGTCGTACATCTCCCGGATATAGGCGGTGCCGGCCAGGATGTTGTTGCGCGGATCGTAGGGATCATCACCCAGATTATAACGGGCACGCAGCTCGTCATAGGTTTCCGGCATCACCTGCATCAGCCCCATCGCCCCGACGGGAGAGGTGGTGAGGTGGCCGCCGAGATATTCATGCCCGCCGGATTCCACATGCATGACGGCGCGGATCCATTCCTGCGGCACGTCGAAACGCTGCGAGGCCTGGGCGATATCGGGTCCCCACGGGTCACCGGGCGGGCCGGGCGGGCGGTAATCGCCGCGCGCGCGGGCCTGATAGGCCGCCGCTTCCTGGTTGGCCGTGCCGCCGCCGCCGCCCGAACAGGCAGCCAGCATTCCCAGCACCGCCAGGCTGCCGGCGGCACGCCAGAACATCGCCGCGCGGCCACGCCGACGGGGCGCAGGAAAACTATGCGGCGCGGCACGACAAGCGGGGTGGGTCATGGCGGAAACCTCTGCCGTGGCTTGGCCCTGGGGATCGGCCTCGATGAACGGAAGTGGCGCGGCTGGCGGGCCGACCAAAACAAGGCGACTTGCCCGACGCCTTTCGTCCAGGCAATCAGGAAGTCGACCTAAGCCCTTATCGTAGTTTACTGTTTCAAGCAAGATCATCTCGCTGGGGGAAACGGGGCGGGAAATTCGACCGGAGAGGCCGAGCCGGCCATGCAACCATGGCAATCTGATGGTAGGGTATTGAGGTCATGCGCATTTTCCCCCCGCTTCCCATTGGCCTGCGCGCCACCGGTCTGATCGGGATCGCTGCCCTGGCTGGCTGCGCCGCCCCCGCCCCGCCGCCGCCAGCCGCCGCCTTGCCGCCTGCGCGGGCGGCGGAAGTGCTGGTGGTGCGACCGCTGAAACCCGGCCTGGCGCCGCCCGCCGCCCTCGCGCCGATCCTGCCCAACGGCGCCGGAACCTGGCCTGCGGGCTTGGCCGAAATCGTGCTGCGCCGCGCCGATGGCCGCGTGGTGTCGCTGATGGAGACGCCGCCCCCTGGCCTGGCGGCCGGCCAGAGCGTGCTGGTGGTGGACGGACAGACCCGATCCCTGCCGGTGCATGGCAGCTAGCCGGCGGGCACCGGATCGCGCGGTTGCGGGCGGGGGCGAGATCGGCTATCGGCCCGCCAGCATGAACACCGCCGCCCCAGACCGCGTGAACCCAGATCGGGCAAGCCCGCACCGCGCGCCCGAGGCCGGAGGCGGCCCGTTCATGGAACTGACCGCTGACCTTTCCTTTCGCACGCGCCAGCGCCACGCCGTCGCCGACGTCGCCGAGGCGATGCGCCTATGGCGGCTGGCGACGCTGCTGGGCTGGCTGGATATCCGCCTGCGCTATCGCGGATCGCTGCTCGGGCCGTTCTGGCTGACGCTATCCACCGCCGTGATGGTGGCCTCGCTCGGCGTGCTGTACTCGACGCTGTTTCATATCAACCTGCCCGAATACATGCCCTTCCTGACCCTGTCGCAGGTGTTGTGGGCCTATCTGGCCGGGCTGGTGACCGATGCCTGCACTTGCTTCAACCAGGCGGAAGCGGTGATCCGTTCGATGCGCATGCCGTTCACCGTGCATGCCGTGCGCACCGTCTTCCGCAATCTGCTGATCCTGGCCCATAACATTCTGGTTATCGTCGTGGTGTTCGTGTGGTTCGGCATCTGGCCGGGTTGGCACGGGCTGCTGGCGCTGCCGGGCATGGCGCTGTGGTGTCTCGACTCGCTGGCGCTGTGTCTGCTGCTGGGCGGGTTCTGCGCGCGATTCCGCGACATTCCCCCGATCGTCGGCAGCATCATGCAGATCGCTTTCTTCCTGACGCCGATCATCTGGAAGCCCAGCCAGCTGGGCCGCTGGGAATGGGTGCTGCCGCTTAATCCCTTCTATGGTCTGATCGATGTGGTGCGCGCGCCGCTGCTGGGCGGCATGCCGTTGCCGATGGTGTGGCTGTCGGCGATACTGTACAGCGCCGCGCTGCTCGGCGTGACCTGGCTGTTCTTCATGCGTGCGCGTGGGCGCATCGCGTTCTGGATCTGAGCATGGACGCTCCAGCCCTGCCCGGCGCGGCCACGGCGCGCATCGAAGTCAGCGGATTATCGGTGCTGTTTCCGCTCTATCACGGCAATAGCCGCAGCTTGAAAAAGACCGTGGTGGCCGCGGCATCCGGCAGGCTGGGCCAGGATCGCCAGCATCGCGTGGTGGTGCAGGCCCTGCGCGAGATGAGCTTCACGCTGAGTTCCGGCGACCGGCTGGGGCTGATCGGGTCCAACGGCGCGGGCAAGACGACGCTGTTGCGCGTCCTGGCCGGCATCTATGAACCGGTGGCCGGGCGGGTGCGCGTGCAGGGCAGTCTGAACGCGATGCTCGACCCGCAGCTCGGCATGAATATCGACCTGACCGGGCGTGAGAACATCATGCTGCGCGGCCGCTATGCCGGGCTGAACAAGGCGGCGATCGCGAGGCTGGAGGAGGATGTGCGGGCCTTCGCCGAACTCGGCGATTTCATGGACCTGCCGGTGCGCATCTATTCCTCCGGCATGGTGGTGCGGCTGGGCTTCGCGCTGGCCACCGCGATCCGCCCGCAGATCCTGCTGATGGATGAATGGTTCCTGGCCGGCGATCAGGCCTTCATGGACCGCGCCCGCAAGCGGCTGGAGGATATGGTGCGCGGCGCCGATATTCTGGTGCTGTCCACCCATCAGACGGCGGTGCTGCGCAGTTGGTGCACGCGCGTCTTCTGGATGGATCAGGGCCGCATCCGCGAGGAAGGCGCCCCCGATCCGGTGCTGGAGAAATATCTCGGCCATAAGCTGCCGCCGCTGCCGGACGACAAGGCGCGCTGAGCCGTCGCCTTGACACGCCGAAGCGGCGCCGATTGGATCGGCGCCGTCGCGCCCGAGGAAACACCATGTCCGCACTGCCGCTTTCAGGCGTCGTCGTCGTCGAGATGACGCATACCGTGATGGGGCCGAGCTGCGGCGTGGTGCTGGCCGATCTGGGCGCCGACGTGATCCGCCTGGAGCTTGCCCCCGATGGCGACCGCACCCGCCGTCTTTCCGGCTTCGCCTCCGGGTTTTTCGCCTATTTCAACCGCAACAAGCGCTGCCTCTGCGTCGATCTGAAATCGGCCGAGGGGCTGGAAATCGCCCGGAACCTGATCCGCCGCGCCGATGTGCTGGTGGAGAATTTCGGCCCCGGCACGGTGGAAAAGCTGAAGCTCGGCTACGAGGATACGAAGGCGCTCAACCCGCGCCTGATCTATTGCGCGCTGAAGGGGTTTCTGCCCGGGCCGTACGAGCATCGTCCGGCGCTGGACGAAATCGTGCAGTACATGACCGGGCTCGCCTATATGACCGGCCCGCCCGGTCAGCCGCTGCGGGCGGGCAGCTCGGTCATCGACATCATGGGCGGCGTGATGGGGGCGGTCGCGATCCTGGCCGCGCTGCGTCAGCGCGATGCCGACGGCCAGGGGCGGAAAGTCACCAGCTCCCTTTATGAAAGCGCCGCCTTCCTGGTGGGCCAGCACATGGCCGGCGAAGCCGCCACCGGCATTCCCAGCCCGCCCATGCCGGCGCGTGTGTCCGCCTGGGGGGTCTACGAGACGTTCGCGGCCGCCGATGCGCCGATCTTCATCGGCGTCACCTCCGACGCGCATTGGCGCGGCTTCTGTGCCGTGTTCGAACGTCCCGATCTGCTGGAGGATGCCCGCTTCGCCTCCAACAATTCCCGCGTCACCCATCGCGCGGCATTGCGCGAAATCGTGGCCGGGCTGGTCGCGACGCGGCCGATCGCTGCCTTGACCGAGGCGTTCGACCAAGCCGGCATTCCCTTCTCGCCGGTGCGCAAGCCGGGCGATCTCTTCGACGATCCGCAGATGAATGTCGCCGGGCGGATGCTGGAAGTGCGCATGCCCAAGGGCAATGTCGCGAAATTGCCGCCGCTGCCGGTCGGGCTGGAAGACGGCACGCCGACGCTGCGCCGCCAGCCGCCGGGGATCGGCGAACACGACGATGAAATCCTGGCCTGGCTGGGCTACGCGCCGGACGCCGTCGCGCGGTTGCGCGAAACTGGAACGGTGATCTGATCAGGCCGTCCTCTTGCGCGGCAGCAGGATGGTGGAGGTCAGCTCCAGCACCACCTCGTCACGCTGATTGCGGGTGACGCAGCGCACCTGCGCCACGCCTTTGTCGGGCCGCGAGCGCGACACCCGCGCCGATAGGATCTCGATCTCCGCCGTCAGCGTGTCGCCGGGAAACACCATGCGCGGCCAATTCAGCTTCTCCACCCCCGCGCCCATGCCGCCGCCGGCAATCGGCATCGTTTCCACCATCATGCGCATCGTCACCCCCACGGTCTGCCAGCCGCTGGCGCAGAACGTGCCGAACTGGCTGGCGGCCGCCGCCTCCTCCCCCAGATGGGCGGGCTGGGGGTCGTAGGCACGGGCGAATTCCAGCACCGCGTCGCGGTCCAGCGTGACGGGGCGGCTGGCGCGCAGCACCGTGCCGGCCGGCAGATCCTCGAAATAGAGCAGCGTGGTCATGCAATCCTCCTTCCGGCTCGCGCGACGCGGCGCATATGGCGCAGCATAGGCATAGTCACCCCGGTTTCTGGAATCCCGCGCCATGCTCCCCACGCTGATCGGCCCGGCGCTTGCCGCCATCGCCGCCCTGGCTGCCATCGTCGCGATCCTGCTGCTGCACGGCCAGACCCGCACCATCCAGGAATTGCGCCTGCGGATCGAACAGGCCCTGGCCGGCGGCCCGGCCCAGGCGGAGACGGCGCGCGCCACGATCCTGGCCGAAATCGCCGCCCTGCGCGGTGCGCAAGCGATCGGGGTGGAGCAGATGCGCGGTGCCCTGGCCGAAGCGCAGCAAAAAACCGATACCGGAATCGCGGAGCGCTTCGAGCAGCTGCGCGCGGCGATGGAAACCCGGCTGCGGGAGATGCGCGATGCCAGCGAGGCGAAGCTGGGCGAAATCCAGAAAACCCTGAACGAGCAGCTTCTGGCGGCGACCGAAAGACAGGCCGCGACCTCGGAGCAGATGCGCAAAACGCTGGCCACGGAACAGGCGGCGCTACGCGAGGCGCTGGCCGATGCGCGGCAGAAAACCGATGCCGCCATCGCCGAACGGTTCGAGGCGATGCGCGGCCTGATCGAGACCAAGCTGAAGGAAATGCGCGAGGGCAACGAAGCCAAGCTCGCCGAGATCCAGAAGACGGTGAACGAACAGCTCCACGCCGCCGTGGAAAAGCAGATGACCGATAGTTTCGCCCGGGTGATCGACCAGTTCACCGCCGTGCAGAAGGCCATGGGCGACGTGCAGGCGGTGACGGCGCAGATCGGCGACATCAAGCGCCTGTTCGGCAATGTGAAGACACGCGGCGGCTGGGGCGAAACCCAGGTGCGCGCCATGCTGGACGATATTCTGCCGGCCGGGTCGTACGAGACCAACCGCAAGCTGCGCGAAGGCAGCGACGATATGGTGGAATTCGCGGTGCGCATGCCGATGCGCGGCGACGATCCGCCGCTGCTGCCGATCGACGCCAAATTCCCGGTGGAGGATTACGAAAGGCTGCTGGCTGCCTCCGATGCCGGCGATGCCGATGCCGAACGCAGCGCCAGCAACGCCCTGGCCGGAAGGCTGCGGCTGGAGGCGCGCAAGATCGCGGCCAAATACATCAATCCGCCGGTAACGGTGGATTTCGCCGTGCTCTATCTGCCGACCGATGCGCTCTATGCCGAAGTCGCGCGGCTGCCCGGGCTGATCGACGAACTCGGCCGCGAACAGCGTGTGCTGGTGATGGGCCCCAGCCTGTTTCCCGCGATGCTGCGCACCATCCATCTGGGCTTCATCACGCTGGCGTTGGAACAGAAGGCCGGCGAGATCGGCAAGCTGCTGGGCGCGACCAAACAGGAAATGTCCAAGATGGACGAGGTGCTGGAGCGGCTGGGCAAACAGGCCGGCACGTTCAGCAACACGATCGAGGCGGCGCGCCGGCGCACCCGCGCAGTAGGGCGCAAGCTGCGCGCGGTGGAGCTGGTCGACGCCCCCGAAGCCGAGCGTCTGCTGGCGCTGGGCACCGAGGACGCGACGGAGGAGGACTAACCCCGTCCCCTGATTGCCAGCGGCGCGAACCCCAGCGCCATCTGCAAGCTCTGCCTGATCCGCGCGGCTTTTTCCTGCAGCCCTGCCGCTTCCGGGCCGGGCAGCATTTCCGCCGTGGTCTGTCGCCACAGCGCCAGCCAGCGATCGAACATCGCTGCATCCATACGCGCGGCGTGGCGGGCATGCAGCGCCAGCGGATTGCCCTTATAGCTGCCATCGCCCCGCATCACCGATCGCCAGAAGCAGCCGATCCGCAGCAGATGCGCCGGCCAGTCCCCGATCGCCGCGTCGAACACCGGCCCCAGCCGCGCATCGGCACGCACCCGCGCGTAGAAGCATTCCAGGACAGCGGGTAGACGGGCTTCATCGAACGGCGCTGGGATCATCGGGCTGGTCCTCGGGTATAAGATGCGTATTATATGCATCTATTGGCGAGGAACACCAGCGATGCGGCTCAGCCGCCATTCCGATTACGCGATCCGGGTGCTGATCCATCTCGGCGCGGCGGCGACCCCCGCCACCTCCATCGCGGCGATTGCCGAGGCATTCGGGATTTCCCGCTTCCATCTGATGAAAGTGGTGCAAGGCCTGGTGCATGGCGGTTTCGTCGCGGCCCGGCGCGGGCGCGGCGGCGGCCTGACGCTGGCCCGCGATCCGGGGGAGATCGCGCTCGGCGCCGTGCTGCGCCATACCGAGGCGACCGAGGCGATGGTGCCCTGCGCCACCTGCCGCATCGCCCCGGCATGCACCCTGCCGCCGCTGCTGGGCCGCGCCATGGCCGCTTTCCTGGCGGTGCTGGATCAGGCCAATCTGGCCGATCTGCTGGCCGATCCGCAGGCGCTGCTGGGATTGCTGCAGCCCACGAAGCCCGCGCGCGAGGGCTGACGCGGAACTGGACTATCCGACGTTTTTGTAGTAACAATTTTGCATGAAAACGCGGTTCGAATGGGATCCCGCCAAAGCGGACCTGAACCGGCGCAAGCATGGCGTCAGCTTCGATGTCGCTCTCCGCGCTTTCGCCGACCCGTTCGCACTCTCTTGCCAGGACCGTATCGAGGGCGGTGAACAGCGATGGCAGACGCTCGGCATGGTGGACGGCATCTGCCTGTTGCTGGTGGCGCACACCGTTCGGGAAGAGGACGAGGATGGGTACGCCGTCGAAATCATCCGCATCATTTCGGCACGACAGGCCGACAGAAAGGAAAGGCGCCGCTATGAGCACGAAATTCGTCCGGCGTGATGTCGATCTCACGGCCCTGCCGCCGCTGACCGCAGCGCAGCAAGCGGAGCTGGCAGCCCTGGCCGCCCGTCCAAAGGGCGCAACCGGCGATCACGACATGCCCGCTCTGACCGAGGCGTTCTGGCAAAACGCCGAACGCGGCCGATTCTACAAGCCGATCAAGACATCGACCACGCTGCGGATCGATGCCGACGTGCTGGCCTGGCTGAAGGCACAGGGAAAGGGCTATCAGTCGCGCATCAACGCCATCCTGCGGCGGGAAATGCTCGCCTCGCTCAAATAACCCCTACCCCTCGACCAGCTTCTTCACCAGCGCCACCGCCGCCGGCGTCGCCCAATCCACCGATCCCTCCACCCGCGCCACCGCGAGGCCCTCGCGGTTGATCAGCAGGGTGGTCGGGATACCGCGCACATGCCAGGCGCGCAGCACCGCGCCCTCGGGGTCCAGCAGTACCGGCAGCCCTTCGATCTTGTGGCTGGCCATGAACGCCGTTACCGCGGCCTTGCCGCCATGGTCGGAGGAGAGCGGCAGCACGGCGACATCCTGCGGCGCCACGGCCTGGGCCAGCTTGGCCAGCGACGGCAATTCGGCCACGCAGGGCGCGCACCAGGTCGCCCAGAGATTGACCACCAGCCCGTGCCCCTTGAACTCGGCCAGGCTGTGGGTCTTGCCGTTGACATCGACGAACTGGATGGGCGGCGGGGCGGTCGGCGGTTTGGCCGGCTGGATCGCCTCGGCAAGGTCGGAAAGCTCCGCCGCGCGCGGTTTGCGCGCAACGAGGCCCGCCGCTAGGGTCGCGCCGGCAGCCACCCCCAGCCGGCGCAGCATTTTGCGCCGCGCGATCACCAGCATGGCGGATTCTTCGTCTTGAGCAGCAAGTCTTCCCCTCCTGATCTTCGTAACACGTCGGCCAATGCCCAATGGGGCGGGCGTTTTGCCGCCGGCCCGGCGGCGGTGATGCAGGAAATCAACGCCTCCATCGGCTTCGACCGCAAGCTGTGGCGGCAGGATATTCGCGGCTCCCGCGCCCATGCCGCCATGCTGGCCTCGATCGGTCTGCTCGACAAGCAGGAGCTTGGCGCCATCGAAACCGGTCTCGATACGATCGCGCGGGAGATCGAGGCGGGGCGTTTCCCCTTCTCCGACGATCTCGAAGACATTCACATGAATATCGAGGCGCGGCTGACCGAACGCATCGGCGAGGCAGGCAAGCGCCTGCACACTGCACGCAGCCGCAACGATCAGGTGGCGACCGATTTCCGCCTCTGGGTGCGCGATGCGATCGACGGGATCGGCGCGCAGATCGGCGATTTGATGGCGGTGCTGGCCACCCGCGCCGCGCAGCACGCGGCCGATCCGATGCCCGGCTTCACCCATCTGCAAACCGCCCAGCCCGTTACTTTCGGCCATCATCTGCTGGCCTATGTGGAAATGCTGGCGCGGGACCGGGCGCGGCTCGCCGATTGCCGGGCAAGGCTGAATGAATGCCCGCTGGGATCGGCGGCGCTGGCCGGTACATCCTTCCCGATCGACCGCGACGCCACCGCGGCCGCGCTGGGTTTCGACCGGCCCACCGCCAATTCGCTGGACGCCGTCTCCGACCGTGACTTCGCCCTGGAATTCCTCGGCGCCGCCGCGATCTCGGCCATGCATCTCTCGCGCTTCGCCGAGGAGATCGTGATCTGGTGCTCCGCCCCCTATCGCTTCATCCGCCTGTCGGACGCGTTTACGACCGGCAGCTCCATCATGCCGCAGAAGCGCAACCCGGACGCGGCGGAACTGGTGCGCGCCAAGACCGGGCGCGTCACCGGCGCGCTGGTTTCGCTGCTGACCGTGATGAAGGGCCTGCCGCTCGCCTACGCCAAGGACATGCAGGAGGACAAGGAGCCGGTATTCGAGGCGGTGACCGCCTGGACCCTGGCGCTGGCCGCCACTGCCGGCATGGCGCGCGACCTGACGCCCGACACGGCACGCATGCGCGAGATGGCCGGATCGGGCTTCGCCACCGCCACCGATCTGGCCGACTGGCTGGTGCGGGTGCTGCGCCTGCCGTTCCGCGAAGCGCATCACGTGACCGGCCGGCTGGTGGCGATGGCCGAGGCCAAGGGGGTCGACCTCGCCGGCCTCAGCCTGGCGGAGATGCAGACGGTGCTGGCGGGCATCACCCAGGACGTGTTCGACGTGCTGACGGTCGATGCCTCGGTCGCCTCGCGCACCTCCTATGGCGGCACGGCGCCGGCCAATGTCGCGGCCCAGGCGGCACGCTGGCTGAAGGCGCTGGCATGAAAACCACCGTCGCCCTCGCCGCCCTCGCCGCGCTGCTGGCGCTGACCGCCTGCGGCAAGGTCGGCCCGCCCTCGCCGCCCGGCCCGCCGGCCAAGATCATCTGGCCGCAAGCCTATCCGGCGGAATGAAATCGGTGCCGTGACAGATGCCGTGCATTCGGGCCTAAATGCGCCATGGCAACACTGGCGCCCGTCGATCCTGCGATCTCAGAACCCGATCCCGCCGCGCTGATCGCGGCGCGGCCGCATCTGCGCATGGATGCCCGGGACGGGCTGTTGCTGGATGGCGTGCCGCTGGCCGCCATCGCCCGCGATCTCGGCACCCCGACCTGGGTCTATTCCGCGCCGACCCTTCTCGCGCGCTATCGCCAGCTGCGCGATGCGATGGCCGAAACCGGCCTCGATGCCCATATCCATTATGCCGTGAAGGCGAACGACCATCGCGCCGTGCTCAGCCTGCTGGCACGCGAGGGGGCCGGGGCGGATGTGGTCAGTGGCGGCGAATTGCGCCGCGCCCGCGCCGCTGGAATCGCCGCCGCGCAGATCGTGTTCTCCGGCGTAGGCAAATCCGAAGACGAGATGCGCCTGGCGTTGGCCGAGAATATCGCCCAACTGAATGTCGAAAGCGCGGAAGAACTGGCCATGCTCTCGGCGCTGGCCACCGCCATGGGCCGCACGGCGCGCATCGCCCTGCGCGTCAACCCCGACATCGATGCCGGCACCCATGCCAAGATCAGCACCGGGCGGGCGCGCGACAAATTCGGCATCCCCTATGCCGAGGCCGCGGCGCTGTACGCCCATGCCGCCCGCCTGCCGGGCATCGTCCCGGTCGGCGTGGCGACGCATATCGGCAGCCAGATCCTCTCGCTCGCGCCATTCCGCGCCGCCTATCAGCGCATCGCTGCCCTGGTCGGCGATCTGCGCGCGGCCGGGCAGAGCGTTGCCGTGGTCGATTGCGGCGGTGGGCTGGGCATTCCCTATCGCGACGAGATCGCCCCGTCGCCGGCCGGGCTCGCCGCGGTCATCCGCAACGCCTTCGCGGCGCTGGATGTGTCGGTGAAGCTGGAGCCGGGGCGCTGGCTGGTCGGGCCTGCCGGATTGCTGCTGGCCCGCGTGGTGCTGCAGAAGCAGACGGGTGCCGCCCGCTTCGTGGTGCTGGATGCCGCCATGAACGATCTGATCCGCCCGGCCATGTACGAAGCCTGGCACGGCATCGTGCCGCTGTCGCCGGTGGCGCTGCATGCGCCCTGCACGGAAGCCGATATTGTCGGTCCGGTCTGCGAAACCGGCGACACTTTCGCGCGCGGACGGATGCTGCCCGATCTGCCGCCCGGCGCGCTGGTGGCGCTGCTGGATGCCGGCGCCTATGGCGCGGTCATGAGCTCGACCTACAATGCCCGCCCGCTGGCCGCCGAGGCGATGGTGGGCGGCAATTCCTATGCGGTGATCCGCCCGCGCCAGCCGATCGAGGCGCTGTGGGGCGAGGAAATTCTGCCTCCCTGGCTGGATGCGCCGCGCGCATGAACGCACCCATGCCCGCGCTGCGGCGGCTTGCCCGGCTGCGGGCGCGGGCACGCCTCATCCTCTGGGTGGAGGCTTTATGGCCGGCGGTCTGGCCGGCGCTGGGCGTCGGCGGCGTCTTTATCTGCGCCGCCTTGCTGGGGGTGCAGGCGGCGCTGCCGGCGACCGCGCGTCTGGCCGCGCTAGGTGGCACGCTGGCGCTGATGGTCGGTCTGCTCTGGCGCGGTCTGCGCCGGCTGCGCCGGCCCGATAGGGCGTCGATCGACCGGCGGCTGGAACGCGATTCCGGCCTGTCGCATCGCCCGCTGGCGGTGCTGGCGGATCGCCCGGCGGGCGGGGTGGAAACACCGCTCTGGCAGGCGCATCGCGCCTGGGCCCTGGCGGCGCTGCCCCGGCTGCGGCTGGGTTGGCCGCGCCCGGGCCTGGCCATGCGGGACCGGATCGCGCTGCGCGGCGCGCTGGTGGTGGCGCTGGCCGCCGCCCTGGTCATTGCCGGCCCGGCCGCGCCGTCCCGGCTGCGCGCGGCGATGCTGCCGCCGCTGCCGCATCTGCCCGGCGCCCCGGCGACGGAGCTTGCCGTGTGGCTGACCCCGCCGGAATTCGCGCAGACCGCGCCGATCTTCCTCCACCCCGGCCAGCGCGGCATCCGCGTCCCGGCCGGCACGCGCGTCGCCGCCAGTCTGACCGGCGGCGCCGGCGCGGCGCCGAAGCTTGCCAATGGCGGCGCGACGGGAAAATTCACGACCCTCGCCGCCGGAAGCTATCGTACCGAGGCGGTGCTGCGCGGTGGCACGCTGGCTGTGCGGCGCGACGGCGCAACCTTGGCGGAATGGCAGGTCACGCTGGTCGCGGCACACCCGCCGCGCATCGGCTGGGCCGCCCCGCCGGGCCCGGATGCCGCGCATGGCGCGCTGACGGTGCGCTTCCCCTGGCAGGCCGAGGGTCAATACGGGCTGACCCAATTGGCGGTGTCGCTGCGCCCGGATGCCCGCCCCGATGCGCCGGCGCTGATCCTGCCGCTATCGCTGCCGCAGGCGCAGCCGGCGGACGCGCAGCATGGCGCGGCGTGGCGCGATTTGACGGATCATCCCTGGGCCGGGCTGGCGGTTACGGCACGGCTGATCGCGACCGATGCCGCCGGCTCCCACGCGGCCAGCGCGCCGGCCCGCTTCGTGCTGCCGGCCCGCGTGTTTCATAATCCGGTGGCGCGGGCGCTGGTGGCGATCCGCCAGCATCTCAGCCTGGATCCGCAGGATCGCGACAGCGCGGTGGGCGGGCTGGACACGCTGCTGATCGACCCCGCCGCCTTCGACGGCGATCTGGGCGCCTATCTCAATACCGGGGCGATTTATTACGCGCTGGAATATGACCATGGTCCCGGCGCCATCGCCCGCATCCAGGCGCGGCTGTGGCGGCTCGCGCTGCATCTGGAAGATGGCGCCGCCGCGCGCAGCGAGATGGCGCTGGAGGCCGCGCGCGCGGCGATGCGCAAGGCGCTTGCCCAGGCCGAAGCCCATCCCGACCCGGCCAGTCGCGCCGCCCTCACCGCCCGGTTGCAGGCGCTGCGCGTGGCGATCGCCAACCGCCTTGCCGCGCTGATGGCGCAGCAGCACGCGGGTTCGGCGGCCAGCGGCCACCGCGCGGCGATGACGCTGCGGGCCGACACGCTGGAGCGCCTGGCCGAAGCCGCCGGGCAGGCTGCCGCCGCCAATGACATGGCGCGGGCACGCCAGGATGTGCGAGCGCTGGAACAGATGCTCGATCGGCTGCGCCAGGCTCGGCCCGGCCTGCCCGACCCGGATCAGGCGGCGGCGCAAAAGCGCGCCCGTCAGGCGTTGGCGACGCTGGACCGTCTGATCCAGGGCGAAACCACGGTCTTGGATCACGCCCAGCTTCGCACCCAGCGCCTTACCGATGCCGCCGATGCCGCCCAGCGGCGGGACGATGCCGTGATGCAGCGCATGCTGCGCCAGAGCCTGGGCGGGTTGGCCCGCGGCATGGCCGATGCCGGCACCCCGATCCCGGCCGGAATGGCGCAGGCGGAAGCGGGCATGACGCAGGCCCTCGATGCATTGGGCGCGGCGCGGGACGGAGAAGCCGGCAATGCCGCGCAACGGGCGCTGGCCGGATTGCAGGCCGGGGCAGGCAGCATGATGGCGGCAGCCGGCGCCGGTCAGCCGGGGGGGCCGCCTGGGGGGATGGAAGCGGGCCGCGGCGGGGCGGGCGGCGAAGCGGGCATGGATGCCACCGGGGCCGGGCTCGATCCGTTGGGCCGTGCCTTGCAAAGCGGGGCGGGCGGCACCGCCCAGGATGAGGAAAGCGGCGTCGTGCTGCCCGGCACGCCGGGCGATACCAGGCTGCGCGCGATCGAACAGGAATTGCGCCGCCGCGATGCCGACCGCACCCGCCCGCGCCAGGAGCGGGCGTATATCGGGCGGCTGCTGAACGGATTATAGCCGCGCGCGCACTGGACAAAGGCGCCGCCCTCGCGCCAAACATCCCCCGCCCCCATCTTCTGGCCAGCCCCTCGCCCGAAAGAAACGCCGATGCCCGCTTACCAATACGTCTATGTGATGAAAGACCTCACCAAAGCCTATCCAGGTGGGCGAGAGGTGTTCAAAGGCATCACCCTGTCCTTCCTGCCGGGGGTGAAGATCGGCGTGCTCGGGGTGAACGGGGCGGGTAAGTCCACCTTGCTCAAGATCATGGCCGGGATCGAGAAGGAACATGGCGGCGAAGCCTGGGCGGCGGAGGGCGTGCGCGTCGGCTATCTGGCGCAGGAGCCGCAGCTCGATCCCACCAAGACGGTGGGCGAGAATGTCGAGGAGGCCTTCGCCGATCTGAAGGCGGCGCTCGCCCGCTTCAACGAAATCTCCATGCTGTTCGCCGAGCCGATGGACGATGCCACGATGGAGAAGCTGCTCGCCGAGCAGGCCGATCTGCAGGGCAAGATCGACGCCGAGGATGGCTGGGAGATGGATCGCCGGGTGGAGATCGCGCTCGATGCGCTACGCTGCCCGCCGCCCGATGCGATGGTCGAAAGCCTGTCGGGCGGCGAACGCCGCCGCGTCGCGCTGTGCCGGCTGCTGCTGGAAAAGCCCGATCTGCTGCTGCTGGACGAGCCGACCAACCATCTGGATGCGGAAAGCGTCGCCTGGCTGGAACGCACGCTGCGCGACTATCCCGGCACGGTGATGGTGATCACCCATGACCGCTACTTCCTGGACAACGTGACCAACTGGATCCTGGAGATCGAGCGCGGCCGCGGCATCCCGTTCGAGGGCAATTATTCCTCCTGGCTGGAACAGAAGCGCAAGCGCCTGTCGCAGGAAGAAAAAGAGGAAAGCTCCCGCCAGCGCGCCTTGGCCGCCGAACAGGAATGGATCGCCTCCTCGCCGCGCGCGCGCCAGACCAAAAGCCGCGCCCGCATCCAGAAATACGAGGAGATGCTGGCCCGCTCGCAGGAAATGGCCGGCGGCACGGCGGATATCGTCATCACCCCCGGCCCGCGCCTGGGCGGCACGGTGATCGAGGCGGAAGGCCTGTCCAAGGGCTATGGCGATCGCATGCTGATCGACAAGCTCGATTTCAAGCTGCCGCCGGGCGGCATTGTCGGCGTGATCGGCCCCAACGGCGCCGGCAAGACGACGCTGTTTCGCATGATCACCGGCAAGGAAACCCCCGATGCCGGCAGCTTGCGCATCGGCGAAACGGTGAAGCTCGGCTATGTCGACCAGTCGCGCGACAGCCTGGATGACAATAAAAGCGTGTGGGAGGAGATCAGCGGCGGCACCGATGTGATCTATCTCGGCAAGCGCGCCGTGCCCTCGCGTGCCTATGTCGGGGCATTCAACTTCAAAGGCTCCGACCAGCAGAAGAAGGTCGGCATTCTCTCGGGCGGTGAACGTAATCGCGTACATCTCGCGAAAATGCTCAAGACCGAACACAACGTCATCCTGCTGGACGAGCCGACCAACGACCTGGATGTCGATACCTTGCGCGCGCTGGAAGACGCGCTGGCGGAGTTCGCCGGCTGCGTCGTGGTCATCAGCCACGATCGCTGGTTCCTGGACCGGCTGGCGACCCATATTCTGGCGTTCGAGGGCGACAGCCACGTCGAGTGGTTCGAGGGCAACTTCGAAGCCTATGAAGCCGACAAGCGCCGCCGTCTGG
>JAGWRU010000142.1 GCA_028869595.1 Rhodospirillales bacterium
CGTCCGGCCCCAGCAGGAACGCGACCACGCCCGCCACCTCCGCCGCGCGCGCGAAATGCCGGCTGGGCACCGAGGCCTCCGCCGCCGCCTGCGCGATGCCGAGTTCGACCAGCCGCGCCGCCGCCATCTCCGTCTCCACCCAGCCCGGCGCCACCGCGTTCACCGCGATGCCGCGCGGTGCCAGCGCCAAAGCCAGGGATCGCGTCAGCCCGACCACGCCATGCTTGGCCGCGACATAGGCCGGCTGATCGGCCACCGCGCGCAGGCCCAGCACCGAGGCGATATTGACGATCCGCCCCCCCTGCCCCAGCAGCGCCGCCGCCGCCGAACAGCAATGCCAGGTGCCGGTCAGATTGGCGGCAAGGATCGCGGCCCAGGTGTCATCCGCCGCCGCGCTCACGCCATGCGCGCCGGCCAGGCCGGCATTATTGACCAGCGCATCCAGGCGCGGGATCGCGGCGAAGGCCCGCGTCACGCTGGCCCGATCCGTCACGTCGCAGGCGATCAGCCGCATCCCCGCCGGTGCGGTGGCGGCCGGGCGGCGCACCAGCCCGACCACCTCCCAGCCATCAGCGATCAGCCGCGCCGCGATCGCCGCCCCGATGCCCCGCCCGGCGCCGGTGATCGCCGCCACCTTGCCCGGCGCGCGCCGTGCCGCGCCGCTCATTGCGCCGTGCCTCCGCCATCGACCGGGATCACCGCGCCGGTGATGAAGGAGGCGGCATCCGACAGCAGGAAGGCGACGGCGCTGGCGATTTCCGCCGGTGCTGCGAAGCGGCCCAGCGGCACCTCGGCGCGATAGGCCGCCTCGGCGTCGGTGTCGGCGTCGGCGCGCCGCGCCGGATCGCGCGCCGTCAATTCCCGCGTCACCCGCGCCAGCATCGGCGTCGCGGTCGAACCGGGCGCGATGCAGTTCACCCGCACCCCGGCCGCCGCCCAGTCCAGCGCGGCGGAGCGCGACAATTGCGCGATCGCCGCCTTGCTCGCGCCATAGGCGGCACTCGCCCGCTTGCCGATGAAGGCCTGATCGGATGCGATATTCACCACCGCGCCGCGCCGGCGCGCCGCCATGCCCGGCAGGATCGCGCCCATCAGCGCGAAAGGCGCCAGCACGTTCACGGCAAAAACCCGCGCAGCCTCGGCCAGGCTGGTCTCATCGACGCGGCCCAGCACGGTGATACCGGCATTATTGACCAGCCCGTCGATCGGCGCTGCCGCCGCCAGCGAAGCCGCGCGGGCCGGCAGGGCGGCACTGTCGGCCAGATCCCATTCCGGCAGATCAAGGCCGATCACCACCGCCCCCTCCGCCGCCAGCAGGGCGGCGATCGCCGCACCGATGCCGCTGCGATGCCCGGTCACCACGATCCGCCGGCCCGCCAGGGCGAACCGCCAGCCCGCAAAATCATCCGCCGCCATCTTGCCTATCCCTTCCGCGTTCCCTCATGCAGGATAGGGATCGCGCGGGGCCTGCCAACTGCCGCCCGCGCCCACAATGCGATCAATCGGCCGGGCTTCACCGGCGAGGGAGAGAGTTTCATGCGTCTGGCTGCCATCCGCCTGCGCGACGCGGCGCTGAGCCTGTTTGCCGCCCTGCTGTGCCTGCCCGGCGTGGCGGCGGCGCAATCCGCCCCCAGCCCGGCGCCGGCGCATATCCGCTTCGGCATCGACTGGAAGGCCGAGGCCGAATATGGCGGCTATTACGAGGCCAAGGCGCTCGGCCTTTATGCGAAACACGGGCTCGACGTGACGATCCAGGAGGGCGGGCCGGAGATCAACCACACCCAGATGCTGCTCGCCGGCCGGCTGGATTTCGATATCTGCTCCAACTCCTTCGTCGCCTTCAACTTCGTCCAGCAGCATATCCCGTTCCGCGCGGTCGCCGCGATGTTTCAGAAAGACCCCTCGGTGCTGATCGCCCATCCCGGCGTCGGCAATGACAGTTTCCCCGCGCTGAAGGGCAAGCCGATCCTGATCAGCGCCGATACGCGGATCGGCTGGTGGAATTTCCTCAAGGCGAAGTTCGGCTACAGCGACAGCCAGATCCGGCCCTATACCTTCAACCTCGCCCCGTTCCTCGCCAATAAGAACGCGATCCAGCAGGGTTTCCTCGGATCGGAGCCCTATTCGATCGAACATGAGGCGCATTTCAAGCCCGTGGTGCTGCTGGTCGCCGATGCCGGGTTCAAGGGGTATGCCAGCCTGATCTGCACCTCCGACGCGCGGATCAAAAGCGATCCGTCGGAAGTGCAGCGTTTCGTCGATGCCTCGATCGAAGGCTGGTACGCCTATCTGAACGGCGATCCCGGCCCGGCCAATGCGCTGATCAAGAAAGCCAATCCGGAAATGACCGACGGGCTGCTGGCCTATGGGCGCCAGACCATGAAGGACCATGGCATTCTGCAATCGGGCGATGCCGCGACGCTGGGCATCGGGGCGATGACCAAGGCGCGCTGGGATGCGTTCTACAAGGCGGTGTCCGAGGAAGGCATCTATCCCAAGGGCATGGATATCTCCCCGGCCTATACGCTGCAATTCGTCGATCACAAGACCGGGCTGAAACAACCCTGAAAGCGGCGGCCATGCTGATGCTGGAAGGGATCGGCCGGCGCTTCGCCGATCGCGGCACGGCGCGCGGGGTGGAGGCGCTGGCCGATATCTCGCTCGCCATCGCCGAGGGGGAGTTCCTGGCCCTGCTCGGCCCCTCGGGCTGCGGCAAATCCACCTTGCTGCGCCTGATCGCCGGCCTCGATCGCCCCGATGGCGGACGCATCGTCTGGGCCGGCGGGGCGGCGCCGCCGGCCGGGCAGGTCGGCTTCGTGTTCCAGGATGCGACGCTGCTGCCCTGGGCGAGCGCGGCGGAGAATGTGTTTCTGCCGCTGCGCCTGGCGGGGCTGTCCTGGGACGCCGCCAAGGGGCGGGTGCGGGACGCGCTGGGCGCCGTCGGGCTGGACGGATTTGCCGAGGCGCGCCCGCATGCGCTGTCGGGCGGCATGCGCATGCGCGTCTCGATCGCGCGCGCCCTGGTGACCCGGCCGCGGCTGCTGCTGATGGATGAACCCTTCGCCGCCCTCGATGAATTCACCCGCCACCGCCTGCAGGCCGATCTGCGCGCGCTGTGGCTTCAGGCCGGCTGCACGGTGATCTTCGTGACGCATTCGATCTACGAGGCCGCCTTCCTCGCCCGGCGCGTCGTGCTGATGAGCCCGCGCCCCGGGCGCATCGCCAGCGAGATCGCGGGTCTCGATCAGCCCGAGGGCGCGGCGCGGCGCATGCATGCCGCGTATGCCGCCCTGGTCGGCAGGATTTCCGCGCGCATGGAGGAAATCGCCGGCGGCGATGCCGAGCGCGGGGCGGTGCCATGACGTATCGCCTGGCCCCTGCCCTGTTCGGCCTGCTCGCGCTCGGCGCCTGGGAAGCCACGGTGCGCCTGGCCCATGTGCCGGTCTATCTGGTGCCCGGGCCGGTCGCCATCGTCGCCGCCTTCTTCTCCGAGCCGGGCGGCATGCTGATGTCGCTCGCCTCCACCTTGCTGGTCACCCTGACCGCCCTGGCGGTGGCCGCCTTGCTGGGCGGCGGAATGGCGATCGCGATGGCGCTGTCGCGCCTGGCCCAGGCGGCGATCCAGCCCTGGGCGGTGATCCTGCAGGTCACGCCGATCGTTGCCATCGCGCCGCTGATCGTCGTCTGGGTGGGCAATCCCTTCGCCTCGCTGGTGGTCTGCGCCACCATTGTCGCCTTCTTCCCGGTCTTCGCCAACACCGCCTCCGGTCTGGCTTCCGCGCCGCAGGATTTGCAGGATTTATTCCGCCTCTACGGCGCCGGGCGCTGGCGCGTGCTGTGGCTGCTGCGCCTGCCGGCGGCGCTGCCATTCTTCCTTTCGGGGCTGCGGATTTCCGGCGGGCTCGCTCTGGTGGGCGCGGTGGTGGCAGAATTTGTTGCAGGATCTGGCGGTTTTGCCTCCGGGCTTGCCTATCGCATTCTGGAAGACGGCTATCGGCTTCAGATTGCGAAAATGTTTGCCGCCCTGGCGCTGCTGTCGCTGACCGGCATCGCGCTGAATGCCGTGCTCGGCCTGGTGGAGCGCCTGGCGTTGCGCCAGCGTTGAGGCCGGCGGGCCGGGCTTGCCGATCCGCCCCCTTCCGGCGCCCGGGCGCTTGATCCGCCCGCCGGCCCGCGCCACAACAGCCCCGAGCCGCCGTTCGAGGAGTACCGCATGAGCCAGTCCAAGCCCGAGGCCAAGCCGCTGACCGAGGGCCAGCGCGCCTATGAAGCCCGCCGCGCCGCCAAGGCCGGTGTCAGCCTGGAGAAATGGCTGGCCGGCAAGGCGCGCGAGCAGGAAGAAGCCGCCCGGGCCGCGCGCAAGGCGGCCGAGGCGCCGAAGCCCGCGCGCAAGCCCGGTTTTTTCTCCCGCCTGATCGACAAGGCGCATAAGCCGCTGTGACCGGCCCCAAGGGGCGCGCAGCTTCGGGCCACGGATAAGCCGGCGCACTCGCTTCCATCGCCACTATTCATCGGACAGGCGGGCGGCGCGCTCCTATCCTGCGCCGCTGCCAGGATCGGCCTTCCGCCGCCCCCATGGTTTCGCGAGGCATGATGCGCATCACCACCCTGCCGGGTACTGCCGACGACGCCAGCCTGGCCGGCCGCCTGCGGCGGGAGGTCGAGGGCGCGGTGCTGTTCGATCGCGCCAGCCGGGGCCGCTATGCCACCGATGCCTCGATCTATCAGATCGAGCCGGTCGGCGTGGTGGTGCCGAAAACCATCGCCGATGTCGCCGCCACCCTGGCGATCGCGCGCGAGCATGGCGTCGCCGTCCTGCCGCGCGGGGCCGGCACCAGCCAATGCGGCCAGACCGTCAATCATGCGCTGGTGCTGGATTGCTCGGTGCATCTCAACCGAGTGCTCAGCGTCGATGCCGATGCCCGCTCCGCCTGGGTCGAGCCCGGTCTGGTGCTGGGGCATCTCAACGCCGCGCTGCGCCCGCGCCATCTGTTCTTCCCGGTCGATCCCTCCACCCATGCGCGTTGCACCATCGGCGGCATGGCGGGCAATAATTCCTGCGGTTCCAAGTCGATCCGCTACGGTCTGATGGCCGATAACGTGCGCGCCATCGACGCCATCCTGGCCGATGGCACGCGCCATCGCTTCGGCACGCTGCCGGGCAATCTCGCCGCCGGCACGCCGCCCGCCATCGCCGAACTGATCCAGCGCCTGCGCGCCCTGGGGGCCGCCGAGGCGGAGGAGATCGCCGCGCGCTTCCCGACCCAGCTGCGCCGCGTCGGCGGCTATAATATCGACGTGCTGACGCCCGCCGCGCGGCTGGCCGGAGAGGAGAATCTCGCCCGCCTGCTGGTCGGCTCGGAAGGCACGCTGGCTTTTTCCGCCGCGCTGGAGCTGAAGCTCTGGCCGATCAAGCCGCGCAAGGTGCTGGGCATCTGCCAGTTCCCCGATTTCCGCGCCGCCATGGCCGCCGCCCAGCATCTGGTGACGCTCGATCCGGAAGCGGTGGAGCTGGTGGATCGCACGATGATCGATCTCGGCCGCTCCATCGCGATCTATCGCGCAACCATCGACCGGATGCTGATCGGCGAACCCGACAGCCTGCTGATCGTCGAATTCCATGGCGATGACGATGCGCGCCTGGCCCGCGATCTCGACCGGCTGGAGGAGATGATGGGCGATCTCGGCTATCCGGGCGCGGTGGTGCGCGCGACGGAGGCGGGATTCCAGGCCGAGATCGCCGCGGTGCGCGAAGCCGGGCTGAACATCATGATGTCGATGAAGGGCGATGCCAAACCGGTTTCCTTCATCGAGGATTGCGCCGTCGATCTGGAGGATCTCGCCGAGTACACCGGCAGACTGAACGAGGTGTTCGCGCGGCACGGTGCCAAGGGCACCTGGTATGCGCATGCCTCGGTCGGCTGTCTGCATGTCCGCCCGGTGCTGAACATGAAGGACCCGGGCGATGTCGCGCGCATGCGCCGCATCGCCGAGGAATGCTTCGCCCTGGTGCGCGCCTATAAGGGTTCGCATAGCGGCGAGCATGGCGACGGCATCGTGCGCTCCGAATTCCACACGCAGATGTTCGGCGAACGCATCGTCGCCGCCTTCGAGGCGGTGAAGGATGCTTTCGATCCCGAAGCCCTGCTCAATCCCGGGCGCATCGTGCGGGCGCCGGCGATGGATGACCGCAGCCTGTTCCGCTACGGGCCGGGCTATGCGCCGGTGGCAGATTTCGCCCCCAAGCTCGATTGGTCGGCCCATCCCGGCCCGCTCGGCGGCATGCTGGGCGCGGTCGAGATGTGCAACAACAACGGCACCTGCCGCGCCTTCGATGCCGGGGTGATGTGCCCGAGCTATCGCGCCACGCGGGAAGAACAGCATGTCACGCGCGGGCGGGCCAATACGCTGCGCCTGGCGCTGACCGGGCAATTGGGCGCCGATGCCATGGCCTCGGATGCGGTGGCCGAGGCGATGGCGCTGTGCGTGTCCTGCAAGGCCTGCAAGCGGGAATGCCCGACCGGCGTCGATATGGCGAAGATGAAGATCGAGGTGCTGGCCGCCCGCGCCGAGCGCCACGGCGTGCCCTGGCGCGAGGGGTTGATGGCCGAATTGCCGCGCCTTGCGCCGGTCCTTGCGCGCATCCCCCGTCTGGCCAATCTGCGCAACCGCATCCCTGCCCTGGCCCGGCTGATGGAACGCCGGCTGGGGATCGCCGCCGGCCGCCGCCTACCCGAATTCCGCGCCGATTTCTTCCGCGACGAGGAGGCGGCGGCCGCCGCGCCGGCGGCGCCCAAGGCCACGGTCTGGCTGTTCGCCGATACGTTCAACCGGTATTTCGAGCCGGAAAATCTGCGCGCCGCGCTGCGCGTGCTGGCGGCGGCGGGCTATCGCGCGGAGATGGCCGAGACCAAGGGCAGGCCGCTTTGCTGCGGGCGTACTTTCCTCTCCGCCGGGCTGGTGGAGAAGGCGCGGGCGGAGGCGCGGCGGACCATGCGGCGCCTGGCCAGCCACCCCGAACGTCCGGTGATCGGGCTGGAACCCTCCTGCCTGCTGACCATGCGCGATGAATTTCCCGCCCTGCTGCCGGGCGCGGAAAGTGCCGCCCTGGCGGCGCGGGC
This sequence comes from Rhodospirillales bacterium, assembly GCA_028869595.1. Taxonomy (GTDB): domain Bacteria; phylum Pseudomonadota; class Alphaproteobacteria; order Acetobacterales; family Acetobacteraceae; genus JAGWRU01. Next base: position 7,122 of record JAGWRU010000142.1, read on the forward strand.
GAGGCTGATCGGTGAGTTCCTGGCCGAAACCGGGGCCGTCCTGCCGCTTTCGCCGCTGCCCGGGGCGGCGCATGTGCACGGGCATTGCCATCAGAAATCCTTCGGCGCGTTTGCCCCCGCCCTGTCGGTGCTGCGTCAGGTGCCCGATCTCGCGGTGAGCCCGATCGCCTCCTCCTGCTGCGGCATGGCGGGGATGTTCGGCTATCAGGCCGAGCATCAGGACGTGTCGCGCGCGATGGGCGAGGCAGGCGTGGTGGCCGCCGCGCGCGGCGCGGCCGCCGATGCGCTGATCGTCGCCGACGGCACGTCGTGCCGCCACCAGATCGCCGATCTCGCCGGGCGGGAAGCGGTGCATTCGGTGGTGGTGCTGGATCGCGCGCTGCGCTCGGGTTGCGCCAAACCCGGTTGACCCGTTCGCCTGCCGTGGCAAGGTGCGGCTTCGTGAGCGGAGACCTGCCGAAATGACTCAGACCTCGACCGCCGAAGCAGCCCTGCCCGGCGTGCTCGCCCATGCCGATGCCGCGCTCGATGCCTCGCGCGCGCGCCTGTTCGAGCTGCTGCGCATTCCCAGCATCAGCGCCCAGCCGGCCCATGCCGGCGATTGCCGCAGCGCGGCGGAGTGGGTCGCGGGCCAGCTCGCGGCCATGGGCTTCGCCGCCGAAGTGGCCGACACGGCGGGTCATCCGGTGGTCTTCGCCGCCCATCCCGGCCCGGCCGGCTATACGGGGCCGCATATCCTGTTCTACGGCCATTACGACGTGCAGCCGCCCGATCCGCTCGATCTCTGGCATTCCCCGCCTTTCGAGCCGCAACTGGTCGATGGCCCGCGCGGCAAGCGCTTCGTCGCCCGTGGCGCGGTCGACGATAAGGGTCAGACGATGATGTTCCTGGAAGCGCTGCGCGCCTGGCACGCGGCGGGCGGCGGCATCCCCGCCCGCATCACCGTGCTGATCGAGGGCGAGGAGGAGGTCGGCTCGCTCAACCTCGCCCC
>JAGWRU010000143.1 GCA_028869595.1 Rhodospirillales bacterium
CAAGCTGCGAACAGGTCGAATAGGCGATGACGCGCTTGATGTCGTTCTGCACGCAGCCGATCGTGGCCGCGAATAGCGCGGTGGTCGCGCCGATGAAAGTGACGAAGCCGAGCGCCACCGGCGCATCGCTGAACACCGGCGAGAAGCGGGCGACGAGAAACACGCCCGCCGTTACCATCGTCGCGGCATGGATCAGTGCCGATACCGGCGTCGGGCCTTCCATCGCATCGGGCAGCCAGACATGCAGGCCGAGCTGCGCCGATTTACCCATCGCGCCGATGAACAGCAGGAAGCCGATCACCTCGAAAGCCGGGAAATGCGTGCCGAACAGCGCATAGCTGGCGCCGGCATGGGCATGCACCGCGGCAAAGATCGCCGGAAAGCTGATCGTGCCGAATTGCAGGAAGATCAGCGCAATGCCGACCGCGAAGGCCAGATCGCCGATGCGGTTGACGATCATCGCCTTGATCGCGGCGGCGCAGGCGCTCGGCTTGTCGTACCAATAGCCGATCAGCAGATAGGAGCAGAGCCCCACCCCTTCCCAGCCGAAGAAAAGCTGCAGCAGGTTGTTCGCCGTCACCAGCATCAGCATCGAGAAAGTGAACAGATTGAGATAGGCGAAGAAGCGGTACCGCGGCCGCGCATCATGGGCCATGTAGCCGACCGAATAGACATGGATCAGCATGGCGACGAAGCTAACCATGCCGACCATCACGGCGGAGAGCACGTCGTAGCGCAGCGCCCAGGTAACCGAGAAATTGCCCGCCTGGACCCAGGTGCCGAGCGAGACCACGCCCGCCGGCACATAGCCGCCGGCCAGACGAAACACCGCCAGCGGCCCGCAGATCGCCGCCACCACCATGACGCCGACCGATACCGCCATCGCCACGCGATCGCCGATCGCGCGCCCCAGCAGGCCGGAAATCAGCGCGCCGACCAGCGGCGCGAAAACCGCAACTGCGTAGATCATCTCAGCCCTTCATCAGGTTCACGTCCTCGACCTGGATCGAGCCGCGATTGCGGAAATAGACGACGACGATGGCCAACCCGATCGCCGCCTCGGCGGCAGCGACGGTCAGCACGAACATCGCAAAAACCTGCCCGGCCAGATCGTGCAGCGCCGCCGAGAAGGCGACGAAGTTCAGATTGACGGCCAGCAGGATCAGCTCCACCGACATCAGGATGACGATGATGTTCTTGCGGTTCAGAAAGATACCGAACACGCCCAGCACCAGCAGGATGGCGCTGACCGTCAGATAGGGCGTCAGCCCCATCGGCAGCGCCGCGGCGGATTGGGTCATCTAGCGATCCTCCCTGCCATGATGCGCACCGGCCGGATGGTGCCCATCGCCGTGCCCGTGGTCGTCATCGCCGTGCGCTTCGTGGCCATGCCCATGCGCGTCATGCCCATGCGCGCCCCCATGAGCGCCATGGCCATGTGCCGGCGCCATCTCGGGCGGCTTGGGACGCAGGAATTCCCCCACCCCGGCGCCCAGCCCCATCGGCACCATCGCCAGCGTATC
>JAGWRU010000144.1 GCA_028869595.1 Rhodospirillales bacterium
AGACCGGCATGCGCATCGGCTTCACCGACCGGCGCGACGAGGTCGGGCGCATGGCCACCGCGCTGGAGACGCTGCGCGGCGTCGTGCGCCGTGCCTTCGTGCAAAGCCAGATGATCGATCAATTGCCGATCGGCGTGACCATTGCGGATGCCGCCGACGATCTGCGCATCACCTACCTCAATCCCGCGACGCTCGCGATCATGGCCAAGGTGGCCGAGCATCTGCCGGTGCCGGTCAATGAAATTCTCGGCCAGAGCGTCGATGTCTTTCACCGCGACCCGGCCCATCAGCGGGCCATTCTGTCCGATCCCGCCAATCTGCCCCATCGCGCGCGCATCACCCTGGGGGCGGAAATACTGGAGCTGAACATCACCGCCATTCGCGACGATGCCGGGGCCTATATCGGGCCGATGCTGACCTGGACGAATGTGACGCATCAGACCAGGCTGGTGGCGCAGTTCAAGGCCTCGGTCGGCGCCATCGCGGAAACGGTGGGCGGGCAGGCCGGCATGATGAAGGACACCGCCGCCGCCATGGCGGATGCCGCGACCGAGGCGGGCAAGCGCACCGGGCTGGTTGCCACCGCCTCCGACGAAGCCTCGGCCAATGTCCATGCGGTGGCGGCGAGTGCGGAGGAACTGGCCGCCTCGGTCGCCGAGATCAGCCGCCAGGTGGCGGAATCGGCGCAGATCGCCGGCCAGGCGGTGCGCGAGGCGGCGGCGACGGATCAATGCGTCGCCGGGCTGAGCGATGCCGCCGGACGCATCGGCGATGTGGTGCGCCTGATCAGCGATATTGCCGGGCGCACCAATCTGCTGGCGCTGAACGCCACCATCGAAGCCGCCCGCGCGGGCGAGGCCGGCAAGGGCTTCGCCGTGGTCGCCAGCGAGGTCAAGACGCTGGCCACCCAGACCGCCCGCGCGACGGAGGAGATCGGCGCGCAGATCAGCGCCATGCAGGGCGCGACCGGCCAGGCGGTGACGGCGCTGCGCTCGATCGGCGAGACCATCCAGCGCATGAGCGAGATCGCCACCGCCATTGCCGGCGCGGTCGAACAGCAGGGCGCGGCGACGCAGGAGATCGCCCGCGCCGTGCAGCAGGCCGCCGCCGGGACGTCCGAGGTGACCGGCAATATCGGCCAGGTCAGCAGCTCGGTCGAACACACCCGCGCGCAGGCGAGCGACGTGCTGCGCGCGGCCGGCGAACTCGGCCAGCAATCGGCCCGGCTGAAGGAGGATGTCGCGAGCTTCCTGGCGGCGGTGCAGAAAGCCGCGTGAACATGGGCGGGGGCACGCCTATCGGCCTGCCAGCCCCGCGTCCAGCCCATCGGCGCGCTGCATCGCCCCGGGCGGGCCGGTCAGGCGCTGGATCACCGGCGCGGCGGCACCGTTCGGCTGCATCGCCAAGGCCAGATCGGCCAAAGGCGGCAGCAGCGCGAAGGTGCCGGACAGGCGCGCCTGCCCGGCCGGGCCGGTCATTGCCAGATGGTCGATCCGCACCACCCCATGGGCGATCCGCGCCGCGCCGTCCAGGCTGGTGAAATCGCTGTGCCCGCCGCGCAGCGCCGCGCGCATCCGGCGCGGATCGGCGGCTGGATGCGCGCTGCGGTCGGCACCCAGCACCGCGCCCAGCGCGGCCAGATCGAAGCCGGAGACCGCCCCGTCGGCGGCATGCAGCACCACCCGCCCGGCCAGCCCGGCGCGCATCGCCGCCAGGCTGTAGCCGGCGCTGGCCAGCACCGCATGCCCATCGACCGTGCCGCCCCGCAGATCGAGCGGCGCATCCCCGGCCAGCAGCGGCCCGGACAGCGCCAGATTCTGCCAGGTCAGGTGCAGCGCCGCACTGGGCGGCGTCGCCGCGCCATCCAGCCGCAACGCCCCGCCGATCGTCCCGCCCGCCAGCCGCAAATGCAGATCATCCAGCGTCAGCCTGCCATCCTGCTGGCGCAGCGTGGCGCTGCCATCCTCGGCCAGCGGCCGGAAGCCATCCACCACCCGCCCCACCCGCACGGCAAGCCGCGCCGCCCAACCATGCAACAGCGCCAGCGGCAGCACGCTGTCCTCGGCCGGCAGCGGCACCGGCAGGCTGTCGGCATCAATCTGCCCCGTCAGCTCCGGCAAGGCGCCGCCCGCCAGGGCCAGATGCAGCGCGCCGCTGGCATGCAGCAGCCCGGCGCTGATCTGAAACGGTGCCAGCGCGACGGAATCCGGCGCCGCCTGGATCTGCCCGGCCAGGGAAAGCGAGCCTGCCCCCGGCCAGCCCGGCGCCACCGCGCCGCCCAGGCCCAGCACCGCCAGAAACCGGCCGATGCCCGGATGGCGCAGCATCAGCGTGCCCTGCGCCCGCCAGCGCGACAGGCCGCGCGACAGATCGAGCACGGGCGCGAGATCAAGCTGCGCGCCGCCCGCCATCAGCGCCAGACGCAGCGACAGCGCCTGCACCGGTCCGCTGGCGGTCAACGAGGCGGCGGCGGGGGCCTGCCAGAAGCCGGGCGCGGGCGTGAACCAGGCCGGCGCCAGGGCGCGCAAATCGCCGGCCCGCGCGGCGTGCAACCGCAGCGCCAGCGCCTGAACCGCGCCATCCGGGGCAAGCTGCACCGCCGCAGCCAACCGCGCCGCGCCCAACGTCGCGCGCAGGCGGTCCAGCGCCAACCCCTCCGGCCCGGCGCGCGCCTGCAGATCGAGATCGTGCAGTTGCAGCCGGCCCAGCCCGGCCTGGCCGACGCGCAGATGCAGCGCCAGCCCGCCCGGCCAATGCGCGCCCAGCCCGGCCGGCAGGCCGGCCGCCAGCACACCGGTCAGATCGGCCCGATCC
>JAGWRU010000009.1 GCA_028869595.1 Rhodospirillales bacterium
AACCTCGGTGCTACCATCGTCACGATGCACCGGCACGGAAACGGCGATGGCCCGCTTGGGCAGCAGCAGCCGCGCCCGTTCGTCCTGGGGGATGGCAAGATGATCGGCAACGACGCGGAATTGTTCCGCCGCCATGTCGAACACGGGACCGCCGTACAGCGCCATCGGGGTGCTCCGAGTGATCAGGCGGAAAGCCTAGCCCGTGCCGGCCCCTTGTGCCACGCCAATCGCAATCGCCGATGCCGCCACGGGCATGCTTGGCCGATCGGTGACCAGCATGCAGCCCGGCGCATGGGTGATGGCGAAATCCGGCCTGGCGGCGGCAAGCGCTGCCTGGGGGGTGACGCCGCAGGCCCAGAAGACCGGAATTTCATCGGCGCCGATCGCCACCGCATCGCCGTAATCGGGGCGGGCGAGATCGGCGATGCCGATCAGCGCGGGATCGCCCAGATGCACCGGCGCGCCATGGGCTTCGGGCATGGCGGCGGAAATCTCGATGGCGCGGATCGCATCGGCGGCGCGCAACGGGCGCATCGACACCACCATCGGCCCGGCAAACCGCCCGGCCGGCGTGCAGGCGATGGCGGAGCGGTACATCGGCACGTTGCGCCCCTGGCGGATATGCGCAACCGCGATGCCTTCCGCCTGCAAGGCCGCCTCGAAGGAAAACGAACAGCCGATCGCGAAGGCCACCAGATCGTCGCGCCACAGATCGGCGATGTCGGTGCGCTCGCCGATCAACACACCATCCCGCCACAGACGATAGCGCGGCAGGTCGGTCGCGAGATCGAGATCCGTGCCCAGCGCCGGGATGGCGCGCGCGCCCGGTTCGGACATGCCGAGCAGCGGGCACGGCTTCGGGTTCAGGGCGCAGAAGGCGCGAAACTCCCTGGCCAATGCGGCCGGCAGGATCACCAGATTGGCCTGCATGAAGCCGGGTGCCAGACCGGCGGTCGGCCCGTCATGGGCACCGCCGCGGCAGGCAAGACGGATCGCGGCGGCGGCATTCGATGCAGGCGTCATGCGATCTCCGTTGCCCGATCCGGGCGTGCTGAGTCCGGGCGCGCTGAGTCCGGGCGCGCCATCATCCATTGGGGCTTTCGGGCAGCGGAATGAATTCGTCATGGTCGCGATCGGGCAGTTTCATCCGCCCGGCCCGCCAATCCGCCTTGGCCTGCTCCAGCCGCGCCTTGGACGAGGAGACGAAATTCCAGAACAGGAACCGCTCCCCCACCGGCTCGCCGCCCAGCACCATCACGGTGGCCGGTTCCTCGGCGGTGAAGTCGCTATGTCCACGGCCCAGCACCAGCATGGTGCCGCCGGCATGGCTCTGCCCGGCACAGGCGATGCGGCCGCTGACGACATAAAGGGCGCGTTCGCTGTACTCGCCCGGCAGCGCCGCGCGCGCGCCCGCTGCCATATCCAGATGCGCATAGAATAGCGGCGAATGGGTATGCACCTTGGCGCGCAGCCCGAAGGCGGCACCGGCGATCAGGCGGGCGCGCACGCCGCGTTCGTTCCAGACCGGCAGATCGGCGCCCTCGTGATGGGCGAAATCGGGCGCCGTCTCCTCCTGCTCGGCCGGCAGGGCGACCCAGGCCTGGATGCCGTGCACACGATCGCCCTGGCGGTGCGCCTTCTCGAAACGCTCCGAATGGGTGATGCCGCGTCCGGCGACCATCCAGTTGACCTCGCCGGGCCGGATCGCCTGCTCGCTCGCCACGCTGTCGCGATGCATGATCTCCCCGGCGTAAAGATACGTCACGGTGGCCAGGCCGATATGCGGGTGGGGACGCACATCGACCGCGCGCGGTGTCTCCTGGGGGAAATCGACCGGGCCCATATGGTCGAAAAACACGAACGGCCCGACCATGCGCCGCTGCGCATAGGGCAGCACGCGTCCGACTTCAAAACCGCCGAGGGAGCGTCGGCGGGCGGGGATCAGCATCTCGATCGGCGCGTGCTCCGGCGCCATCGCCGCCTCAGTGCTGGCCGAAGCCGAGGAAGCCCGCGCTCGGGGCCGGGCTGCCGCCGCCGAGTTCGGCATAGGTGGGCGCTGGCTGCGACGCGGCGCGAACCGGCGCGGGACGCGACGGGGCCACGTGCACCGGGGCCACGTGCACCGGGGCCACGTGCACCGGGGCGGCGCGCGCCACTTGCCGGGCCGGGACGCCACGCTTCGGCGCCGGCAGCGGCGGTGCCGCCGGATTGGCCGAACCGGCACCGAAGGACAGCAGCATGAAGGTGATATCGTTGCGTGACAGATCGACGGACAATTCCACCGGCGTCATGCCCAGCACGTTATGGCCATGCAGATCGGCGCCGCGATCCACTGCCGCGCGCGCCGCTTTCAGGTCGCCGCGATTGATCGCATCGAACAGCGCCTGGGTCGGATCCATATCGGCGGGCAGCTTATCGGCCGGGGCGACCGTGTCGGCATTGCCGACCGCACCGGGCAGGCCGGCCGGTGCGCGGTGTTCCTGGCTGGGCAGCTTGGCGACCGCCGTGCCGGTGCCGCTGAGATTCTGCAGCGGTCCGGGATTATTCATATCCGTGATCGATTGCGCCCGCGCCGCATGCGCGCCCAGCAGGCAGGGCGCGGCGGCCAGCAGCGCGGCCAGCAGGATTGCGGGCATCGCGCGGGCGGTTGAGGGTAGGCAAAGACGGGTGCGCTCCATCCCGCCATCCTACCCGGGCAGGCCCTACGGCATCAACCTGCCGATTCCGCCGGTCGCGGGCCGCGCGAATCGGGGCGTCGGCGCCGGACCGGGTTCACCCCCGTCCGCCTAGCGATTGAGCCACCACAATCCCGCATTCAAATAGGCCGCGAAACATACCCAGGCGAGGTATGGCAGCATCAGCCCGGCGGCGGCGCGCGAGATTGGGGCGAAGGCGCGGATCGTGATCAGGATCGCCACCAGCAGCGCCGCCATCACCGCCAGCCCCAGCGCCGGGTTGTGCAGGCCGAAGAAAGCCGGCGTCCACAGCGCGTTCAGGCCAAGCTGCCAGCCCCAGCGTCGCAGCGCGGCGGCGGCAGCGGCGCTGTGGCGGCGCCAGACCAGCCAGCCGGCAATACCGATCAGCAGGTAGAGAAGCGTCCAGGCCGGGGCGAAGACCCAGGGGGGCGGGGTAAAGGGCGGTGCGTGCAGGCTGGGATACCATTGCCGCAGCGCCGCCGGCATCAGCGAGGCGGCGGTCAGCCCGACCAGCTGGCACAACCCCACGAAACCGATCAGCGCCGCCCAGCCGCTGCCCGGGGCATTGCCGCGCGGCAGCATCCCACGCGGCCTGCGCCGCCCGGGCCGCTCGCCACGGGGCGATCCCTCGCCATTCGATCCGTCCTGCTGGAAAGCCGCCTCCCGCCATCGGATTATCGTGCGACGCAGCCTAGGACCGCACGCGCCGCGCGCCAACCGGAATCGGGCCGGCGGCGCGACCGCCGCGCGCTACCGCCCTTCCCGCCACCATGCCATCGCAAGCGCGGCGAGGCCGAGCAGCAGGGCGAGCCAGGCCGGCAACAGCGCTTCGGCCCGCGCGCCCTCCACCCGATAGGCGCCGCGCCGCCACAGCGTCGCGGTGCCCGGCGCCGATGGCGCGCCCGCGACGACCCGGCGCAACCGCGGCACCACCGCATGTCCGTCCGGTCCGGCCAGCCAGTCCACCGCTCCGCCCGAACCGCGCGCCAACCCGCCCAGCCGCGTCGCGGTGGCGCGCAGATCGGCGAATTCCAGCGCATCGCCCGGGCTCTCGCCGGCATAGGCATGCTGGCCATCCAGCGCCACCTGCCACACGCCGGGCAGCGGCGCCGGCAGACGCGCCTCCTGCCGTCCCGGGGCGGTCGGCTGCAGGACCACCGCACTCTCATGCCCGTCCGGCGCCGTCACGCGCGCGCGCAGCGGCTGCGCGGGCGCCGGCGCGGTGCTGCGCCGGGCGATGTGCAGCACGCCATCGGCGATGGTCGCGTCCAGCGCGTTGCCGGCCAGTGCCGGTTCGCGCATCAGCCAATGCGCGACACGACGCAGCAGCTCGGCTTGCGGGCCGCCGCCCTGATGGCCGCGCGCCCACAGCCAGATCTGGTCAGACAGCAGCAACGCGCTGCGCCCCTTGCCGGCATGGCGCAGCACCAGCAGCGGCGCGCCCTCCGGCGTGCGCATCAGCACCTTGCCCACCACGTCCTGCGTGGCGATGGCGCGATACCACGAACCCCAGCGCGGCGGCACGTCCTGGGCATGCGCGGGATTGGCGCCGGGCAGCCCGGCCGTGACCGGATGGCGCTGGCCCAGCGCGGTGACCAGCGGGCGGAATGCCCCGATCCGCACCGCATCCCCGGGCGCCGGCAAAGCCGGCAGCACCGAGGCGAGCGGCGTCGCGGCGAGGGAGTCGGGACCGGCGAATTCCGGCCCCACACTCATCAGCAAGGCGCCGCCGGCGCGCACTCGCGCGGCGATATTCGCCAGATAGGGCATCGGCAGCAGCCCGTGATCGGCGAAGCGGTCGAGCACGATCAGATCGAAGCTGCCGATCCGACGCACGAACAGATCCTGCACGGGAAAGGCGATCAGCGACATCGCGCTCAACGGTGTGCGGTCATCCGTGCCGGGCGGACGCAGGATCGTGAAATGCACCAGATCGACCGCCGGATCGGATTTCAGCAGCCGGCGCCAGGCACGCTCGCCGGGATTGGGCCGGCCGGAGACCAGCAGCACCCGCAACCGGTCGCGCACCCCCTCGATGGTGACGACGGCGCGGTCATTCAGCGTCGATGCCTCGCCGGCCAGCGGCGCGGCGGCGATCTCCACCACGGCGCGGCCGGCGCGGGTGATCGGCAGGGTGATCTCGGCCGGCGCGCCGATCGGCACGCTCTGGCGGACGGGCAGCTCGCCGTCGCGGCGGATGCGGATCGCAACGCGCTCTCCCGCCGGCAAGGCGCGGCCCCAGTCATGCACGACGTAGCGCAGCGTCACGCTTTTGCCGACGATGCCATAGGCCGGGGCGGAGAGGATCGACAGGCTGCGATCCGTCTCCTCGCCCGCCGCCGGGATCAGCAGCGAGAACGGCGCGCCGCCGGGCGGATGGCGCGCCAGTGCCGCGATGCGCGCCGCCGCGTCGTGATCCATGCCGTCGCTGATCGCGATGGTGCCGGCAAAGCGCGCCGGCGGAATATCGGCCAGCGCCGCCTCCAGCGCGGCGAGCAGGCGGGTGCCGCCATCGGGACTGTCGCCGACCGCGACCGGGCGCAGGATTAGGCCCGGATGCCGCGCCGCCGCAGCATGCAACTGCGCCTCCGCCGTGTCGGCCAGCGCCGCCCGCGCGCCGAGGCGCATCGAGGCGCTATGGTCGATCAGCAGCAGACCGATATCGGGCAATGGCTGACGGCGCTCGGTCACCAGCATCGGTCCGGCGAGCCAGGCCAGCAGCAGCGCGAAGCAGCCGGCCCGCCAGAGCAGGCCGCGCGCCCGGCGCGCCAGCCCGACCAGCAGCGCCGCCCCGGCCAACGCCGCCAGCACGACGAGCAGCCAGAGCGGCAGAAGCGGGGCAAAACGCAGCCCGGCCGCGACGAACCCCTCCCTCATCGGCCGAGCCGCTCCAGCAGCGCCGGCACCCGCGCCTGATCCTCCTTGTAGGTGCCGGTCAGCGCATACATCACCAGATTGATGCCGAACCGCTCGGCATAGACGCGCTGGCGTGCGCCGCCCGGGATGGCGGCATAGGGATGATCGCCGGCCGCATCCACCGCCCAGGCCGCTGCCCAGTCATTGGCGCCGATCACCACCGGGCTGGTGCGATCGCGCCCGGCCGGCGGATCGCGCGCCACCCAGACCGGCGCGCCGACATAGCGGCCGGGAAATGCGTGCAGCAGGTAGAAGGTGCGGGTCAGCACATGCGCGGTGGTCAGCCGCATCAGCGGCGGAATGGCAATCCCGGCAAGCGCCTGGCGAAGATCGGCGCGCTGCCCGCCGCCGCTCCCCGCCCCGGCATCGATCAGGAGCATGCCGCCATGCGCCATGAAATCGTTCAGCGCCGCCGCCGCCGCCGCATCGGGCGGCGCCGCGCCGGGCAGAATCGGCCAATAGAGCAGCGGATAGAAGCTGAGATCGCTCTGCCCCGGCCGCACCGCATCGGGCATCACCAGGGTCACGGAGGTGCGCCGATCGACCTCCTCCGACAAGCCGATCAGCCCGGCGCGGGAAATCGCATCCTGCGCCGCATCGCCGGTCCGCACATAAGCAAGCCGGGTGGCGAGCGCCGGATTGGCAATCACCGGCAAAGCGGACGCTAGAGCGTGATCGTTGAAGGCGGAATCGCCGGAAACGTGAATCACGCGATCAAACAAAGACGGAGACCATGGTCGGTGAACCAGAGTGAACCGGTCATGGTCTAGCGCGGGATCGACGGAGAGGCCCTGCGCCTGCGCCGCATTGCCCCGAGGGATGCTAAACGGGAGAGCAAACGGCGCGGCAAACGAGGCGGCGAGCAGCAGCATCGCGACCGGCGCACGCTGCCGCGCCGGACCGAGCAGGCCGCGCGCGCCAAGCGACACGACGAGATCACCGATCAGCAGCGCCAGCGCCAGCCCGATCAGTGCCGGGCCGAAGCCGCGCGGCGCGGCGCGTGTGGCGAGCCCCAGACGATGCGCGCCCGGGATGGCCACCATCGGCGCGAGCGCCCCCGCCGCATCGCCGAGATTGAGCGTCCGCCGCGCCGCGCCATGGCCGTACACCCCCGGCGGATGCCGAAAAGAGGGGGCAATGGTGCCGAAATCGGCCGCCGCCAGCGCGGTTGCCGCAACCGGCGCCGGCCCGGGCGTGCCGAACCCGTCGAGCGTGCGCAGCGGCGCAAGCGGCACCGTCCCCGCCGGCACCTCCACCCCCGCCGCCAACGCGGTGATGCGGTGCAGCATGGCGACGAACAGGCCGGAGAGCGGTAGGTTGGACCAGTCGGCATTGGCGGTGACGTGAAACAGCACGATGCGTCCCGCCCCCAGCCGCGCCGCCGTGACCAGGGGGGTACCATCGGCAAGCCGCGCCCAGACCCGCGCCGGCTTGCCCGTGGGCGAGGCAATCGGCGGCGGCGCGGCCGGGTCGGCCAGCACCTGGCGCCGCACCGTGACATCGGCCGGCACGGCCAGCCCGGCAAAGGGGGAATCCGCCGAAAACGGCGCCAAACCCTGGGGCGCGCGCCACGACATCGCGCCGCCCAGCCGGCGCGAGCCACGCAGCAAGGTGACCGGCAGCAGCGCATCGCCGCCTGCCGCGGCGCCGATCGTGGCATCCGCGCCGGCCGACGGGCCGGCCGACGGGCCGGCGGGCGGCAGGGCGG
>JAGWRU010000145.1 GCA_028869595.1 Rhodospirillales bacterium
ATGCAGCAGCGTCGACTTGCCCGCCCCGGACGGCGCGACCAGGGCCACGATCTCCCCGGCGCGAAGTTCGAGCGAGGCGCCGTTCAGCACGTTCAGCATCGTCTCGCCGCTGCGATAGCGGCGCATCACGCGATCGAGGCGCAGCACCGGATCACTCATGACGCAGCGCCTCCACCGGATCGGTGCGCGCTGCCCGCCAGCTGGGATAGAGCGTCGCCGCCAGCGACAGGCCGAGGCCGAGCGCCACGGTGCGCGCGACATCGCCCCAGTCGATCACCGCCGGCAATTCGGTGAGCTGAAAGACCGAGGCGTCGAACACCTTGCCGCCCGAGAGATGCTCGATCCAATGCTGGATGGCGACGATGTTGTGACAGACCAGCAGGCCGATCGCGGTGCCCAGCGCGGTGCCGGTCACGCCGATGAAGGCGCCGCACATCAGGAAGATGCGCAGCACCGCGCCCGAGGTCGCGCCCAGCGTGCGCAGCACCGCGATATCCGCGCGCTTGTCCTTGACCAGCATGATCAGCGAGGAGATCACGTTGAAGGCTGCAACCAGCACGATCATGCCGAGCACGATCACCATGGTATCCTTCTGCACCTGCAACACGCCGACGATCTGATCATTGGCGTGGCGCCAGTCGCGGGCATAGACGGGCAGACCGTGCAGCAGCGCCACCAAGGGGGCGGCGACGCGCCCGACCAGGGACGGATCGGTCAGGCGGATTTCGATCGCGCTCGCCGCATCCGGCTTCTGGAAGAAAAGCTGCGCGGCGGCCATCGGCAGGAATACCACGCCGCTATTGTAATCGTTCAGCCCGGCATCGAAGATTGCCGCCACCCGGTAGCTCTGCACCCGCGGCACGGTGCCGAACACCGTCGCCGCCCCTTGCGGCGAGATCAGCGTCACCCGCTCGCCGATCCGCAGCCCGTCGCTCTGCGCCAGGCCCAGCCCCACCGCGATGGCATCGGGGCCGGCGAAATCCTTGATGCTGCCTGCGACGATCTTCAGGCCGAACTGGCCGAGCCGGGCGAGATCGGCGGCATCGATGCCGCGCACCAGCGCCCCCTGCGCACCGCCCAGCTTGCTGCTGACCAGCGCCTGGCCGTCCAGCACGGGCACCGCCGAGACGACGTCGGCAAGCTTGCCGATGCGCGCGGCCAGCGCCTGATAGTTCTCGATGCTGTGGCCGGGCGCGGCGCTGACGGTGATATAGCCGTTCACCCCCAGCACGCGGCTGACCAGCTCCTGCTGAAATCCGCTCATGACCGAGGAGACGACGATCAGCGTCGCCACGCCCAGCGCGATGCCGATCAGCGAAAAAACGGCGATGATCGAGGCGAAACGCTCGCCCTTGCGCGCCCGCAGATAGCGCGCGGCCAGCATCCGCTCGAACGGACCGAACATCGGCTCAGCCGATCCTGGCCAGCGCCTCGGCCAGCGGCAGCTCGACCCGCTCGCCGCTCGCCCGCCGCTTCAGCTCCACCGTGCCGGCCGCCGCACCGCGCGGACCGACGATGATCTGCCAGGGCAGGCCGATCAGATCGGCATCGGCGAATTTCGCCCCTGCCCGCTCCTCGCGATCATCGTACAGCGCATCGCCGCCGCATGCCGTCTCGATCTCGGCGCAAAGCGCATCGCAGGCCGCATCGCCCTGGCGGAGATTGAGGATGGCGACGCGATAGGGCGCGATCGCATCCGGCCAGACGATGCCGGCCTCATCGTGGCAGGCCTCGATCACCGCACCGACCAGCCGCGACACGCCGATGCCGTAGCTACCCATCTCGGCCAGCACCGGCTTGCCGTCCGGCCCGGCCACGGCAAGGTTCAGCGGCTTGGAGTATTTGGTGCCGAAGTAGAAAATATGTCCGACTTCGATGCCGCGGCCCTCGCGGCGGCGGGCGGGGTCGATCCCGGCCCAGGCGGCGGCATCGTGTTTTTCGTCGGTCGCGGCATAGGGGCGCGTCATCTCGGCGAAGAACCGTTCCAGATCGCCGGCGCTTTCATGGCTGAAATCGCCGGCCAGATAATCGATCTCCTCGAACGCGGCATCGTAATAGACCTGGCTTTCCCCGGTCGACGCCAGAATGATGAATTCATGCGACAGATCGCCGCCGATCGGCCCGGAATCGGCGGCCATCGGGATCGCCTTCAGTCCCAGGCGCTGGAAGGTGCGCATATA
>JAGWRU010000146.1 GCA_028869595.1 Rhodospirillales bacterium
CCATCGCCGAGCGCGGGCGCAACGCCGCCGAATACGCCCTGCTGGCAACCGGCGGGGCGGGGCCGGGCCATGCCTGGCAGGTGGCGCGCGCGCTGGGCATCACCCGGCTGCTCTGCCCGCCCGGCGCCGGGGTGGGCAGCACCATCGGCATGCTGATGGCGCCCGCCCGGGTCGATCGGGTGGGCGCGTTTCACTGCCCCCTCGATCAGGTCGATCTCGACCGGCTGGATGACGGTTTCGCCCGGCTGGCCTTCGCGGCAAGCCAGGTGCTGGCGGCCAGCGGCGCCGATCCGGGCGCGGCCTCGGCGCAGCGCCTGGCCGATATGCGCTATGCCGGGCAGGGATCGGAAATCACCGTGGCGATCCCCGACGAGGCCGACGAAGCGGCGATCCGCGCGGCATTCGAAGCCGAGTACCGCTTCCTGTTCGCGCGCACCCCGCCCGGTGCCGCGATCGAATTCGTGGCGCTGCGCCTGGCCTTGTCGGCGCCGATGCCGGGCGCCGGCAAATCCCCGCCCTGGCGTTCCATGCCCGGGCGCAAGCTGCGCAAGGCCAGCCGCCCGGTCTGGTTCGCCGAGGCGGGGGCGGCCATCGAAACCCCGGTCTATGATCGCTACGCCTTGCCGCAGGGCGCGCGGTTTCACGGCCCGGCGGTAATCGAGGAGAATGAAAGCACGCTGCTGATCGGCCCGGGCGGGGCGATCGAGGTGCTGCGCTGCGGCACCATCGCGGTCGATCTGCCGGCGCCGGGAGAACGGCCATGAGCACGTCCTTCGATGCCGTCACGCTGGAGCTGATCTGGCGGCGCCTGATCTCGCTGGTCGATGAGGCGGCGGCGGCCTTGGTGCGCACCAGCTTTTCCACCCTGGTGCGGGAAAGCTACGATTTTTCCTGCATCATCACCGACGATCTCGGTCGTTCCGTGGTCCAGGCCACGGAAAGCATCCCGAGCTTCATCGGCACGCTGCCGGCCACCGTGAAGCATTTCATCGCCCGCTTTCCGGCCGAGACGCTGGCGCCGGGCGATGTGCTGATCACCAACGATATCTGGCTGGGCACCGGGCATCTGCCCGATATCACCGTGGCGCGGCCGATCTTTCGCGGCGGCAGGCTGATCGCCTTCTCCGCCTCCACCGCGCATGCGCCGGATATCGGCGGCAAGATCCGCAGTCCCGAACCGCGCGAGGTGTTCGAGGAAGGATTGCAGATCCCGCCGATGAAGCTGATCCGCACCGGCAGCCCCGACGAGACGCTGCTGGCCATCCTGCGCCAGAATGTGCGCACGCCGGAGCAGACGCTGGGCGATCTCTGGGCGCAGCTGGTGGCGCTGGAGCTGATGGAAAACCGGCTGGTGGCGCTGATGGACGGTGCCGATCTGGCCGATCTGCGCGATCTGGCCGAGGAAATCCAGGGCCGTTCGGAACGGGCGATGCGCGCGGCGATCGCCGCCCTGCCGGACGGGGTCTATCGCAGCGCGCTGCAGACCGATGGCATCGGCGGTGCGCCGATCACCATCCGCATGGCGCTGACGGTGGCGGGCGAGGCGATCGATATCGACTATGCCGGCACCGATGCGGCGGTCGAGCAGGCGATCAACTGCGCGCTTTGCTACACCTATGCGATGTCGGTCTATGGCGTGAAGCTGTGCACCAGCCCGGGCCTGCCCAATAACGAGGGAAGTTTCCGCCCGATCACCGTGCGCGCGCCGGAACGCTCCATCGTGCATCCGCTGTTTCCCTCCTCCGGCGGCAGCCGCATGCTGATCGGCCATTATCTGCCGATGCTGGTGTTCGGCTGCCTCGGCCAGGTGGTGCCGGAACGGGTGATGGCCGCCTGCGGCTCGCCGATGTGGGGGATGAACCAGTCGGGCCGGCGGCGCGGCGCGGATGGGCGGGATCGCGCCTATGCCAATATGTTTTTCTTCAATGGCGGCATGGGCGCGACGGCGCAGGGCGATGGGCGAAGCTGCCTGTCCTGGCCGTCCAATGTCGCCTCCACCTCGGTCGAGATTTCCGAGCAGATCGCGCCGCTGCGCATCCACGCCAAGCGCCTGCGCCCCGATAGCGGCGGAGCGGGGCGGCATCGCGGCGGGCTGGGCCAGGAGATCGTCATCGAAAGCCGCTCGGAGAGTCCGATCGCGGTGTCGTTTCTGGCCGAGCGGACGCGGATCCCGGCTTTCGGCATCGAGGGCGGTGGGGCCGGCGCGTGCGGCAGCGTCGCGATCAACGGCGCGGCGGTCGATCCCAAGCGGCAATACGTGTTGCAGCAGGGCGATATCGTGGTGCTGGCAACCCCGGGCGGCGGCGGGCACGGACCGCCCGGAGAGCGCGATGCGGCGGCGCTGCGGGCCGATCTCGATGCCGGCTATGTCGCCGATCCCGCCCCGTATCACGTCGTGTAACAGCCGCTATGACGAAGGACGATCCGCATCGCGCGCCAGCGCCGCCAGCAGCGCGTCCAGCCGCAGCATCCCCGCCGGCAGGGCGCGCAGCGTAACGCCGTCCCAGGCGAGGTAGTCCTCCGCCACCGCCTGTTCCAGGATCGCCGGATCGAGCGCCTCGGCAAGCGCCACGCCGGTGCGCGCGGCGAAGCGCGCGGCATCGATCCCCTCGGTCAGGCGCAGCCCCATCAGCAGGGCCTCCATCGCCGCCGTCGCGGCATCGATCGCGCTCTCCGCCGTGCTGCCATGCCCGTCGCGTTCGACCCGCGCCGCCCAGGGCTCGGGGGCGCGATGGCGGCGCGTGGCGCGGCGCTGCCCGCCCAGCACCAGCCGGCCATGCGCGCCCGGACCGATGCCGGCATAATCGGCATAGCGCCAATAAGCGAGATTGTGCCGGCTGGCCGCGCCGGGGCGGGCATAATTCGAAACCTCATAGGCCAGCAGGCCGAATTTCGCCGCCTCCTCGGCGGTTGCCTGGTACAGCGCGGCCTGCGCCTCGGCCTCGGGCAGCACCAGCCGTCCCTGGCGCGCCTCGCCCTCGAAGACCGTGCCGGGTTCGATGGTCAGCTGATAAAGCGAAAGATGCTCGCCGGCGATGGCCAGCGCCTCGGCCAGTTCCGCCCGCCAGCCCGGCAGGGTCTGGCCGGGCCGGGCATAGATCAGGTCGAAGGACAGGCGCGGGAAGATGCCCCGTGCCTGCTCCAGCGCGATGCGCGCCTCGGCCGCCGAATGCTGCCGGCCGAGCCGGGCCAGCGCGGCATCGTCCAGCGCCTGCACGCCGAGCGAGACGCGGTTCACCCCGGCTTCGCGAAACCCGGCCAGCGCGGCGCGTTCCACACTGGTCGGGTTGGCTTCCAGCGTGATCTCCAGATCGGGCAGGGGATCGAACAGGCGGCGCGCATCGGCGATCAGGGCGGCGACGTGTTCGGGCGCCATCAGGCTGGGCGTGCCGCCGCCGAAGAAGATCGAGCCGAGCGGCCGCCGGCCGATCCGCGCCGCCTCCCAGGCCAGTTCGGCGCGCAGCGCGGCGGCGAAGCGCGCGCGCGGGATCGCCTCGCGCACATGCGAGTTGAAATCGCAATAGGGGCATTTGGACAGACAGAAGGGCCAGTGGATATAGAGGGCGAGCGGGTCCATGGCGGGAAGTATAGAGCATGAACGAGACAGGGTCTGTGGCGCGGGTGCGCGCCGCGCTGGCGGCCGCCGGAGAGGCCGATACCATCATCGCCTATCCCGACGGCACCCGCACCGCGGCGGATGCGGCGGCGGCGATAGGCTGCGACGTCGCGCAGATCGCCAAATCGATCGTCTTTCGCGCGGAAATCCCCGGCCAGCCGGCGCGCGCGGCGGTGATCGTCACGTCGGGGGCGAATCGCGTCGATCCGGCCCGGGCGGGCGCGGCGCTGGGCGTCAGGCTCGCCCGCGCCGATGCCGATTGGGTGCGGGAGATGACCGGCTTCGCGGTCGGCGGCGTGGCGCCGATCGGCCATCTGGCGCCGCCGCTGATCCTGCTGGATGAGGCGCTGCTGGCGCTCGATCCGGTGTTTGCCGCGGCCGGCTCGCCCAGCCATGTGTTTCGCACCAGCGCGGCAGCGCTGCTGCGCATGACCGGGGCGAAGACGGCGGCGGTGGCGGCGGGGTAGGGTCAAAGACGCCCATCAGCCGTCTCAGCCTCGACCGGCACAACCTGTTGCGCCTCTACATCTAGGTCAGGCAGGCCGCGCGCAACTGCGCGAAGGCGCGGGCGCGGTGGCTGATCGCCTCCTTCGCCTCCGGCGCCATCTCGCCGAAGGTCAGGCGGCCGCCGGCCGGCAGAAACACCGGATCATAGCCGAAACCCCGCTTGCCGCGCGGCGGCCAGACCATGCTGCCCTCGACGCGGCCGAAGAAGGTCGCGGTCTCGCCATCCGGCCAGGCGAGGCAGAGCGCGGCGGCGAACCAGGCGCGCCGGTCGGCATCGTCGGCCAGCTCGCCCTCGACGCGGGCCATGGCGCCGACGAAATCCTTGGTCGGTCCCGCCCAGCGGGCCGAATGCACCCCCGGCGCGCCGCCCAGCCCGGCGACGCAGAAGCCGCTATCATCGGCCAGCGCGATCAGCCCGCTCGCCTCCGTGGCGGCCAGCGCCTTGATCCGGGCATTGCCGGTGAAATCCGGCGCATCCTCCTCCGGCTCGTCCAGGCCCAGCGCGCCGGCCGAGACCACCGCCACCTCGTGCGGTGCCAGCAGGGCCGCGATCTCCTGCAGCTTGCCCTTGTTATGCGTCGCCAGGACCAGCCTCGTGCCGCGGATCAGGCGGCGCATCAGCCGGCCTCCGCGATCGCCTGGCGCTGCGCCTCGAACAGCGCGGCGGTGCCGGTCCGGGCAAGGCCCAGCAGCGCGTCGAAATCGGCCTGGGCGAAGGCGGTTTTCTCGGCCGTTGCCTGGATTTCGACGATGCCGCCGCCCTCGGTCAGGACGAAATTCGCATCCGCATGGGCCGCCGAATCCTCGGCGTAATCGAGGTCGAGCACGGCGCCCGCCTCGGTCAGGCCGCAGGAGATGGCGGCAACCTGCCCGGTCAGCACTTTCCGGTTCAGCACGTTCATGCGTTCGAGCTTCCGCAGCGCCAGGGCGAGCGCCACATAGGCGCCGGTGATGGAGGCGCAGCGCGTGCCGCCATCGGCGTTCAGCACGTCGCAATCGAGCGCGATGGTCATCTCCCCCAATGCGGCGCGGTCGACCACGGCGCGCAGGCTGCGCCCGATCAGGCGCTGGATTTCCTGGGTGCGCCCGGATTGCTTGCCGCGCGCCGCCTCGCGGTCGCCGCGGGTATGGGTCGCGCGCGGCAGCATGCCGTATTCCGCCGTCACCCAGCCCTGGCCGGC
>JAGWRU010000147.1 GCA_028869595.1 Rhodospirillales bacterium
CTGGTGGCGGGAACGCGCCTGCCCTTGCGCCTCGCGCTGGGTGGTGGGCGGGCGCTGCGCTTTGCCCCGCGCGCGGTGGTGGTCGGGGCGGATGCCGGCACGTTACGGGCATTGCGTCGGCTGTCCGGCTTGCGGCTGGCCGGGATCGCCGGCGATGTCGCCGCTGGCGCGGCGGCCATGACGCTGGCCCACCCGTCTTTGCCCTGGCTGGGGCCGATCGAGGCGATTCCGGGCCTCGCCCGGCGTGGCGCGATCGAGATGGTGGTGGTGGCGCTGCCGGTCGCCGCGTCGGAGCGGCTGGCCGATCTGCGCGCCGTGCTGGAGGAAGTGCCGGTGACGCTCGGCCTGTTCGTGCCGGGCGGCGAGGCGGCAGTGCCGGGGGCTGGCGGCGGGCGCCTGCTGGCGCTGGCGGATGTGCCGATCGGCGGCGCTGCCGGGGTGCTGAAACGGGCGGAGGATTTGCTGCTGGGCGGGCTCGCGCTGCTGCTGGCGGCGCTGCCGATGCTGCTGATCGCACTCGCCATCAAGGTGGAAAGCCCGGGCCCGGTGCTGTTTCGCCAGACCCGCACGGGACGCGGCGGGCGGGTGTTTCAGGTGCTGAAATTTCGCACCATGCAGCACCATCTGGCCGATCCCGGCGCGCGCACCCAGGCCCGTGCGGGCGATTGCCGGCTGACCCGGCTGGGGGCATGGCTGCGGCGCAGCTCCGCCGATGAGTTGCCGCAGCTGATCAACGTGCTGCGCGGCGAGATGTCGCTGGTCGGCCCCCGCCCGCACGCCCCCGGCACCCGGGCCGGCGATCTGCCCTTCGAACTGGCCGACGAGCATTATGCCGCCCGCCACCGCGTGCGCCCCGGCATCACCGGACTCGCCCAGGTGCGCGGCCTGCGCGGCCCGACCGAGACCGAGGAGAAGCTGCGCCGGCGGGTCGCCGCCGATCTGGAATATATCGAGCGCTGGTCGATCTGGCTCGATCTCTGGGTGCTGGCGCGCACTGCGGCGAGCGTGCTCGCCATGCGCAACGCATTGTAGGGGGGGCCTCGATGCTGGATTTTCCCCTCGACACGCTGTTGGCCCGGCCGGTCCTTGCCGCCGGGCCGCGGATCGCCGTGCTGGTGCCTTGCCGCAACGAGGCGCTGGCGATTGCCAAGGTCGTCGCCGATTTTCGCGCGGCCCTACCCGATGCCACGGTCTATGTCTATGACAATGGCTCCGCCGATCGCACCGCCGCCATCGCGCGCGCCGCGGGCGCGGTGGTGCGCGGCGAGGATCTGCCCGGCAAGGGTAATGTCGTGCGCCGCATGTTCGCCGATATCGAGGCCGATATTTTCGTCCTCGTCGATGGCGACGACACCTACGATGCCGAGGCGGCGCCGGCGATGGTGCAGCGGCTCTGCTGCGGCCAGCTCGACATGGTCTCCGCCGCCCGGGTCGCCGATGCGCGTGGCGCCTATCGCGCCGGGCATCGGCTGGGCAATGCCGTGCTGACCGGCATGGTGCGCTTCCTGTTCGGCGACCGGGTATCGGACGTGCTGTCGGGCTATCGCGTCTTCAGCCGCCGCTTCGTCAAATCCTTCCCGGCTCTGGCAACGGGTTTCGAAACCGAGACGGAGTTTACCGTGCACGCGCTGGAACTGCGCATGCCGATCGCCGAACTGCCCGCCGCCTATCGTGCCCGCCCGGTCGGCACCGCCTCCAAGCTGCGCACCTATGCCGATGGCTGGCGCATTCTCAGGGCGATCGTCGCGCTGCTGAAGCAGGAGCGGCCGCTGGCCTTCTTCGCCGCGCTGGGCGGGCTGTTGTTTCTGCTGGGCGCTGCGCTCGGGCTGCCGGTGATCGCCACCTATCTGCAGAGCGGGCTGGTGCCGCGCCTGCCGACGGCGGTGCTGGCCACCGGGATCGAGCTGCTGGGCGGGCTCTGCGTGCTGTGCGGTCTGGTGCTCGATTCCGTGGCGCGCGGGCGCAAGGAAATGAAGCGTCTGGCGTATCTGTCGATCCCCGCCTTGCCGGCGCAATGTTGCCCGCCGCAATGTTGAAGGAGTGCCGCATGCGTCACCTTGCCGGGGCGGCCCATCCGCCGGGCTGCGCCTATGACGCCGATGTCATCATCCTCTCCCTCGGCCGGGTGGCCGAGACCGAGCGGGCAATCGCCTCGGCGCTGGCGCAGCGCGGCGTGGCGCTGCACGTGACGGTGCTCGATCAGGGATCCGATCCCGCCGCCCTGGCAAGGCTGGCCCGCGCGGTGGCGGGGCAGGCGCGGGTGAGCCTTTATGGCGCTGACGAAAATCTCGGCGTGGCCGGCGGGCGCAACCGGGCCAGCGCGCTGGGTCATGGCCGGGTGATTTTCGGCCTCGACAATGATGCCCGCTTCGCCGCGCCCGATACGCTGGCCCGTGCCGTTGCCGCGCTGGACGGGGCGCCCGAGCTTGCCGCCATCGGCCTGCGCATTCTGGCCGAGGCGACGGGCGGCGATGATCTGCATTCCTGGGGCTATCCCCGCGCCCTGCTGGCCCGTGCCGGCGAAGTGTTCGAGAGCGTCACCTTCGTCGGCGCCGGCCATGCCATCCGCCGTGCCGCGTTCGCGGCGCTTGGCGGCTATGACGAAGCGCTGTTCTTCTGCTGGGAGGAGTATGATTTCTCGCTGCGCGCCATCGCCGCCGGCTGGACCATCCGCTATCGCGGCGATATCGCCGTGCGCCACCGCCTTAGTCAGGAGGGGCGGGTCGCCTGGTCGGGCAGGCGCTGGTTCTACTTCACCCGCAACCGGCTTTATATCGCGCGCAAATGGCGGCAGAGCTGGCTGGCTCTGGCGCCGCGCATCGCGCTTTATCTGCTGCGCGGCCTGATCCAGGGCGGCGGGGGGCTGGCCCGGCCGGGCCAGATCCTGCGTGCCCTGCCGGCGGCGGCACGCATGGCGCGCGACGTCGTCCCTGCCGCGCCGGCGCCGCCCATGCTGGCCTATCTGGCGGCGCATGAGCGGGCCTATCGGCCGCTCTGGGCGCGGGCCGTGCCATAAAGCGCGAGCCGCTTGCCGAGTAGGCATCGGCCACGGGCTCTGGCGGGGGCGGAAAGGGGGGCGACATCCGGCGAAGACAGTCCCGCGCGCGCGCCCGCTTGTAGCGCCGGCCCGGCTGCGCTAAAGCCCGCCCCTCACGGTCGCCGCCTTGGCGTCCGGCTGGCGCGCCCGGCTTCGTTCCGGTCGCGCTCGGCGCGGGCGGCGCGGGTTCGCGGGCGTGGTGAAATTGGCAGACACGCCAGATTTAGGTTCTGGTGGCGCAAGCCGTGGGGGTTCAAGTCCCTCCGCCCGCACCACCGTTTTCGGCCAAGATGGGATCCCCAGACCGATGCAGGTTACCGAGACGCTCTCCGACGGGCTCAAGCGCGCTTATTCCGTGATCCTTCCGGGGGCGGATATCGAAACCCGCCGGGCCACGCGGCTGGCCGAACTCGGTCGCACGCTGCGCCTGCCGGGCTTCCGGCCCGGCAAGGTGCCGCTGCCGGTGGTGCGCCAGCGCTACGGCAGCGCCGTCTCCGCCGAGGTGCTGGAGGATGCGGTCAACACCGCCACCCAGCAGGTCCTGAGCGAGCGCGGTCTGCGCCCCGCCCTGCAGCCCAAAGTGAGCCTCAAGACCGAGGATGTGACGGCGACGCCGGCCACTGATCTGGAATTCAGCGTCGAGATCGAGCTGCTGCCCGAGGTGGCGCTGCCCGATTTCTCGACCATCGCGCTGACCCGGCTGAAGGCCGAGGTTTCGCCCGAATCCGTCGATAAGGCGCTGGCCGAGCTGGCCCAGCGCAACCGCGTCTTCACGCCGATCGAAAATCCCGGCCGCGGGGCGGAGAAGGGCGAGGTGCTGACCGTCGATTTCGAAGGCAGCATCGATGGCACGCCGTTCCCCGGCGGCGCCGGCACGGATATGGACATCGAAGTGGCCGGCCCCGGCTTCATCCCCGGCTTCACCGAGCAGGTGGAGGGGCTTGCCCCTGGCGAGAGCCGCACCATCACCGTGACCTTCCCCGAGGAATACGGCGCCAAGGAGCTGGCCGGCAAGGAGGCGCAGTTCAAGATTGACGCCAAGGTCTTGAAAAAGGCTGAAACTCCGGCGATCGACGATGCGCTCGGCCAGAAGCTCGGCTTTGACGGGCTGGCCCCGGTGCGCGAGGCGATCACCCAGCAGATGCAGCGCGAATACGACCAGATGTCGCGTCTGCGCCTGAAGCGCGAATTGCTCGACAAGCTGGCCGAGACCGTCCATTTCCCCACGCCCGAGGGCATGGTGGGGCCGGAATTCGACCAGATCTGGCAGCGTATCGAAGCCGATCGCGCCGCCGGGCGTCTCGATGACGAAGATAAGGCGAAGGACGAGGAGACGCTGCGCAGCGAGTACCGTGCCATCGCCGAGCGCCGAGTTCGTCTGGGCCTGTTGCTCGCCGAAATCGGCCGGGTCAATACGCTGAGCGTCACCGCCGAGGAGCTGAACCGGGCGATGCGCAGCGAGGCACAGCGCTATCCCGGTCAGGAGCGGCAGGTGCTGGAGTTCTTCCAGAAGAACCCGGACGCGGCCGAGCGCCTGCGCGGGCCGATCTTCGAGGAGAAGGTGGTCGATTTCGTGCTGGAACTGGCCCAGATCACCGATCGGCCGGCAACGCCCGAGGAACTGGCCGCCGATCCCGACGCTGCCCCGGCCGCCTGACGGCATCGCGATCCGCGCGCCGGCATGATCTGGAAGCCGCGTCGCAACGACTTATTTAGGATGATGGGCGCCCGATAGGGGCGGGCCGGCGCGCCGCGCCGGTCGAGCAGAGCAGGTGGACCATGGCGGATCGCGATCCGGTCGAAATCTACGGCAACTCGCTGGTGCCGATGGTGGTGGAGCAGACGGCGCGCGGCGAGCGCGCCTATGACATCTATTCGCGCCTGCTGAAGGAGCGGATCATTTTTCTGACCGGGGCGGTGTTCGATCAGGTCTCGTCCCTGATCTGCGCGCAGCTGCTGTTCCTGGAATCGGAAAATCCCAATAAAGACATCAGCTTCTATATCAACAGCCCGGGCGGCGTGGTGTCGGCCGGGCTCGCGATCTACGACACGATGCAGTATATCCGCAGCCCCGTCAGCACGGTGTGCATCGGCCAGGCCGCCTCGATGGGCAGCCTGCTGCTCTGCGCCGGCGCACCGGGCAAGCGCTTTGCCCTGCCCAATGCGCGGGTGATGGTGCACCAGCCCTCCGGCGGCGCGCAGGGCCAGGCGACCGACATCGAGATCCAGGCGCGCGAAATCTTGGCGCTGCGGGCCCGGCTCAATGAGATCTACGTGCGCCACACGGGTCAGCCGCTCGAGGTCATCTCGGCCGCGGTCGAGCGCGACAAGTTCCTGTCGCCCTTCGAGGCAATGGAGTTTGGGCTCGTC
>JAGWRU010000148.1 GCA_028869595.1 Rhodospirillales bacterium
GCCGCGCTGGCGCTGCTGACGCTGATCTGGGGCCTGTCGGTGCCGGTCACCAAGCTCGGCCTGCGCGCCATGTCGCCGCTGATGCTGGTGGCGCTGCGTTATCTCAGCGCGGCGCCGTTCTTTGTCCTGCTGCTGCGCCGCCTGCCCCGCCCGGCGCCGCGCGCACTGGCCCAGATGGCGGCGCTGGGCGTGCTGGGGATCGGCGGCGGGCAGGTACTGCAAGCGCTCGGCGTGCAGGATACCAGCGCCTCGGTCGCCACCATCATCTCCGCCCAGATCCCGATCCTGACGGCGCTGCTGGGCAGTGTGCGCCTGCGCCAGCCGGTGCGCGCGCCGCATATCGCAGGTTTCCTGCTGGCGCTGACCGGGGTGGTGGTGGCGGCAAGCGAGGGCACGATGGCGGGCACCCCGGACGGGCTGCTGGGGGATGGGCTGATGCTGCTCTCCGGCCTCTGCATCGCCTGTTATTACGTATTCAGCACCGAACTGGCGGCGCGCGAGGGGGTGATGGCGGTGGCCGGCTGGAGCAGCCTGGCCGGGGCGGCGCTGATGGCGCCGATCGCCATCGTCCAGGCGATGGCGATGCCGCGTTTGCCCAGCGCCGCAAGCCTGGCGGCGGTGCTCTATCTCGGGCTGCTGACCACCGTGCTGGGGCTGTGGATCTGGCTGCGGGCGATGCGCAGCCTGCCGGTGCGCATCGCCGCCGGCTCGCAATATGTGCAGCCGCTGGTGGGGATCATCGCCTCCGCCCTGATTTTCGGCGACCGGCTGGGCCCGCGCTTCGTGCTGGGCAGCGCGCTGGTGCTGGGCGGGATCGCGCTGTCGAGCCTGCCGGGAAGACGGTGATCAGCATGCGCGCCGGGTTGGCGGGCGGCGGCGCGCGAAATACGCCACTATTTAAACGGAAAGAACAGCGGGATCAGCACGCTCAACAGCCCGCCCATCAGCACCAGCAGCGGGAGGCCGACGCGCATGAAATCGGCGAAACTGTACCCCGCCGCGTTCATCACCAGCACATTGGTCTGATAGGCCATCGGCGTCGCGTAGCCGAGATTGGCACCGAACAGCACGGCCAGCAGAAACGGTTCCGGCGAAAGATGCAGAAGATGGGCGATCTGCGCCGCGATCGGCGCGCCGACCAGCGCGGCCGTGGTGTGCGAGGCGGCATTGCCCAGCAAGGCCACGAAAAACAGCACGAGGGCCAGCGTCACCCCGGGCGGCAGCGCCGAGGTCGCGCCCACCACCGCATGGGCAAGAAAGCTCGCGGCATCGGTATGCACCATGGCGTTCGACAGGGCGAAGCCGGTGGCGATCAGTAAAATGACGGTGGCGCTGACGCCGGCGCCGATCTCGTCCCATTTGATGCAGCCGCTCGCCACCATCGCCAGCATGCCGACCGGGGCGGTCACTTCGATCGGCAGCCAGTTCAGCGCCGCCGGCACCACGATCACCGCCATGAACAGCAGCGCCAGAATGGCCTTGTTGCCGCGCGGCAGATCGCTGGTGGCATCGAGCAGCACGAAATGGCTGCTCTGGCGCAAGGCGTCGATATCCTCCTTGGCGCCCTGCACCAGCACGACATCGCCGGGCCGCAGCACCTCGTCATCCACCGCCTTGCTTTTCAGCGCCGCGCCGTGGCGGTAAATGCCGAGCGGCGTCACCTCGAAGCGCGGCTGCAAGGCGGCCTGGCGCAGGCTGCGCCCGACGAAGCCGGAAGCCGGCAGAATGCCCAGCTCGGCCAATTGCTGATCATCCTCGGGCAGGGTTTCGTCCTTCCAGGCGGTCTCGCCGATGAAAAGCTGCCCGCCCAGCGCCTTTTCCGCCTCCTTCAGCGCGGTCGGCCGATCCTCCAGCACCAGCCGGTCGCCTTCGCGCACGGCAAGGCCGGGGGCCACGAACAGCGTGACATCGCCGCGCAGCACCCGTTGCACCTTGAGGCCCGGGGCCAGCGCGTCGAGTTCCTCGATCGTCTGCCCGATCGCCCGGCTCTCCGCGCCCAGTTCCAGCATGGCGCGAAAGCGCCGGGCCGAGGTTTCGCTGGCCGGGCTCTGGCGTTCCGGCAGCAGGCGCGGGGCGATCAGCCAGAGATAGAGCAGCCCGACCCCGGCCGCGATCGCCGCGACCGGGGTGAAATGGAACATGCCCATCGCCGGCAGCCCTTCCTGGCGCGCAACCGCGACGACCAGCAGATTGGTCGAGGTGCCGATGGTCGTGCCCATGCCGCCGATCAGGGCGGAAAAGCCGAGCGGCATCAGAATGCCGGAAACGCTGCGCTTGGTATCGCGCGCGATCTGGGTCAGCACCGGGATCAGCAGGATCACCAGCGGGGTGTCGTTGATGAAGGCGCTCAGCACCGCGGTGGTCAGCAGCACCAGCAACAGGCCCAGCACGGCGGAGTATTTCCACAGCCGGGTCAGCAGCCGCGCCAGCGGCACCAGCGCGCCGGTGCGCACCAGCGCCTGGCCGGCGATCATCAGCGAGACGATGGCGATCAGCGCGCCATTGCTGAAGCCGCGGAAAAACAGCATCGGAGAGACCGCGCCATGCGGGCCGTGATAGGGAAACAGCGCGAACATCAGGGCCAGGGAGACCAGCACACCCAGGCTGGTTGTCTCCATCGGGATGCGTGGCCGGCTGTAGAGCACGAAGGCCGCAAGACCGAGCGCGATCACCACCAGCCCGTGCAGACTCAACCCCACCCTCGACCTCCGTCATGGCGTCGGCCCTGCACCATCATTTCCGCCACGGCGATCGTCGATCCGTGGAACTTGGCTTGCAGGGAGTCCAAAGAAAACACCGATCGAGGCAATGCGCGGCGGGCGCAAGTCACGTTCACGTTCCGCTTTTCGAGCGGATCCGCACGCTATGACGGGAGACATAGGACGCATAGGCGCCGCCGACGATCAGCCCGATCGCCGGCACGAGAAGCAGGAGCGCCGCCGCGCCTTCCAGCAGAAGCCCGATGGCGGACAGCACAAGCAACGCCACGCCGAAACGGCGCAGCACCGGGCCAAGCCCGCCCAGAACGAAGGATCCGAACAGGGAAGGCGTCTTCCGCCGCGCGGGCAGTGCTGATGACGCGCCCATGGGATGGCCGCAACCGGGGCAGGCACCGGCGCTGTCGGAGATCGCGCGCTGACATTCCGGGCACTGGATCAGCATCTCACCCCACGGAAATCACCCGGGATTCTTATGCCCGGCCGGTGCTTCGGTCCAGTACGGGCCGGAATCGGCCCTGTCGCATCGGCCATGCCGCGCCGGGCCGTCGCGCCGGCACCCTGCCTCAGCCGCCGAGCAGCCCCGCCCGCATGACCGCCAGACGATCCCCCAAGCCGCGCGCCTCGGGCAGGGCCCGGCCGCGCACCAGCCGCGTCAGGTCGCGTCGCGCCAGCACCGCGCCCAGCCCGGCCGCGCATGCGGCACGGGGCAGAGGCCGCATGCCGCCCCGCGCCAGGGCCTGGCCCGCCAGCGCCGCATATAGCGGCGCAAGGGCGGCCATCGCGGGCGTGGCGATCACGGCCTCCGGCACCAGCCCCTGCGCCGCCAGGGCATCGGCCGGCAGCAGGCAGCGCCCCTCTCGCGCATGGCGGATGACGCCGCCCAGCACCCGTGCCGCGCCCATGAGGGTGCCGAACGGGCGTGCCGCCTCCGGCGCGGGCGCGCCCAGCAGCCGCGCCGCCGCCACCGCCACCCCGCCATAGGCCGCTTCCAGCCAGGCGAACCACGCCCCGGTATCGGCGAATTCCGCCTCCGCCTCGATCTCCCGCGCCGCGACCAGCGCCAGCAGATCGTCGGCCAGCAGCCGCCCCTCGGCCAGAGCCAGGGTCAGCGGCGTTGCCACCTCATGCCGGCGCGGCGCGCCCTCGATCACTTCGCGCCACCATTGCAGGCGGATCAGTGCCAGCGGCGGGACGGAAACGACGGCGCGGGCGCGCGCCAGTTCGTGATCGAAGGCATAGAGCAAAGCCAGCGTCTCGCGCCGTGCCGGGGGGGCGAATAATGCGGTGAGAAAGCGGTCCGGATCGCTGGCGCGCAGGCGGGCGAGCATCGGGGTCGGCACGGCGGGGGAGCGATCGGGCATGGCCTGATCTCGCGCTTATGATGGCCGCGATCAAGCCCGCTGCCCATGTTAGGGAGGGTGCGCGCCCGACATCCGGCGCTTGACGCCGCCCGCCTCGGGGCCAATAGCTATGCCCCGCAATCGCGATGGCCCGGCGGCACGTCGACGCACGCCCATCGATCCGCAACCAACGGAGAACGCCCATGGCTTTCGAACTTCCCGCCCTTCCCTATTCCAAGACGGCGCTCGCCGGTCGCGGCATGTGCGAGGAAACCCTCGATCTGCATCACGGCAAGCATCATCAGGCCTATGTCACGGCGCTGAACGGCTTCGTCGAGGCCAATGCCGCACTCGCCGGCAAATCGCTGGAGGAGATCGTCACCCTCTCGCACGGCAAGGCCGACATGGCGCCGGTGTTCAACAATGCCGGCCAGCATTGGAACCACATCCTGTTCTGGCAGGCGATGTCGCCCAATGGCGGCGGCATTCCGGGCAAGCTCGCCGCCAAGATCGAGTCCGATCTGGGCGGGGTGCAGAAATTCAAGGATGCGTTCAAGGCCGCCGCCACGACGCAGTTCGGCTCCGGCTGGGCGTGGCTGGTGCTGGCGCCGGACGGCAAGCTGAAGGTCACCAAGACCGCGAACGGCTCCAACCCGCTGGCCACCGGCGAGGGCCGCGCCCTGCTCGGCTGCGATGTGTGGGAACACAGCTATTACCTCGATTTCCGCAACCGCCGTCCGGATTACGTGACCAACTGGCTCGACAAGATCGCCAATTATGAATTCGCCGAGGCGGAGATGCTGAAGGCCTGATTCCGGCCGTCGTCGAAAAACGCCCGCGCGCCATCGCGGGCGTTTTTTATGTTTCGTAGACGACTATTTTTTAAGCAAAATGGTTCGCGCTGCCTCAAAACATTCGTTGACCCGGAGGGGATTTGTGTAAATGCTCCGCCAGCGAGCAATGTTTCCCGGATTTTCGATGCAAAGGTAGGGCCGCGTGCAGTGATCCGGTTCATCGTTCGATCCCTGCTTCTGGCGATGCTGGTCTGCCTGACCGTCCTGATCGTCAGCTTTGCGCTGACCCGCCTGTCGGGAAATCTCGCCATCAATCTCGCCGGACCGGATGCATCGGCGGCCTCGATCGCGAAAATCCAGCATGAGCTCGGCCTGGATCGCCCCTTGCCGGTGCAGTTCGCCGCCTGGGCGGATCGCGCCCTGCATGGCGATTTCGGCAATTCCTATCTGTATCATCAAAGCGTTTCCTCGCTGATTGCCTCGCATCTGAAAGTCACCCTCCAGCTCGGGGCGATCGCGATCGGCATGGCGATCATCATCGCCGTGCCGCTCGGCATCCTCGCCGCCCTGCATGAAGGCACATGGATCGATACCGCCTGCGGGCTGGTCGCGCTGATCGGCCAGGCAGTGCCGAGCTTCTGGCTCGGGCTGATGCTGATCCTGTGGTTCGGGATCGATCTGCGCTGGCTGCCGATCGCCGGGCTCGCCACCTGGAAGGGCTATATCCTGCCCTCCTTCGTGCTGTCCTTCGTCGCCATTCCGGTGATGCTGCGGCTGACGCGCGGCGGCATGGTGGATGCGCTGCGCGCCGATTACGTGCGCACGGCGCGGGCCAAGGGGCTATCGCGCGCCTCCATCGTTCTCAAGCATGCGTTCCGCAACGCGGCGATGCCGGTGGTCGCCGTCTCCGCCGTGCAGCTTGGTTTCATCCTCGGCGGATCGGTGGTGACGGAGGTCGTGTTCAATGTGCGCGGCGTCGGCTACCTGGCCTGGGAATCCATCGGCAAGGGCGATTTTCCCGTGGTCCAGGCGGTGGTGCTGCTGTTTGCCGTGACCTTTGTCGGGCTGACCTTTCTGGCCGACCTGATCGGCGCCATGCTCGATCCCAGGGTGCGCGGCTGATGCGCCGGGCAGCGCTCTCTCTCGGCGCGGCAATCGTGGCCTTCGCCGCCATCCTGGCCATCTTCGCGCCGCTGCTGATGCCGCACGATCCCTTCGCCCAGGATCTCACGCATCGCTACACGCCGCCTTTCTGGCTCCCCGGCGGCTCCTCCGCGCATTGGCTCGGCACGGACGGGCTGGGACGGGATTACCTGTCGCGGCTGATCCTGGGGGCGCGCATCTCGATGCTGATCGGCGTCTCGACGGTGATCCTGTCGGGCATCATCGGCACCACGCTGGGGGTGCTGGGCGGATATTTCGGCGGGCGGACGGATGCGGTGGTGATGTTCATCATCTCCTGCCGGCTGGCGATTCCGGTGATCCTGGTGGCGCTGACCACGGTGTTCATGGTCGGCAGCGGCTTGTGGGTGGTAGTGCTGACGATCGGCCTGCTGCTGTGGGAACGTTTCGCCATCGTCGCCCGCGCGGCGACGCGCCAGGTCAGCGGGCTGGACTACATCGCCGCCGCCTGGGCCGCCGGATGCTCGCGCACGCGGGTGATCCTGGGCGAGATCCTGCCCAATATCGCCCATCATCTGCTGGTCATCGCCACGATCGACATGGCCATCGCCATCCTGCTGGAGGCGGCGCTGTCCTTCCTTGGCCTCGGCGTGCCGCCGCCTTTGCCGTCCTGGGGGCTGATGATCTCCGAAGGCAAGGACTACATGTTCTTCAAGCCCTGGGTGATCGAAATCCCCGGCATCGCGCTGCTGATCCTGGTGCTGGGCATCAACCTGCTGGGCGACGGGTTGCGCGACCGTCTGGGCGCGCGCACCGAACAATGAACGCGGTTCTGGAAATCGAGGATCTGCGCATCGGCTTCGGCCCGCTGGAGGCCGTGCGCGGCATCGATCTTGTCGTGGAGCGCGGGCAGACGCATTGCCTGGTGGGGGAATCCGGCTGCGGCAAATCGGTCTCCGCCCTGTCGGTGCTGCGGCTGCTGCCGAAGCGGGCGCGGTTCAGCGCCGCGCGGCTCGCCTTCGAGGGCAACGACATCGCAGGGCTGGGAGAGCGCGGCATGGCAAGGCTGCGTGGCGACCGCATGGCGATGATCTTCCAGGAGCCGATGACCAGCCTCAATCCCGCCTACACGATCGGCTCGCAGATGATCGAGGTGCTGCGCCGCCACCGCGGCGCCTCGCGCGCCGCGGCGGTCGATCGCTGCATCGCCATGCTGGAACGCGTGGGCGTGACGGCCCCCGCCATGCGGCTCGGCCAGTTTCCCCATCAATTATCGGGGGGGCTGCGCCAGCGGGTGATGATCGCCACTGCTTTGCTGTGCGAACCCGCGCTGCTGATCGCCGACGAGCCGACCACCGCGCTCGACGTCACGGTGCAGGCGCAATTCCTGCGGCTGCTGGCCGACATCCAGCGGCAGATGGGCCTCGCGGTGCTGCTGATCACCCATGATCTGGGCGTGGTCGCGCGCGTCGCCGACCGGGTCAGCGTGATGTATGCCGGACGCATCGTCGAGCATGGCGCGACGGGTGCGGTGTTCGCCGCCCCGCGCCATCCCTATACGCGCGGCCTGCTCGCCTCGATCCCGGTGCCGGGGAAGATCCCGCCCGGCGGCAGGCTGGGCAGCATCCCGGGCATCGTGCCGCGCATCGGCGCGGGCTTCGCCGGCTGCGCCTTCCGCGCCCGCTGCGCCGTCGCCATGCCCGCCTGCGCCGCGCCGGTGCCGGAACATCGGCTGGCGGACGGCCATCGCTTCGCCTGCCATCTCGGCCCGGACGGGGCATGGTCGGGGGCATGAACCACGTCATCGAAGCCATCGGCCTGTCGCAGGTGTTCAGGCAGCGCCAGGGCCTGTTCGCCAGCGCGCGGCAGGTGATGGCGGTGGATGATCTTTCGTTCCGCGTGGCCGAGGGCAGCGCGCTGGGGATCGTCGGCGAATCAGGCTGCGGCAAATCGACGCTGGCGCGCATGCTGCTGGGATTGCTGCCGGCCAGCGCCGGCACGCTGCGCATCGGCGGCGCCGATCTGCGCGGCATGGACCGCCGGGCGCGGGCGCGGCTGATCCAGCCGGTGTTTCAGGACCCGATGAGTTCGCTGAACCCGCGCCGGCGCATCGGCGCCACCATCGCCCTGCCGCTGCGCGTGCAGGGCACGGGCCGGGCCGAATGCCGCCGCGCGGTCGCGCGCATGCTGGAGGAGGTGGGGCTCGCGCCCGAGATCGCCGCGCGCTTTCCCAATCAGCTTTCCGGCGGCCAGCGCCAACGCGTGGCCATCGCCCGCGCGCTGATCGTCAACCCGCGCATCCTGATCTGCGACGAGCCGACCAGCGCGCTGGATGTCTCGGTGCAGGCGCAGATCCTCAACCTGCTGATGGATCTGCGCGCGCGCTTCAAGCTGACGCTGGTGTTCATCAGCCATAACCTCGCGGTGGTGGAACACATCGCCGACGAGGTGGCGGTGATGTATCTCGGCCGGTTCGTCGAACACAGCGCCAACGCGGAAATTTTCGCAGCCCCCCGCCATCCCTATACGCGCGCCCTGCTGGCCTCGGTCCTGACGCCGGAACCGGGCCTCGGGCTGCCGGAGATGCCGTTGGGCGAAGGCTCACCCGATCCGACGAATATCCCGCCGGGCTGCCGGTTTCATCCGCGCTGTCCGCTCGCGACCGAGCTTTGTCGGAACCAGGCGCCGCCGCGCGGCGCGGTCGAATGCCACTTCGCGGCAAGCGGGGCGGGAGCGTAGGGTTCACCACAGGGAAAGGCGAAAACAATGAAACGGCGCACATTTCTGGGCACGACGGCAGCGGCGGCGGCGGTTTCTCTCGCCCGCCCGGCGCGGGCGGACAAGGCCAATGACACGCTGCGCGTGACCTGGCGCGATGCGGTTCCCGATGTCGATCCGTACCGCAACAGCCTGCGCACCGGGCTGATCGTCGCGCACGAGGCATGGGACACGCTGGTCTATCGCGATCCCAAGACCTTCAAGATCGTGCCGGCCTTGGCCACCGCCTGGAAATGGACGGATCCGAAGACGCTGGATTTCACCCTGCGCGACGGCGTGAAATTCCATAACGGCGATCCCTTCAGCGCCGACGACGTGGTCTATACCTTCGAGACCATCCTGCACGATCCGAAGGTGATGGTGCCGAGCAATTTCGTCTTCATCGATCATGCCGAGAAGCTCGGCCCGATGCAGGTGCGCATCCACCTGAAAACGGTATTTCCGGCGGCGCTGGAATATTTCGCCATGGTGCTGCCGATCTATCCCAAGGCCTATCGCGAGAAGGTCGGGCCGGTCGCCTATTCCAAGCAGCCCATCGGTACCGGCCCCTACAGGATCACCCGCGTCAACGGCACCAGCGAAATCGACATGGAGCGGTTCGAGGGCTATTACGCGGCCAGCCCCAAGGGCAAGCCGGCGATCCGCTATCTGAAGATCACCGAGGTGCTGGATTCGGCGGGCGAGCTGACATCGTTCATCAGCGGCCAGGCCGACTGGATCTGGCAGTTCAATCCCGACCAGTACCAGAACCTGCACGATCTGCCGGGCAAGACAGCGCTGCGGGCGGGATCGATGCGGATCTACTACCTCCAGCTCGACGCGGCCGGGCGCGCGGGCAACGACAAGCCGATGCAGAACCTGAAAGTGCGTCAGGCCATCTTCCACGCCATCGACCGCAATGCGATCGCCCATAACCTGGTGCAGGGCGACAGCCATCCGATCGCCGCGCCCTGCTATCCGACCCAGGTCGGGTGCGAGGAAAGCGCCGCGGTGACCTATGACTACAACCCGGCGAAATCCAAGGCGCTGCTGAAAGAGGCGGGATATCCCAACGGATTTTCCACCACGCTGGTCACCTACATGCTGCCGTCCTGGGCGGCGGCGGTGCAGACCTACCTGAAGGCGGTGGGGATCTCGGTGAACATCCAGCAGCTGCAGGTCGGCGCCGAAGTGCAGAAGGTGATGGCCGGGCAGACGCCGATGAATGCCGGCAGCTGGGGCAGCTATTCGATCAACGACGTCTCGGCGATCATGCCCTATTTCTTCGACGGCGGCGCCGACGATTATGCGCGCGATCCGATCGTCGAAAAGGCGATCGCCGCCGGCGGGCTGGCCACCGATTTGGCCGAGCGGCAGAAGGAATACGCCATCGCCATCAAGCGGATCACGGCGCAAGCCTACTGGCTGCCGCTCTTCACCTCGGTGACCTATTACGCCTATGACGCCGACCTGAACTTCCAGGCATTCCCCGACGAGCTGCCGCGCTTTTACATGTGCAGCTGGAAATAGGCGCCCATCGCTGATCGGCATCAGGCGTATGGGGCGGTGGCCGGGTCCGGCCACCTGCCCTGTACGCCCGCGCGCTGCACGCCCGGCGCGGTTTTGCCGCCTCAGGCCTTGGTGTCGTTACGCCTTGGTGTCGTTCGCGACCTTGTCCGGCACGGCGCGGATCACGCTGCTGATCGTCTCGCGCAGCACCGTCACGCGGATGCCCGAGGCGATCTCCACCTCCACCTCGCTGCCCGGCACTGCCTTGCCGTTCTTGTCGGTGGCATTGGCCACGCGCTGCACGGTGCCGATGATGCCGCCGCCGGTCACCACCTTGTCGCCCCGCTTCAGGGCCGACAGCATGGTGCGCATCTCGCGCTGCTTCTGCTGCTGGGGGCGGATCAGCAGGAAGTAGAACACGCCGAAAATCAGCACGAGCGGCAGGAATTGCGTCGCCGTGCCGGTCAGGCCGGAAAGGTCCTGCGCATAAGCGGGGGAGATCAGCATCGAAAGGCTCCTGGGGTAAGGGGCGGGCGGTGCCGGGAGCCGGACCGGCACGCGGCGGGTTGCCTGTATCGGGGCGGGACCATACTTTCCGCCCCCTTCGCGTCAAGCGTTCGTCTTGCGACGCCCATCGCCGCGCCGCCGCCACGCCGATCACCACCCTTGGGGGGAAACCCGCCGCCATGACCGCCACCGATCCGGACACCCTGCCTTTGCTGGCGCGCATCGCCGCCGCTCTGGAACGCCTCGCCCCGCCGCCCGCCCCGCCCATCGACCTCGGCGCGGCCGAGGCCTTCGTCTGGCAGCCCGCCATCCCGGCCCTGGCACCGGTGGCCCGCGTGGCGCGCGTGGAGATCGCCCTGCTGCATGGGGTGGAGCGTCAGAAGGCCTTGATTCTGGAGAATACGCTGCGCTTCGCGCGCGGCCTGCCGGCCAATAACGCGATGCTCTGGGGCTCGCGCGGCATGGGCAAATCCTCCCTCGTCAAGGCCGCCCATGCCGAGGCCAACCGCCAGATTCCGGGCAGCCTGGTGCTGATCGAGATCCATCGCGAGGATATCCGCACCCTGCCCGATCTGCTCAACCTGCTGCGCGGGCAGACGCGGCGCTGCCTGATCCTGTGCGACGATCTCTCCTTCGAGAAGGAGGATGCCGATTACAAGGCGCTGAAATCGGTGCTCGATGGCGGCATCGAGGGCCGGCCGGAGAATGTGCTGTTCTACGCCACCTCCAACCGCCGCCATCTGATGCCGCGCGACATGATCGAGAATGAGCGCTCGACCGCCATCAACCCGTCCGAGGCGACCGAGGAGAAAGTCTCGCTATCGGATCGTTTCGGCCTCTGGATCGGTTTCCATAACTGCGATCAGCCGACCTTCTTCGCGATGATCGAGGGCTATGCCGCCGACCTCTCTCTGCCGATCGGGCGGGAGGAGCTGCATGCCGCCGCCACCGAATGGTCGGTCACCCGCGGCGCCCGTTCGGGGCGCGTCGCCTGGCAGTTCATCCAGGATCTCGCCGGGCGGCTGGGCGTTGCGATGCCGGCGCGATAAGCTTGCCGTTCCAGCACAGGACCACGCCCATGCCCGACACGGTGCAGCGCCACGGCATCTTCATGGCCCCCTACCATCCGGTGGAGGAGGATCCGACCATCTGCCTGCAGCGCGATCTGGAGCTGATCGAGTGGATCGACCGGCTGGGCTTCGCCGAAGCCTGGGTGGGCGAGCATCATTCGGCCGGCTATGAGATGATCTCCTCGCCGGAATTATTCCTCGCCGCCGCCGCCGAGCGCACCCGCGCGATCCGCCTCGGCACCGGCGTGGTGTCGCTGCCGTACCATAACCCGCTGATGGTCGCGAACCGCATCATCCAGCTCGATCACATGACGCGCGGGCGGGTGATGTTCGGCGCCGGGCCGGGGCTGCTGACCACCGATGCGATGATGCTGGGCATCGATCCCTCCACCCAGCGCGACCGCATGGTCCAGGCGCTCGATCTGATCCTGCGCCTGTTCAAGGGCGAGATCGTCACCGAGCGCACGGATTGGTACACCCTGACCAATGCGCGGCTGCACCTGATGCCCTATTCCAAGCCCTATCCGGAGGTCGCCGTCGCCTCCACCCTGACGCCCTCGGGCGGCAGGCTCGCCGGCAAATACGATCTGGCGATGCTGTGCATGGCCGCCGCCGATCCGGGCGGGTTCGACGCGCTCGGCACCAACTGGGCGATCGCGCAGGAAATCGCCGCCGAGCATGGCCGCACCATGGATGCCTCCCGCCTGCGTCTGGTGGTGCCGATGCATATCGCCGAGACCAGGGCGCAGGCGCGCGAGAATGTCCGCTTCGGGCTGGAGCGCTTCATCGGCTATTTCCGCAAGCTCGGCCCCGGACGGTTCCCGGTGCCGGCGGGTCAGGACCCGGTCGATTACTTCATCGAACAGGGCCTCGGCGTGATCGGCACGCCCGCGGATGCGATCGCCATGATCGAACGCCTCGCCGCCAAGCAGGGTGCGTTCGGCTGCCTGCTGCAACAGACGCATGACTGGGCGGATTGGGAGGCGACGAAGAAATCCTACGAGCTTTATGCCCGCTTCGTGATGCCGCATTTCCGCGGCACCAATGCCCATCGCGCCTCCTCGCTCGACTGGGCGGCGGAGAATGCCGGCAGCTTCAGCGCCGCGCGGCAGAAGGCGGTGGCGGAGATGTTCGCCAAGCACGAAGCCGAGCGCGCGGCCAAGACCGGCAAAGCCGCGGAATAATCACCCGGCCGGAAACGCCATCACCGCGCCATCGACCGACACGCCGATCTCCGCGCCGAGATCGGGCAGGCGATGGCCGGCGAGGCGGGCGAAAATCGCCGTGCCGTCGGCCAGGGTCAGATCGACGCGGGCATCGTGGCCGTAAAACGTGATCGCGCCGACCCGCGCGGTCAGCGGCGCGGCCGCCGGATCGGGGCTCAGGCGCAGCTGCTCCGGGCGGATCACCACGTCGACCGCGCCATCGGCGATGGTGGCGATATCCCATTGCCCCAGGGCGCAGCGCACCCGCCCGGCGCGGGCCGTGCCGGCCAGCACCACCGCCTCGCCGATGAAGCGGGCCAGGGCGGCATCGTGCGGGGCGCGGTACAGC
The DNA here is from genome assembly GCA_028869595.1 of Rhodospirillales bacterium. Lineage (GTDB taxonomy): Bacteria > Pseudomonadota > Alphaproteobacteria > Acetobacterales > Acetobacteraceae > JAGWRU01. Next base: position 13,374 of record JAGWRU010000148.1, read on the forward strand.
GTCATCGGATCGTCGTACTGCACCAGCCTGCCGTCGCGCAGCACCGCGACGCGATGGCCGATCGACAGCGCCTCGGCCTGATCATGCGTCACCAGCACCGCCGTCGCCCCGGCCCGGGCCAGAGCGTCCGCCACCACCTCCCGCGTTTCCGCCCGCAGCGCGGCATCGAGCGCGGAGAACGGCTCATCGAGCAGCACCAGGCGCGGTTCCGGCGCCAGGGCACGGGCCAGCGCCACACGCTGCTGCTCGCCGCCCGAAAGGGCTTGCGGCGCGCGATCGGCATAGCTTGCCGGCAGCCCCACCATGGCGAGCAGCGCGCCGACCCGCGCATGCGCGCGCCGTGCCGCGCGCGGCAGGCCGAAGGCGATATTCTCGGCGACCGTCAGATGCGGAAACAGCGCCCCGTCCTGCGCGACATAGCCGATCCGCCGCCGCTCCGGCGCCAGGAAGATGCCGGCGCCCGCGAGGGTCGCGCCATCGACGGCGATGCTGCCGCGATCGGGCCGTTCGAAGCCGGCGATCAGGCGCAGCAGCGTGGTCTTGCCGCTGCCCGACGCGCCCAGGATCGCCACCAGCCGGCCGGTGGGCACGGTCAGGGACACGCCGCGCAGCACGCCCTGCCCGGCGAAGGATTTCTCCAGATCGGCGACGCGCAGCTCGGCCATGCGGATCAGGTGTCCAGAAAGCGCGTCGCGGCGAAGCGGCGCGCGAGCAGCCAGGTGGAAAGCAGCGAAAGCAGGATCATCAGCCCGGCGTAGGGCGCGGCGGCGGCGAAAGCCAGCGACGATGTATCGGTCCAGACCTGCGTCGCCAGCGTTTCCGTGCCGATCGGGGCGAGCAGCAGGGTCGCGGTCAGTTCCGTCACCACCGAGACGAATACCAAGGCCGCCGCCGCGCCCAGCCCGGGCCCGGCCAGCGGCAGCACGACCCGCCAGGCCACCGCGAACCAGGACAGACCGAGCGAGCGCCCCGCCTCCTCCAGCGCCGGCTGCACCTGGATCAGGGCGGCGCGCACGCTGACCAGAGCGAGCGGCAGGAACAGGATGGCATAGGCGCCGATCAGCAGCGGCGTCGTCTGATAGAGCGGAAAGAGATGGCCGATGCTGAGGCTGATCAGTGCCAGCGCCACCACGATGCCGGGCACGCCCTGCGCGACATAGGCGGTGCGCTCCAGCAGCGTGACCAGCCTGCCGTGATAGCGGCTGGCGAGAAAGCCGAGCGGCAGGGCGGCCAGGACGGTCACCAGCGCGGCCAGCAGGCCCAGGCGGATCGACGCCCAGGCCGATGCCAGCAGCAGCGCCGGCGATACCTCGGCCGGGGTGATCGCCGCCGCGCCATGCCGTGTCAGCCAGTACAGGATCATGCCGATCGGCACGCCGAGCGCCGCCAGCGTCAGTGCCGCGAGCAGCCCCAGCACCGGCAGGCAGGCCCGGCCCAGCGCGTA
>JAGWRU010000149.1 GCA_028869595.1 Rhodospirillales bacterium
CGGCGCCGGCGCCCGCCGCAACCCCGGCACCGCGCCCGGCGGCGGCGGGCGGGCATACGCTGATCCCGAATACGCCGCTGCCCTGGGCGTTGCTGCGCGGCGACGATGCGGATGTGACGCTGAAAATCGCCCTGCTGCGCCTGCACGGGCAGGACACGCGCGATGTGGCGCTGCATCTGGTGCTGAAGGGCGGCATGCTGCGCCTCGATCCCTTCTCCGCCACGCTGCCGCAGGGGCATTTGTCGGCGACACTCACGGCCGATGCGGCGAAACCCGTACCGCCGGTGGCGCTGACCCTGAGTGCCCCCGGCCTCGCGCTCGCCTCGCTGCTGAAGGCAGCGGGAATGAGCGGCTATGCCACCGGCAATCTGGAAATCCGCGCCGATCTGCGCGGGGCGGGAATTTCCCCGCATGCCATCGCCGCCAGCCTGGATGGGCGGCTGGGGCTGGCCATGCAGGGCGGCTCGATCGACAAGGTGGCGCTGGGCCATTTGCTGGGCGGCGTGCTGGCCCAGATCAATGCGCTCAGCCAGGGTAAGATCGGCGGCGGCGGCAGTGTCAGCCAGGTCCGGTGCTTCGCCCTGCGCGGCAATTTCACCAATGGCGTCGGGGTGCTCAACCCGCTGCTGCTTTCCTCCTCGCTGCTGACCATGGATGGTTCGGGCAGCGTCTCGCTGGGGCCTGAGACGCTCGATCTGCATCTCCGCCCGCAAGGCAAGGTGGCCGGCACATCGCTGGTCTTTCCGGTGCGCGTCACCGGCTCGCTGGCGGCGCCGCAGACCGCGCTGGATGCGGTGGGCGCGGCGGAGGCGAATGCCGGCACGGTGGCCGGCGCGGCGCTGGGAGCGGCGACCGGGCTGGGGCCGCTGGCCGGGCTGCTGGGCGCTGACAAGGTGCTGGGCGGCCCCGATCCCTGCCCGGCGGCGTTGGCGGCGGCGCGCTTCGGCGCCGCCCCGGCCGCTTCCTCGCAATCCCCCGCCACGGCGCACCCGGCGGCCAAGCCGGCCAATAATCCGGCCAAGGCGGTGGGCGATTTCCTCAAGAAGCTGTTCTGAGCGGCACGGGATGCGACGCGCGGCATGAAGCGTTTCTGGGAGAAGGCGGAGCCTGCGGCCCGCGACGGCGGCTTTGCCATCCTGCTCGATGGCAGGCCGATGCGCCTGCCCGACGGGGCGGTGCTGTGCGTGCCGGGCCGGGCGCTGGCGGCGGCGGTGGCCGAGGAATGGCAGCAGGCGGGCGGTGCCAAAGGCGGGGAAATGAGTTTCGCCGACACGCCCCTGACGCGGCTGGCCGGCACCGCCCAGCAGCGCATCGCCCCCGATCCCGGCGCGAGCGTGAGGGCGTTGGCGGCGTATGGACGCTCCGACCTGCTCTGCTACCGCGCGACGGAGCCGGCGGCTTTGGTCGCCCGGCAACACGAAGCCTGGCAGCCCTGGCTCGACTGGGTGGGTCGCCGGCATGGCGCGGCCTTGCGCGTGGCCCAGGGCATCGGCTTCGTCGAACAGCCGCCGGCCTCGCTGCTCGCGCTGGAGCGGGCGCTGGCCGCGCTCGATCCGGTCAGCCTGGCCGCGCTCGGCATCGCGGTGCCGGCGCTGGGCAGCCTGGTGCTGGGGCTCGCTTTGGCCGATGGCGCGTTGAGCGCGGCCGAGGCGCATGCGCTGGGCGTGCTGGACGAGGCGTTTCAAGCCGAATTCTGGGGCGAGGACGAGGAAGCCGCATCGCGTCGCGCCGGTATCGCCCGCGACGTGGCCGAGGCGGCGCAGTGCATGGCGCTGGCGCGGCAGGATCGGGGGCAGGGATGAACACCAAGCGCATCGTGTTGCGCGGCCGCGTGCAGGGGGTGGGGTTTCGCGACTGGATGGTGCGCGAGGCGGCGCGGCTATCGGTCTCGGGCTGGGTGCGCAACCGCGCCGACGGCACGGTGGAGGCGCTGCTCGCCGGCCCGCCCGCGGCGGTCGAGGAACTCGCCCGGCTGTGCCGGCGCGGTCCGCTGCTGGCCGAGGTGCAGAGCCTGACCGAGGAGCTCGCCGAGCCGCCGGCCGAGCCGGGATTTCACCGCCGGCCGGATGCCTGAATTTCCCCGCTTGCCGGGGACTTCGCGCGCAGCTCTGCTGCCATCGCCGCCAGCACTGCCGGATCGACCGGCCCGCGCGCCGCGACGGCCTGCCGCCAGGACGCCGCCGCGCCGGTGCGCCCGGGATCGTCGCGCAGCACTTCTTTCTTCAGGAAGGGAAAGCCCGCGCGCAGCAGCGCCTCCCAGCAATCGGTGGTGGGGTTGGGCGGATGCGCCGCATCGCCTTGCGTCGGCCACAACGCGGCCAGACGCAGCCCGGCCCGCTGCATCCGCCGGCTGAACGCCACTTCCCCCTGCCAGATGGTCCAGCGTTTCGAGGGCACGGGCCGCAGCCCGGCCCAGAAACGCGCCCATTCCGGCGAGGCCAGGGCCCGCCGCCCGGCCAGCAGGAAATAGGATTGCAGATGCCAGCCGAGCTGGGCGCAATCGGTCAGCCCCCAGAGATCGGCTGTGGCCGGATCGAGACGCGCGAGTACCGGGCCGAGCGGACCGATCGGCCCCAGCACGCTGTCATTGACCAGCAGAATCGCCTCGGTCTCCGGCCGGGGCAGAGCAAGGCGGCGCATCGCCTCCGCCCAGGCGCCGAAATCATGGCCGCGATTGGCGCGCAGCAGCACCGCGCGCGCCGCCCCGCGCAGCCCCGCCTCGGCGGCCGGCGTCAGATACCCGGCATTGCTGATGACAATCGGGGTGAAGCCGGCCTCGGCCAGCGCGGCGAGATAGATCGGCACGGCGGGATCGAGGGCGCCGGCGGCGTCGAAATGGCAGAACAGGGCGATGCGCGGGCCGAGATCGAGGCCGGCCAGCGCGGCGCCATCGGGCCAGGAGGCGCGCAGCTGGTCGCGCCGGTAGAACCAGCCCAGCGGCGCGAGGCAGGCCGGCAGCGCCTTGGTGCGCAGCGCCGTATAGCCGCGTCGGGCCAGACGCCGGAGCAGCCCCGTCTTGCGCCGTTCAGCCACTGCCGAACGGGGCGGTCTCGCGCGGGATCGGCGGCGGATACTCCGGCGCGCTCCGCCCGGCGGCGGGCATATCCGCCGGATCGTCCTCCGGCAGGTCGCGCTCGGCGTGCGCGGCGAGGCGCTCCATTAGGAGGGCGGTCAGGGCGCCACGCCGTTCCCACAGCGCGCGATACCAGGCGAGACGCTCGGGTACCTGATAGGCCAGCATGCGGCTGGTCGCGACATGGGCGCGCGCCGCATCGGCGATCTGGCGGGCAAGCTCGGGCATCGCCACCAGGCGCAGCAGGCGCTCGCGCAGCGCCTCGGCGCTGTCGAACAGCAGCCCGGTGCGGCCATCGGCGATGCTGCCCCCGTAGACCATGCGGCTGGCCAGCGACATCACCCGGCAGGCCGAGGCTTCGAGGAATTTGAGATCGGATTTGGCCCGGTTGAAGGGCGTGTCGGCCAGCGGCATCAGGCTGATTTCGCAGCCGCCGAGCAAGGTGAGATAGGTTTCGTGATCGCAGACCGGGGTGAAATCCTTGTGCGGCGTCTCCAGCGCGTCGAACAGGGCCTGGTCGTGGACGATGCGGAAATGCAGCCGCGCGCCGGCGATTTTCGCCGCCGCATTCAGCGCGCCCAGCAGCGGGCGCCAATCCTCCTCTCGGTTCAGCGCGCCGAAGAACAGGGTCAGCCGGTCGGGCGCGGCAAAATTATGCACGCCGCGCAGGCTGGGCACGGCATTGGCGAATACCGCCACTTCCGGATTGCGGCGGGCGAGGATTTCGGCCAGCGCCGGGGTTGTCGTCTGGACCGCGTGCACACCCAGGAAACCGAGCTGGCCGGGCCGGCGCATCGCCTCGAAATAATCCGGGTGGTCGTCGAAATCGGTGACGATCACCCAGCCCTGGGCCAGCAGACTGCGTAGCATGGTGCGCCCCTCCCGGCCCAGCATCGAGGCGCGATGCAGGATGAAAATATGCGGCGTTTCGGGATCGGGCGGATCGATGGCATCGCCATTGGCATAGACCTGCACGCGGGTCGCGGGATCGCTGCCGAGGGCGGCCATCGGATACAGGATGCGGACATGCGACACGCCGCCGATCGGATCGAGCATCGAGGCCGCGAGGATCATCGGCGCGCGCGCCTCTCGCCCCGCCCGCACGACGTATTGCAGGGCCTGCGCCCGTTCGCGATAGGCGCTGGCATCGACGCCGAGTGCGTTCAACGCCGGGGCGATGGTCTCGGTGAAATGATCGGCGGCCGGGGCATCGAAAATGCGCGGCTCGCAGCGATGGATGGCAAGGCCCAGCCGGCGCAGCCCGGCTTCCAGATTGGTGCGGGTGAACCAGCGCAGATGGGTGCGGTCGAGCAGCCCCTCCTCCTCGTAATCCCAGGTGCCGGCGAGCAGGCGGGCGGCGATGCTCCAATGCTCCAGATTGGGCACCGAGAGGGCGATGATGCCGTCCGGCGCGAGGATTTCCAGATGCCGGGCGAGCAGGGCGAACGGATCGCGCAGATGTTCCAGCACATCGCCATAGACGATGCAGTCGGGCCGCAGATCACGGCCGAAGGGGAAGGGATTGGCTTCGATATCGGCCACCGCCACCTCGTTCAGCCGGGTGGCGGCGATCGCGGCCTGGGCGGCATCGACGTCGACGCCGAGATAGCGCACGCGCGGATTGCGGGCGCGATAGGCGAGGCCGAGCGCACCGTGGCCGCAGCCGATTTCCAGGACGCAGCGTGCCGAGAGCGGGATCGCGGCCAGCAGGTCGGGGTTATGGCCGGTCGGCGGAGGGGCGGCGGGTTCGGACATCGGGATGGGAGGTAGAAGCAAATCGCCGGCGCGCGCAAGCATGTCTCGGTGATCGTGGTCCGGACGTGGCGGTGCGGCAAAAACGTCGCATCAATCGCCGGCGGGCAGCGGGGCGGCGTTCGCTGCCACGGCGCGCGCGGGATGACGCGCGGCATGCGCCTCGGCCGCTGCCCGCGCCACCTGCCAGCCGAACGCCACGCGCAGGAAACCCAGCGCATAAGCCAGCCGCCAGCGCAGCCCGATCAGCCGGGTGGAGTGCCGCCCGAGCAGCGCCGCCGGAGCGCAGAGCAGCGCCACCGCCGCCCGGCGCGGCACGGCGCGCCAGACCCCGCCGGCACGGCCCAGCAGCCGCGCCGTCACCACCGCCGAGGCGCCCTGCCAAAAAAGCCGCTCCAGCAGCCAGGCCGGATCGAGCCGGCCCGCCTGGATGCGATGATGCACCAGGATGCGGCTGTCATAGCGCACGGCATAGCCGTGATCCTGCAGGCGCCAGGCAAGCTGCACCTCCTCATCCGACAGAAGGACGCTGCCGATGCGCCCGATCGCCTCGCTGAAGCCGCCGAGCGCGCGCATCGGCGCCACCGCGACCACCATATTGGCGCTGTACGGCGCGAGTCCGGCCGGCAGGTCGGCGCTGCGGAATTCGCCCTGGCCTTCCCATTCGATCAGCGACAGCACGCCGCGCAGCGAGGCCGGCCACCAGCCTGGCAGCGGCGCTTCCCAGAGCGGCAGGATGCGCCCGCCGAGCACCGCCGCGTCGGGGTGTTCGCCCAGCGCATCGAGAATGCGGGCGATCCAGTCCGCCGCCGGCACCGCATCGTCGTCGATATAGGCGATATAGGGCGCGCGCGCGGCCTGGGCGCCGGCATTGCGGGCGCGGCTGACGCCCGGCTGATCGAGGCGGATCCGCCGCAGCCCGGGCATGGCGCGGTCCATGCGGGCAAGAGCCGCCGCTTCCGCCGGGGCGGAGGCGCTGTCGATCAGCAGCACCTCGAAACAGGTGGGCGGCGCGGTCTGGCGGCGCAGCGCATGCAGGCAGGCGCGCACATACGCGGCCCGGTCATGCGTGCAGATGCAGACGCTGATGGCAGGCGCGGACGGGGAGGGCTCCATCGCAGGCTCCGGGCGGGATCGACGGAGCCTGCCGCGCGCGCATGAAGATTTCTTTTACCCGCGGCCGATCCCGCTATAAGCGAAGCCCGCCGCGCGTATCGCCGCCGGATCGTAGACATTGCGCAGATCGACGATGACGCGCCCGGCCATGGCGGCGGCCAGGCGTGCGGGATCGAGGGCGCGGAACTCGTTCCATTCGGTGATCAGCACCAGCACATCGGCACCGCTGACCGCTTCCATCGCGGTTCCGGCATAGCGCACCGCCGCAGGCAGAAGCGGGCGGGCCTGTTCCATCCCTTCCGGGTCATAGGCGGTGACGATCGCCCCATCCTCGACCAGGCGGGCGACGATGGGCAGTGACGGGGCGTCGCGCATATCGTCGGTTTCGGGCTTGAAGGTGAGGCCGAGCACGCCGATCCGCTTGCCCCGCACCGAACCGCCGCAGGCGGCGATCACCCGCATTGCCATGCCCGCCTTGCGCGCATCGTTGACCGCGACGACGCTTTCCACCAGCCGCGTCGGCGCGCCGGCATCCTGGGCGATGCGCATCAGCGCCAGCGTATCCTTGGGAAAGCAGGAGCCGCCGAAACCGGGGCCGGGATGGAGGAATTTGCGTCCGATCCGGCCATCGAGCCCGATGCCGCGCGCCACGTCATGCACATCGGCGCCCAGCTTCTCGCAGAGATCGGCCATCTCGTTGATGAACGTCACCTTCATCGCGAGAAAGGCGTTGGCCGCGTATTTCACCAGCTCCGCCGTTTCGATGCCGGTAAAGACGATCGGCGCCTCGATCAGATAGAGCGGGCGGTAGATGCGTCGCATCACCTCGCGCGCGCGTTCGCTCTCGGCGCCGATCACCACCCGGTCGGGGCGCATGAAATCGCCGATCGCATTGCCCTCGCGCAGGAATTCCGGGTTGGAGGCGACGTCGAAGTCGAGATCGGGGCGGGTTTCGCGGACGATTTCCGCGATCCGCCGTCCGGTGCCGACCGGCACGGTGGATTTAGTGACGATCACCGCATAGCCGGTCAGAGCCTGCGCCACCTGGGCGGCGGCGGCGTAGACATAGGTGAGGTCGGCATGGCCGTCGCCGCGCCGCGTCGGGGTGCCGACGGCGATGAACACCGCCTCCACCCCGTCCAGGGCGGCGGCGAGATCGTCACCGAAGGAAAGCCGCCCGGCCCGCACATTCTCGGCGACCAGCTGATCGAGGCCGGGCTCGTAAATCGGCATGTGCCCGGCATGCAGGGCGGCGAGTTTGTCCGCATCGGTCTCGACCACCCGCACCTCGGCGCCGAATTCAGCGAAACAGGCGCCTGAAACCAGGCCGACATAGCCGCCGCCAATCATCGCGATCCGCAAGACAATCCCCCTTGAAGCGCGCGCCTTCGGAGCGCGGTTGCGTGGTTCAGCCGGGCCGCCGTCGCGCGAGGTCGTCCAGCGTATGCTGTTCGGCCCGTGCGGCCGCCGCATCCTGTTCGGCGCGCAGCGCGTCGAGCATGGTTTCCGCCGCTTCCACGGCGGTGCGCGCGGCGGCCAGCACGGCGCGCGCTTCGGTGGTGGTGGCGTTGGCGGCAGCCAGCGCGGCAGCGGCGGCTTCGCGCAGCGGCCGCGTGCGCTTCAGCCAGGCATCGAAGGCGTCGACGGCGAAATCGCCGACGGCGAGGCTGGTTGCCGCCTCCATCTCCCGCGCCATAGCGGTGTCGAGCGCGGCCATCGCCGCGCCGGCGCGCGTTTCATCGGCAATTGCCTCGGCCAGCGCCGCGCGGGCCTGATCGAGGGCAAGGCGGCGCAGGCGCAGCAGGGCTTGCAGGGAGGCGGTGCGGCCGGTCATCGCTCTGTCGTTTCAATCCGCAGCTTGTGGGTGCAGCGCAGCCGCCAGGCGGTGAAACCCTTCGGCGATGTCGCTGTGTTCCGCGCGCCCCTGGCGTAGCACGGCCTCGATCCCCGGCGCCAGGGCGACCGCCCGGTCAAGGGCCGGATCGGCGCCCGGCTTCCACGCGCCGAGGCGGATCAGATCGGCCATCTCGGCATGCAGCGCCAGCACCGCGCGGGCATCGGCGATCAGGGCGGTTTCCTCGGCGGTGTTGCAGCCAGGCATGCTGCGCGAGAGCGAGCGCAGCACATCGACCGCCGGATAGCGCCCTGCTTCGGCAATGCGCCGGTCGAGCACGACATGCCCGTCCAGGATGCCGCGCACCGCATCGGCCACCGGCTCGTTGTGATCATCGCCTTCGACCAGCACGGTGAACAAGGCGGTGATGAAGCCCGGCCGTTGCGGGGCGGCAGGTTGCAGCCCTGGGCCGGCACGTTCCAGCAAACGCGGCAATTCGGCGAAGACGCTGGGCGGATAGCCGCGCGTGGCCGGCGGCTCGCCGGCTGAAAGCGCGATTTCGCGCAAGGCCAGGCAGAAGCGGGTGACGCTATCCATCAGCAGCAATACGGATTTGCCCTGGTCGCGGAAATGCTCGGCCACCGTCATCGCGGCATAGGCCGCTTCGCGGCGCAGCAGCGGCGGCGCGTCGGAGGTGGCGACGATGACCACGGCGCGGGCAAGGCCTGCCGCGCCCAGCTCATCCTCCAGGAATTCGCGCACCTCCCGCCCGCGTTCGCCGACCAGGGCGAGGACGGCGACATCGCAGGCCGTGCCTTTCGCCAGCATGGCGAGGAGGGTGGATTTGCCGACACCGGAGCCGGCGAACAGGCCCAGGCGCTGGCCGCACCGGCAGGTGGCGAAGCAGTTCAGGGCGCGCACGCCGAAATCCAGCCGCTCCCCCAGACGGGCGCGCGCGGTGGCCGGCGGTGGGGCGGGGCGCACCGGGCGTGGGGCGGTGCCGTCATGACCGGGCGCGCCGCGCCCATCGAGCGGCCGTCCGAGCGGATCGAGCACCCGGCCCAGCCAGGCGTCGCCGACCGCAAGCCGTCCGCCGCCGCGATCCATCACGCCGGCTTTGGTAAGATCGGGATGGGCGGGGTGGGCGATCGCCGGACTGCCCGGGCCCAGCCCGTCCAGCGCGGCGAAGGCCATGGCCTGGGCGCGGCCGGCGCGGAAGCCGATGATCTCGGCGGGAATTTCCGTCCCGTCGCGGGCCAGCAGATGCAGCCGGTCGCCGATGGAGGCATGGCCGGCGAGTCCCGTTACCTCCACCGCGAGACCGGAGAGCGCGGCCAGGCGGCCCTGCAGCGCATAGGCCGGCAAGGCGCGCAGCGCGGCGCGGGCGGTGGCGAGTTTTTCCCCGAGATCGGCTTGTCTCATTAAGACATCAATTCTTCATTACAGGTGATTGCCATGCGTGTTCTTGGGACGTTCTGGTCTATTTGTCATGTAGTCAACAAAAAAATGCACGCATTTCGTGAAAATTCTCTCGCCACACACACGCATGAGTGGTAAATATCGCGCATCAGTAGCGGAGATAGCAAAACATGCGCGTTCTGCTCGTCGAGGATGATCTGACCGCCGCACGCGGGATCACCCTCATGCTCAAGGGCGGCAATGCCGTCGTCGATCACGCGGATACGGGCGAAGAAGCGCTCGAACTCTCGCGTCATTACGATTACGACATCGTGGTACTCGACCTGATGCTGCCGGATATGGAGGGGTACGAGGTGGTGCGCCGCATCCGCCTGGCGCGCAACAACACCCCGGTGCTGATCCTGTCCGGTCTGTCGCGGCCGCAGGCCAAGGTGAAGGGGCTCGGCATGGGGGCCGATGATTTCATCACCAAACCCTTTGACAAGGCGGAATTGCTGGCCCGCATGCAGGCCATCGTCCGGCGCAGCAAGGGCTTCAGCCAGCCGACGCTGCGCATCGGGTCTTTGCTGCTCAACCTCGACAGCCGAGAAGTGCGGGTCGGCAGCGAGCAGGTGCATCTGACCGGCAAGGAATATGCGATCCTGGAGTTGCTGGTGCTGCGCAAGGGCATGGTCCTGACCAAGGAAGCCTTCCTGAACCATCTCTATGGCGGGATCGATGAACCGGAGATGAAGATCATCGACGTATTCATCTGCAAACTGCGCAAGAAGCTGGCTTTGGCCGGGGCCGATAATCTGATCGGCACGGTCTGGGGACGCGGCTACATGATCCGCGATCCGGCGCAGGAGGGCATGGGCCGCCGTCCGGCTGCGGAAATCGGCCACACCACCATGACGCTGGAGGCTTTGTCGGCGGCCTGATCCGTGGGCGCGGCGCTCAGGCCGCGCGTTCGACCACAGGCGGGGCGGCGCGCAGCACGTCCTCGGCGGCGACCTGCCCGTGGATCACCAGCACCGGCCCGCCTTGCGTCCAGGCCCCGGCCTCGGCGATCAGCGTATCGAGCGTGCCGCGCAGCACCCGCGCCGCGCCAGTGCCGCCATTTTCCACCAGCGCCGCCGGAGTTGCCGGATCGCCGCCATAAGCTGCCAGTCCCGCCCGCAGCTGCGGCAGCGTGGCGAGCCCCATATAGACCGCAAGCGTCACCCCGGGTCGGGCGGCGGCGGCGAAATCGATCCCGACCGAGCCATCCTTGGCATGGCCGGTCGCCAGGATCAGGTGATGGGCGAGGTCGCGATGGGTCAGCGGTATGCCCGCCTCCGCCGCGCAGCCCAAAGCCGCGGTGATGCCAGGCACCACCTCCACCGCGATGCCGGCGGCGCGCAGCGCAGCCGCCTCCTCGCCGCCGCGGCCGAACACGAAGGGATCGCCGCCCTTCAGCCGCACCACCCGTTTTCCGGCGCGGGCGAGGCGGATCAGCAGCGCGTTGATCTCCGGCTGCGGCACGCAGTGATGCGCGCGCGCCTTGCCGACATCGATGCGTTCGGCATCGCGGCGGGCGAGGTCGAGCACGCCGGCCCCGACCAGCCGGTCATGCACGATGACATCCGCCTCGCCGAGCAGGCGCTGGGCGCGCAGCGTCAGCAGATCGGCAGCCCCTGGCCCGGCGCCGACCAGATGCACCATGCCGGGGGCAGCCATGGCGGCGCCGTCGATCGCCGCCGCCATGGCTGCCTCCGCCTCCGCGACGCGGCCGGCGATGGCCAGCGCGCCGACCTGTCCGCCCAGCGTCTCCTCCAACACGCGCCTGCGTCGCGCGGCATCGGCGAAGCGCGCGCGCAGCCGGTCGCGGAATTGCGCGGCGAGCCGGGCGAGGGTGGCATAGCCGGGCGGGATCGCCGCCTCGATCTTCGCGCGCACCAGCCGCGCCAGCACCGGCGCCGCCCCGCCTGTGCCGATGGCGATGGTCAGCGGCGTGCGATCGACGATGGCCGGCAGGATGGCGCTGCACAGATCGGGCCGATCGACGATGTTCACCGCCATGCCGCGCGCCATCGCCGCCGCCGACAAGGCGCGAAGATCGGCCTCCGGCGCATCGGCCCCCAGGGCGAAGGCGCAGCCCTCCAGCAGATCGGGGGTGAAATGCACCGCCCGGCGCAGCACCGCGCCGGCTTCCGTCAGCAAGGCCGCTTTGCGCGCGGCCACCGGTCCCTCGCCCAATACCAGCACGCAGCGTCCGGTGAGATCGAGAAAGACCGGGAAATGGCGCATCAATAAACGTCGCGCAGATAGCGGCCCTGCCGCGCCAGGGAGACCATCCAGTCCTTGGCCTGGGCCTCGTTCATGCCGCCTTCGCTGATCGCGATGCGGCGCAGCGTGGCATCGACATCGCGGGCCATGCGCGCGGCATCGCCGCAGACATAGAAATGCGCACCCTGCTGCAGCCAGCGCCACAGATCGACCGCCTGCTCGGCCATGCGGTCCTGCACGTAGATCTTCTTCGCCTGATCGCGGGAAAACGCCGTGTCCAGCCGCGCCAGCGTGCCATCGGCGAGCCAGGCGGCAAGTTCCGCACCGAACAGGAAATCGCTGTCGCGCTTCTGATCGCCGAAGAATAACCAGGTTTTGCCCTTCAGGCCGAGCCGCGCGCGTTCCTGCAGAAAGGCGCGGAACGGCGCGATGCCGGTGCCCGGGCCGCACATGATCACCGGCGCTGCCGGATCGGCGGGCAGGCGGAAATGGCTGGTCTGCATATAGGCGCCGATCGGCCGGGCGGGATCGGCCCGTTCGGCGAGGAAGGTCGAGGCGATGCCGCCGCGCAGCCTTCCGCGCCTGGTTTCGCGCACCACCGAGACGCAGAGATGCACCTCCCCGGGCGTGGCGAGCGGGGCGGAGGCGATGGAGTAAAGCCGCGGCCGCAGCGCCGGCAGCGAGCCCACCAGATCGGCAAGCCGTGGCCGTGCCGAGGGAAACGCCGTGATCAGATCGAGCAGATCGGCATCCGCCGGCTCCGCCCCGTCCGTGCCTTCGGACAGCGCGCGCAGGGCGGCTGCCTGGGCCGGATGCACCGCGCACATCGCCAGCAGATCGGTGGTGCGATCGAGCGGGCGGGCAATGTCGCAATGCTGCGCGAAAGCCTCGCGCAACGGGCGGGTCACGCCATCGGGGCAGGGGACCGGCTCCTGCCCGTCCGCGCCCAATGCGGCGATGGTGGCGGCGACCAAGGCCGGGTCGTTGGCGACATGCAGGCCGATCGAATCGCCCGGCTCATAGCTCAGCCCGGAACCGGCGAGGTCGATCACCACATGGCGCACATCCTTGGCCGAATGCGGTCCGGTCAGGCGATGCGCAGCCAGTACCCGCACCGGCCGGCCGGCCTCGCGCGCCGCTGGCGTGGAAGCGGGCGCGGCAATCGTCGCGGCCTGCGATGCGGCGGCTGGCGCCTCGGCCTGCAATTGCTTCAGCATGCGGCTGGTCGCCTTGGCGCCCGGCACGCAGCGCGACAGCGAGGATTCCGCGCCGCTTGCGATCGCCTCGGCATAGCTCTGGCAGAGATAGCCGCATTGCCCGCAATCGAGCTGCGCCATCGCCGCCATCATCCGGCGCACCAGCGGGCGGCCTTCGGCGAGCGCCATGCGTTCTTCAAGTTCCAGCGCCGGATCGTGCCAGGGAAAATCCTCGGCCTCGGCAGAAGCTGCGCCGGCGGCGGCGGCCCCCGCTGCGGCGGCGGGCGAGGTCGCGCCGCCATAGAGCCCGGCAAGAAATCCGTTCAGCCAGGAACGCTGCGCGGCGGAAAAGGGCGCGGTTTCCGGGATCAGCGGCAGCGGCGGGCTGACGGCGTTCATGCGGCGTCCGCCTCCGCCCGCGGCGCGGCGGCGCTATCGCACCAGCCGGCCAGCGTCGCCTCCGATTGGCGCGCGGTGAAATCCTGAAAGCTCTCGCCCGGATCGGCGCGCTGTTCCATCCAGATGGCAAGCAGGGCGGCGATCATCGGCCCCAGCGCTGCAAACACCACGCCCGGGCGGATCAGCCGGCCGATCTTCGCCTGCGCGCCGGCGCCGCCGCCGACATGCAGGTCGTAGCCTTCCACCATCTCCTCGCCCTGCTCGATCTTCGCCGCCAGCAGGCCGATATCGGCGATGTAGTGCTGCGCGCAGGAATGGTGGCAGCCGGTCAGATGGATATTGATCGGCTGGTCGATCGCGCTGTGCGTTTCGAGATAATCGGCCAGCAGGCCGGCATGGCGCTTGGTGTCGCCGGCGGCGAATTTGCAGCCGGCATTGCCGGTGCAGGCGACCAGCCCGGCCCGCACATGGCTGGCCGCAACCCCCAGGCCGAGATCGGACAAGGCGGCGATGGCCGCATTCAGATCGGCATCGGCGACGTCGCTGATCAGCAGATTCTGCCACACCGTCAGGCGCAGCGTGGCGGAGCCGTAGCGGCGCGCGATGGCGGCAAGGCCGCGCATCTGATCGGCGGAAAGCCGCCCCGACGGGCAGACCACGCCGAGATAATGCATCCCTTCCTGCTTCTGCGCATGCACTCCGACATGGCCGTGGCGCTGCTGCGGCGGGCGCGGGGCGATGGCGGCTTCATCGACGCGCAGCAACGGACGGCCCAGTTCTGCTTCCGTCTCGCTCAGGAATTTTTCGATCCCCCAGGCATCGAGCAGATATTTCAGCCGCGCCTTGCCGCGGTCGGTGCGGATGCCATGGGCGATGAAGACGCGCAGCACCGCGTTGCACAGCGCAATCGCATCCTCCGGCGGCACGATCACCCCGGTCGGGCGTGCGAAATCGCGATGCCCGGTAATGCCGCCCAGGCCGAGCCGGTAATAGATGCCGCCGGCCACGCCGAAGCCGTCGGCGACGCGCACCGCCGTCAGCGCGATGTCGTTGGTATCTTCCAGCACCGCGATGCGCCCGCCGCCATCGAAGGCGATGTTGAATTTGCGTGGCAGGCCGTACAGTTCCCGGTGATGCAGGATGAAATGATGCAGCGCCCGAGCGACGGGGCGGGTGTCGATCAGCTCCTGCGGATCGATGCCGGCGGTCGGGCTGGCGGTGATGTTGCGCACATTATCGGCGCCCGAGCCGCGCGAGGTCAGCCCGATTTCCGACAGGCGCAGCAGCATTTCCGGCGCGTTTGCCGCAGGAATTTCGCGCAGTTGCAGATTGGCCCGGGTGGTGATGTCGGCATAGCCGCCGGCCAGATCGCAGGCGATGTCGGCGAGCCCTTCCATCTGCGCGGCGGTCAGGATGCCGCCCGGGATGCGCAGCCGGCACATGAAGGCGTCCTGAGCCGGGGCGACATAGAACAGGCCATGGAATTTGGTCAGAAACACATCCGTGCCGCGCGGGAATTTCCCCGCTTCCGCCAGGGCAGAGATTTCGTCGAAGCGATCGAGCGGGTGCTTCTTCCGCTTGGCCTCCTCCTCCGCCACCAGCTTGCCGCCGGCGGCGAGGACGCGATCCTGCGCGGCGCGTTGCAGATCGGCGGGATCGGCGGGTGCCCCGTCCGGCGCCCCGCCCACTGGGGCCGCAGGCAGGCCGAGCGCGCCGCGTCGCGCCTCCACCCCGGCCATGAAGCCTTTGAGATATTCTTGCTGCTCGGCGGAGAAAGCCTGATCGCTCATGGGCGGTGGATCAGCGCGTTGCCGCGGTCGCTTCGGCGCCGGCCGGCGCGGCGGCGCTGGCGCTGCCGCCATAGGTGACATAGAGCGCAAGCCCGGTGAAGACGAAGCCGCCGAGCAGATTGCCGAGCGTCACCGGGATCTGATTCCACAGCCACCAATCCGCCAGGCTGATCTTCGCCCCCAGCATCATGCCGGCCGGGATGACGAACATATTGACGACGGAGTGTTCGAAACCCTGGGCGAAGAAGGTGACGATGGGCAGCCACGCCCCCAGGATGCGCCCGGCGGTGGAGGTGGAGGCGAGCGCCATCACCACACCGAGGCAGACCATCCAGTTGCACAGCATGCCCTTGACGAAGGCGGTGATCCAGCCGGCGAGGCCGAAATGGGCATAGGCCAGCGTTTTCAGCTCCGCCACCTGCACGATCTTCACGGCCAGCCCGGCCGGGGCGATCTGCCAGGCATTGGTCAGCACCAAGGCGAGCAGGAAGGCGTAGATCAGGCTGCCGATCAGATTGCCGAGAAACACCCAGACCCAGTTCATCAGCATGGTGGCCGGGCTTGCCCGCCCGCGCAGCACGGCGAGCGGCACCAGGGCGAAGCTACCGGTCACCAGTTCGAGGCCGAGCAGCACGATCATCACGAAGCCGACGGGGAAGATCAGGGCGCCGACCAGAAGCTGGCCGGTCTGCAGGAAGGCGCCCAGCGCCAGGGAGGTGGCGATGCCCAGCAACCCGCCGGACAGCGCGCCGCGCAGCAGCAGGTCGGACGGCGCCAGCGCGGCCTTGGTGCAGCCGGTCTGGATCATCGCCGCGACGATCTCGGTCGGTTTGAGACTGTCCATGCCGCCCTCCGCCGTTGCCCCGACGCCGATCGCGGGATCACGGGAAAGGGATCAGCAAGCGCCGTGCCACAGGTGAAACGACGCGTTGGGCGGGCGACACACGAGGAAGTGGGATAAGTTTGCGGCAATATCCGAGCGCGCAGGTCAGAAATCCGGCAGTCGCGACGAGCTGCCCAAAATCTAGGCGTCTTGCCCGGAGCAAACGAATCCGGGGTTCTCGCAGCCCGGTTTGCCGTACAGCAGCCGCGCGCCGTCCAGGCATCGCACATGCCCGCCGGCCGCCTCCAGCAGCGCCTGCGGGGCGGCGGTATCCCATTCCATGGTGCGCCCGAAGCGGGGATAGAGATCGGCCACCCCCTCGGCGATGCGGCAGAATTTCACCGCCGAGCCATAATTGGCGACGCGCGCGACGCGCCGTCCGGCGAGATAGGCATCGAGCTTCGCATTGTTGTTGTGCGAGCGGCTGGCCAGCACCACCAGCCCGTCCGCCGGTTCGGCCCGCGCCGCGATGGCCCGTCGGCCGGCCTGATCCTGCTTCCAGGCGCCCTGGCCGAGAATGCCGCCGAACATCTCCCCGGTGGCGGGAATATAGACCGCGCCGAGCACGGCGACGCCGTCGCGCACGAGGCCGATATTGACCACGAATTCATCATGCCCGGCGGCGAATTCGCGGGTGCCGTCGAGCGGATCGACCAGCCAGTAGCTATCGCCGATGCGCGCAATGTTGCCGGCGGCCACGTCCTCCTCGGCGATTACGCCGAGATCGGGGGTCGCCTGGCGAAGCCCGGCCAGGATCACTGCCTCCGCCGCATGATCGGCGGCGGTGACCAGGGTGTTGTCGTCCTTCTGCTGCACCGCGAAGCCGCGGGCGCGGATGTCGAGAATGACGGCGCCTGCATCGGCGGCAAGGCGAGCGGCGAGGGCGAGCAGCGCGGGATCGTTCATAGCTGCGTCCTAGCATCTGTCCGGCGCCGGGGGAATCGCCTGCCGCGCCTCATCGGACCGCTCCGCGGCGGCGGCGAATGCGCTGCCGTTCAGCGCGACGCGGGCCGGGCGGCGCGACGTGACGCACGCGGTAAAGCCGATGCCGCCTCCTCGGGCGCTGCGCGTCTGGGCGTCGCTTTGCGGCCGGCGGACGGGGGGGTGGCGAGCGCATTCTTGGCCGCCGCTCCGGCGCGGGCGCGCTTCGCACCGCCCGTCTTGCCGACGCCTGGCGTATCGGCGCCCGCCTTGTCGGCCGTCGGCTGGACCAGGATGGCCGCGCCGACAGCGGCGTGTCGCCCGAGGGGGCGGGCCAGCATCATATCGGCGATGCGTGCCACCTCCGCCGGGCTGAGGCCGGTCAGGCAGGCGACGCCGCGCGGGCAATCCTCCGGCCGGGCAAGGTAGCAGGGAAAGCAGGTCATCTGCCGCTGCACCGCCACCGCCTCGACGCCGAGCGGCGCCCATTCGCGCGCATCGACCACCCCGGAATGAATACCGATGGTCGGCACGCCGATCGCCGCGGCGATATGCTTGGGGCCGCTGTTATTGCCGACATAAAGCGCGCAGGCCGCCAGCAGATAGGGCAGGTCGGCAAGCGGGATGGCGCCGGCCAGCGAGGTCACGCGTTCCGCCGCTGCGGTCAGCGACAGCACTTCCTCGGCCAGTTCCGCCTCGTCCGGGCCGCCGATCAGGGCGATATTGGCGTCGTGGCGAGCCAGCAGCAGATCAATCAGCGCGGCAAAGTGCCCGGCCGGCCATTGCCGCATGATACTGCCTACACCGGGATGGATGGCGATCAATGGGCGGTCGAGCAGATGGCGCAGATGCTCCGGCAGAAAGCCGCGCCGCGTGGCATCGGCGCGCGCAGGCAGGGTGATCGTGGTGCGGGCGGGCTCCGCCGCCGTGCCGATCGTGGCGACGAGGTTCATCAGATCTTCGCTGACATGCGTATGCTTGCGCTGCAGATTCCGATCGGTTTCCCATTCCAGCGCGATATCGAGGAAGGGGAACTGCCCGGACTGGTCGAAACCGGCCCGGAAACGCGCCGGGATATGGCGCAATACCTCGCGCGTGTCGGGGTGTTTGCGCAGATCGACGGCAAGGTCGAAGCCATACGGACGCAGCGTCTCGCCGAGCGCCTTGAAATCCGCCTCCTCCAGCGCTTTCTGCCCCAGTCCGGAGCGGGCATGGAAGAATTCGAACTCGATGAAGCCATCGACTGCGGTTTCGATCGTTGCGAATGGCCGCGCCCCGCGACTGGCCAGCACATGCAGCTTGGCCTGCGGAAAGCGTGCCTTCAGTGCCCGGATCGCCGGCAGGGCAGTAATGAAATCGCCGATATGGTCGAGTTTCATGACCAGGATCGCGCGGATTTCCTCGGTCGCAAAGCGCGGATTGCCGGCATGCAGGATCTCGGTCGGCTCGTCCTCGGGGCGGTAATCATCGGCATTGCGCGACAGAAGCGGGCTGAAATAGGGATCGCCCGCCTGGAACAGGCCCCGCCAGCGGCTGTTGAAATGCGACAGATCGAAAATCTCCGCGATGCGGTCGCGGCTGGCCAGCTCGTGATGAATCAGGCTGGCATAGGGCGTAAAGATCGCGGCCAGCCCTGCCTCGTGCACGCGCAGGCAGAAATCGAGGTCGTTATTGATCACCTGATGGGCTTCATCGAAGCCTTGCAGCTGATCGAATACCGCGCGGCGCATCAGCATGCACGCGCCGGTCACGGCGATGACGTTGCGCTGGGTCAAAGCCAGGCCAAAATAGCCTGGCTCGTCGGCGGCGGCGAAACGGAAGGCATGACGGGCAACGCCGCCACCGGCCAGAAACATCCCGGCATGCTGCACCGTGCCGGCGGGATAGAGAAGCTGCGGTCCGACCACGCCGACTTCCGGCCGTGCGGCGTGTTCCAGCAGCGTGTGCAGCCAGTCTTCCTGGGTGATCTCGATATCGTCGTTGAGGAACAGCAGATACTCGCCGCTGGCGAATTCGGCGGCGCGATTGTTGAAGCGCGACCAGTTGAAGGCCTCCGGGATCTCCACCACCACATCGGCGTGATCGGCGACCCACATCTTCCAGTGCAGCGCCTCGCTCGGGATATTGTCGATGACGATGATCTCGATATTCGCATAGGCGGTGCGGCTGCGCAGCGTATTGATGCAGGTCTCGATATGCCCGTGCGCGCCGCAGGTCGGGATGATGATCGACACCAGGCCGGAGACCGGGGCCAGACGCTGATAGCGCCAGGTGCCGGGCACCGCGGTCGGCACGGCATCCGCCATTTCACTACGCCGGGCGGCGGTGCGGGCCAGCGCCTCCTGCTCCTGTTCCGCGCTCGCCTCCCGCGGGCCGCGTCGGCATAGCAGGCGGGGAATGTGGTGGATGGCAGCCGCAACCTCGCTCGCGCGCAGCACCAGATCGTAGCTACCGCGCTGCAGATATTCCGCCGGGCTGGTCTTGGCGCGGCGCAGCAGCGTAGGCGTGGCGCACCATAACCGGCCGATATAATTGGTCGACAGCAGCAGATCGGGCGAGAAATCGGGTTTGCAGAAGGGTTCGCGTTCGCCGCTGGCCGGGCTGATCCGCACTTCGTCGGCATAGAGCAGCTCGGCATCGGGGTGCAAACCGTGCGCCAGCGTGTATTCCGCCAGCGCATCCGCCCCCGCCTCGTCGCCGGCGGCGAGGAAGCAATACAGCTCATCCGCCGCGCCATCGCGATCCGTGCCGAAGGGCGCGCGGGCAGCGGCGTCGGTGGCGGTGATCAGATCGATGCGCGAGGCGAGATCGCCGGCCTGCTCGGCGAACAGCACGGCGAGCGCAGCATGAGCCTGCTTGTTGCCGGCGATCGCCAGCACCCGCCAGGAAACGGCGATCTGCGTGCGCAGACTGGCCAGGGTCGCCGCCCACAGCGCGGGGTCGGGTTGGCGCGGCTCGGCGATGACGAAGCGGAACGCCGTGTCGCGGCCCAGCCTTTGCAACACCCGCGCCCAGGTCTGGCGTTCCACCAGCCCGATCTGGCGACGTATGCCGAGCCCGTCTCCCTCCTGCTCCGGCTTGCGGACATCGATCCGGAACTGGCGTACCGCTTCGGCGCCATTCGCCGCGCGCGCGCGCAGGGTGACGGCGTGGCTGCCATTGCGCAGGCTGCGCGGCGGGAAGTGGAATGCGTAGCCGGAGCGCAGCGCATTCGGCCAATCGGGAAAGGCCACCCCGACATCCTGGCGCGCAAGGCCGAGATGGGCCTGGCCGACCAGCGCGTCATCCAGCAGCACATCCATCGCGACCACGCCCGAGCGGGCCAGGATCCAGCCATCGATGGTCAGCCTTCCGGTCACCGGCTGGCTGGCGGCATCGCCGCTAAGCGCGGGACTGTCCAGCTCGAAGCGGAATTCATCGCCGGGCTCGGGCGGCGGCGGTGCGGCATCGGCGGGCGTGGACGCGGCTGGCAGGGGCGGGGCGGTATCGACCGGCGGCGCGCGATGATCCTCGGCCCTGATATCGTCCAGCGGGTTGCGCGCGATGACCCGGATATGCATTTCGCGATCGCCGGGCGGGGCGCATTGCGCGTGAAAGCGGAAGCCCGCCTGTGCGGCCATCGGGATATCGGGATATTCCGCGCCGACATCCGGGCGTGGCAGACCAAGCTCGGCCTGACCGATCGGCGTGTCGTTCAGCAAAATCTCGATCGCCCGTATGCCGATCGCGCAGGCGGCCCAGCCATGCACCACGACCTGCCCGTCGCGGGCGATGGCGGCGGCGTCGCTGAACAGATGCACCGCCCGGCGCGGATCGGGCAGGGCGGCGTCGGCATCGTTCTGCGCCGACGGCGTCGGTGCAGCGCTACGCGGCGTGCTGGGCCGGGCGAGACCCAGATTGCGGCTGCGTTCCAGAACCAGGCTGATATCCTGCCGCCCGCCATCGGCATCGCGCGCCTCGATCCGGGCGAAGGCGAGATCCGGGCCGCGTGGCGCGATCGCCAGGGACAGGGAGAAGCCGGCATTGCCGCTGCCCGGATACATCGGAAACAGCGCGCCGATATCGCCGCGCGGCAAGCCGATCGTGGCACTGCCCACCCGCTCCTCGTCGACGAAGACGTCGATCGCGGCAAGCCCGCGCAGCGCCACCGCCCAGCCATGCACCAGCAGGAAGCCGTGATCGTCGAGCACCGCGCGCTCGGCCAGCAGCAACACCGCCGGATGCGCGTTGGGATAGGTGGAGGCGGAGCGCATCGCGCCGGCGGTGATGCGCGCGATCTGATCGCCGGCCGGGTCGATGGTGATCTCGAATGGCGCGCTGATCGTGTGCCCGTCGGCGCCGCGCGCGCTCAGCAGGATGGGAAAGCGCCCGTCCGCTTCCTCGGCCGGACGCATGACGCTGGCCGCGAAACTATATTGCCGCCCGCGCGTGCCGTCCGGCAGCACCGCGCGGGTGACGGCGGCATCGGCGGCGAAGTGGTTGCGCCCGACCAGCAGATCATCGGCATAGACCGCGATTTCGGAGATCGCCACCGGCGAGAGGATGCGCCCGCGCAACAGGATATCGAACCGGTCATAGGCGAAACCCGCCGTCAGATTGGGATCGAGCTCGATCAGGCCGGCAAAGGGCGCGGCGGGGGCGGGCGCGGGAATGGCGGGCGCGGCGGCGGGCGGCGGGCTGGCCAGCTCGGCTGCGGCCATATCGGGCAATGCGGCGGGCGATCCGCGCAGGCGGGCGGGCTTGCCGGTGCGCCTGCCTGATTTCGAAGCCGTCATGCCCGGTTCCGTTTCATCCGAAGGCGCACGAGACGAGGGCGGTCCGCATCCGACGGCCCGCCTTGCGCGCGCGATGATCCTGTGTTGCGCCGACTATGCCGGGATTGCATGCCGGGCGCGAGCCTCTTTGTCGCGGCCTCGCGGGGGGCGGCAATCCCGCTCAGTCGCCACGCGGCAGACGGCCCTCGTTATAGCCGTCCTGGTCGAAATGCGTCTGGGCGGAGGCGATCACGCCGCGGCGGATGCCATCGGCGACATCCGGGTAGCGCTTGAGGTACCATGCCTCGTCCACCGCGATCGGGAAGGGGCGACGCCCCTCGAAATAGCCGTCCTGGATGAAATGCGCGGCGCCGGAGGCGATCTTCTTCTGGCGCACCGCCTTGCCGATATCGTCGTACTGCGTGAGGTACCAGGCCTCGTTCACCGGCACCGCGGCCAGGAACTGGCGGATCAGGCCGATGAATTGCGCGTAGCTGAGCTCCACAGGCTGTTCCGGGGTTTTGGCGGTGATGCCAAGCTCTCGTCGCAGGACCTCGAATGGCGGCACGTAGGGCAAGTCGGGTCTCCAGACGGGGCGTTTCTATTCTTGATGGGTAATGTGCCCGGATGAATTGCTGCACTGCAACCCCGCCCGGCCGAAATCGCCGCGTCGGAGGTAAATTTCTCGCATTTGCCGCATGTCCGGCGATTGCTGCCCCCCGCCGCCCCTGCGATAAACTGCATCGCATGAGCGAACCCGCCGCCGACCATGCGCTAGCCGCCATCGTCCGCCATTTCCCCGCCGCGCGCGTGGTGGTGCTGGGCGATATCATCCTGGACCGCTACGTCGCCGGCCAGGCCGCGCGTCTGTCGCCGGAGGCGCCGATCCCCGTGCTGCGCCCGACCCGCCGGCACGCGACGCTGGGCGGGGCGGCGAATGTCGCACTCAACATCGCCACGCTGGGCGGGCGGGCCGTGCTGATCGGCCTGGCCGGGCAGGATGCGGCGGGCGAGGAATTGCGCGCCCTGCTGGCCGCCCAGCCCGCCATCGAGGACCAGGTTCTGGCCGTGCCCGGCCGCCCGACCACGGCCAAGACCCGCTTTCTGGCCGGCGCGCACCAGATCCTGCGCCTGGATGAGGAGACCACCGAAGCCGCGCATGGCGCGCTGGCCGAGGCATTGCTCGCCCGCTTCATCGCCGCGCTGGACGCGGCCGCGCCGGAAGGGCGCGTGGTGGTGCTGTCCGATTATGCCAAGGGCGTGCTGTCCGATGCGGTGCTGGGCCCGGCCCTGGCCGCGGCCGCCGCGCGCGGCGTGACGGTGATCGCCGATCCCAAGCGGGCGGATTTCACCGCCTATGCCGGCGCCACGATTCTGACCCCGAACGAGGCGGAAACCCGGCTTGCCACCCGCATCGACGCGGCCGAGGACGCGGATGCCGAACGCGCCGGCGCCGCCGCCCTGGCCGCGACCGGCGGGCAGGCGGTGCTGGTGACGCGATCGGCCAAGGGGCTGACGCTGGTGCGCCGCGATCTGGCCCCGCTGCATCTGCCGACGCGCGCGCGCGCGGTGGCCGATGTCTCCGGCGCCGGCGATACGCTGGTGGCAGCACTCGCCGTGGCGCTGGGCGCGGGGGCGGCGCTGCCCGATGCGGCGGCGCTGGCCAATGCCACGGCCGGCCTGTCGGTCGCCAAGCCCGGCACCGCCACGGTTTCGGCGGAGGAGGTGCTGGCCACGCTGCATCTGCGCGAGCTGGTGGCGACGGATGCCAAGATCGCCGGCGACGATGCGGCGCTGGCCCAGGTCGCCGCCTGGCGTGCGGCGGGGCTGAAAGTGGGCTTCGCCAATGGCTGCTTCGACCTGATCCATCCCGGCCATATCCGGCTGTTGAGCGAGGCGCGGGCGGCCTGCGACCGGCTGGTGGTGGCGCTGAACACCGATGCCAGCGTGCGGCGGCTGAAAGGCCCGAGCCGGCCGGTGCAGAACGAGACGGCGCGGGCGACGGTGATGGCCTCTCTCTCGCCGGTGGATCTGGTGACGCTGTTCGACGACGATACGCCGCTGCGCCTGATCGGGCTGCTGCGCCCGGACGTGCTGGTGAAGGGCGC
>JAGWRU010000150.1 GCA_028869595.1 Rhodospirillales bacterium
GCGCTGCCGGTATAGCCCATGCCGGCGCGCAACCCGCCGACCAGTTGATGCAGCACGGCGGCGACCGGCCCCTTATAGCCGACCCGGCCTTCGACGCCTTCCGGCACCAGCTTCAACTGATCCTTGATGTCCTGCTGGAAGTAGCGATCGGCCGAACCCCGCGCCATGGCGCCCAGGCTGCCCATGCCGCGATAGGATTTGTAGGAGCGGCCCTGATAGAGGAACACCTCGCCCGGCGCTTCCTCGGTGCCGGCGAGCAGGGAGCCGATCATCACCGAGGATGCCCCCGCCGCGATCGCCTTGACGATGTCGCCGGAGGTGCGCATGCCGCCATCGGCGATCGCCGGCACGCCGGCCTCGCGGCAGGCGGCGGCGGTTTCCAAGACGGCGGAGAATTGCGGCACGCCGACGCCGGCGACCACGCGGGTGGTGCAGATGCTGCCCGGTCCGATGCCGATCTTCACCGCATCCGCCCCTGCCTCGATCAGCGCCAGCGCGCCTTCGGGAGTGGCGACGTTGCCGGCGATCACCTGCACGGCGTTGGACAGTTTCTTGATCCAGGCGACCGCTTCCAGCACGCCGGCGGAATGGCCATGGGCGGTATCGACGACGATGACATCGACCTCCGCGCCGATCAGCGCCCGCGCCCGGGTCTGCCCGTCGGCGCCGACGCCGGTTGCCGCGGCGACGCGCAGCCGGCCCATCTCGTCCTTGTTGGCCAGCGGATGGGCCTGCGCCTTGTCCATGTCCTTGACGGTGATCAGCCCGACGCAGCGATAGGCCTCATCGACCACCAGCAGTTTTTCGATGCGATGGCGATGCAGCAGGCGGCGGGCTTCCTCCGCGCCGACATCGGTGGTGACGGTGATCAGATTCTCCCGCGTCATCAGCTCATAGACTTTCAGCGACGGGTCGGTGGCGAAACGGACATCGCGATTGGTCAGGATGCCGACCAGCCGGCCGGTCTCGCGCTCCACCACCGGGATGCCGCTGATATGGTGGGTGGCCATCAGCGCATGGGCATCGGCCAGGGTCTGATCGGGATGAATGGTGAGCGGGTTCACCACCATGCCGCTTTCGAATTTCTTCACCCGGCGGACCTGGGCGGCCTGCTGGTCGGGATCGAGATTTTTGTGGATCACGCCGATGCCGCCCGACTGGGCCATGGCGATCGCCATTTCGCCTTCCGTCACCGTATCCATCGCCGCCGAGACCAGCGGGATGTTCAGGCTGATCGTGCGGGTCAGGCGGGTGCGGGTATCGGTGGCCGAAGGCAGCACCTGGGAATAGGCCGGCACCATCAGCACGTCGTCGAAAGCCAGTGCTTCCTCGATCCGTGCCGTTGCCGGGCGGGCCGTTTCGCTGCCGAGGGAGGGGGATTGGGTGTCGAGTGCCATGGCCGGACCTTTCCGCGCGCGGATCCGACCAGCATCGGACCCGAACCTTGGCGCCCCCCCATAAGCCCCTCGGTGCCGGCGTGCAAGCGAAGCGAGGATGAAATCCTCCGCGTCGCCCGCGTATCAGGCGTGCGCGTTATTGGCCGCAGCCATCCTTGTCGCCGCGCGCATCGCCCTTACCCCAGCGCCGCTACCCCGGGCAGGGTCTTGCCTTCCAGCCATTCCAGAAAGGCGCCGCCGGCGGTCGAGACATAGGTCAGCGCATCCGCCACCCCGGCATGGTGCAGCGCTGCGACGGTATCGCCGCCGCCGGCGACGCTGACCAGCGCGCCGGCCCGCGTCGCCTGCGCCACCGCCGCCGCCAGGTCATTGGTGGCGGCATCGAAAGGCGGTGTCTCGAAGGCGCCCAGCGGGCCGTTCCACACCAGCGTCTTCAGCCTGGGCAGGCCGGCGATCAGGGCGGCGGTGCTGGCCGGGCCGATATCCAGGGCCATCAGCGGATCGGGCACGGCGGTGGCGGGCACGATCCGGGTGGGCACATGGGCGGCGAAGGCCTCGGCCACCACCAGATCGACCGGCAGCACGATCGTGCAGCCCCGGCGCGCGGCATCGGCCAGGATGGCGCGGGCGGTCTCGTGCATGTCCGCTTCCTGCAACGAGCGTCCGACGGCGTGGCCCTGGGCGGCCAGGAACGTATTGGCCATCGCCCCGCCGATCACCAGCCTGTCGACCTTGCCGGCAAGATTGCCCAGCAGATCGAGCTTGGTGGAGATTTTCGACCCGCCCACGATCGCCGCGACCGGGCGGGCCGGATTGCCCAGCGCGCGGTCCAGCGCGGCCAGCTCCGCCGCCATCGACCGCCCGGCATAGGCGGGCAGCAGATGGGCGAGGCCCTCGGTGCTGGCATGCGCCCGATGGGCGGCGGAGAAGGCGTCATTGACATAGAGATCGCCGAGCGATGCCAGGGCGCGGGCGAAATCCCGGTCATTCGTCTCCTCGCCGGGGTGAAAGCGCGTATTCTCCAGCACCAGAATGTCGCCATTCCGGAGTGCCGCAACCGCGCTTTCGGCAGCCGTGCCGATACAATCGGCGGCGAAGGCAACCGGGCGGCCCAGCACCCCGGCCAGTGCCGCGGCGATCGGGGCGAGCGACATCGCCGCCACCGCCTTGCCCTTGGGCCGGGCGAAATGACTGCACAGGATCACCCGCGCGCCCTGATCGGCCAGTTCCAGGATGCCGGGGGCAAGCCGCTCCAGCCGGGTGGTGTCACCGATCCGCCCGTCATGCATGGGCACGTTCAGATCGGCGCGCACCAGCACGCGCAGCCCCTTTACCGCAACGCCGTCCAGCGTCCGCGCCATCGCCCTGTCGCTCCCGCCGCGTTACAGGCTGCCGAACAGCGCGGCGGTATCGGACATGCGGTTGGAGAAGCCCCATTCATTGTCGTACCAGCCCATCACCCGCACCAGCGCGCCATCCACCACCGCCGTCTGTGTCGCATCGAAGGTGCAGGAGGCGGGGTTGTGGTTGAAATCGACGCTGACCAGCGGCGCGGTGTTGTAGTCCAGAATGCCGGCGAGATCGCCCTTGGCGGCATCCTGCATGGCGGCGTTCACCTCGTCCTTGGTCGGAGTTTTCGCGAGGTTCACATCCAGGGAAACGAGCGAGACATTCGGCGTCGGGATGCGGATCGCGGTGCCGTCCAGCTTGCCCTTCAGTTCGGGCAGCACGAGGCCCACCGCGCGCGCCGCCCCGGTCGAGGTCGGGATGGCGGAGACGGCGGCCGCACGCGCGCGGTGCAAATCCTTGTGCAGCGTATCGACGGTGTTCTGATCGCCGGTATAGGCGTGGATGGTCACCATGTAGCCGCGCTGGATGCCGAAGGCGCGATGCAGCACCAGCGCCATCGGAGCCAGGCAGTTGGTGGTGCAGGAGGCGTTGGAGATCACCGTCATGTCCTTGGTGATCGTCTTGTGGTTGACGCCGTAGACGATGGTGGCATCGACCTCATCGGCCGGGGCCGAGATCAGCACCTTGCGCGCGCCGGCCTGCAGCAGCGCCGAGGCCTTGGCCTTGGAGGCGAAGATGCCGGTGCATTCCAGCGCCACGTCGACGCCCTGATAGGGCACCTTGGTCGGGTCGCGCTCGGCCGAGACGGTGATCGGGCCGTAGACCCGCCCGTTATGACGGATGGTGAGGGTGTTGCCGGCGACCTCGATCTGGCCGGGGAAGCGGCCATGCACGCTGTCATAGGCAAAGAGATGGGCATTCGCCTCGACACTGCCGAGATCGTTGATGGCGACCGGCACCACGTCGCTGCGCCCGCTTTCGATGATGGCGCGCAGCACCAGGCGCCCGATGCGTCCGAATCCGTTGATCGCGACCTTCACGGCCATGTGGATGTCCCCCTGATGGACGATGTTACCCGAGCAGCCGCTTCACCGCGGCGATCGCGGCATCTTCGGTGATGCCGAAATACCGATAGAGTTCCTCGAACGGGGCGGAGGCGCCGTAGCCCGGCATGCCGATGAACACGCCTTCCGGCCCGAGCCAGCGTTCCCAGCCGAAGCCGCCTGCCGCCTCGATGCCGATGCGCGGCGCGCTGCCCAGCACGGCGTTGCGATAGCCGGCATCCTGGGCCGCGAACAACTCCCAGCAGGGCAGCGAGACGACGGCGACCTGGATGCCCTGCGCGGCCAGCGTCTTGCGCGCGGCCATGGCGAGCGACACTTCCGATCCGGTGGCGATCAGCGTCGCCTGGCGCGCGCCTTCCGCCTCGGCCAGCACATAGCCGCCGCGCGCGGTCAAGTTTTCCGAGGCGTCGTGGCGCAGTTCCGGCAGACCCTGGCGGGTCAGCACCAGGAGACTCGGCCCGTCGGGACGGCGGATCGCAAGCTCCCACGCCTCGGCCGTCTCCAGCGCCGAGGCGGGGCGGAAGACATGCAGATTGGGCATCGCGCGCAGCGCGGCGAGATGCTCGACCGGCTGATGGGTCGGCCCATCCTCGCCCAAGCCGATCGAATCATGGGTCAGCACATGGATGACCCGGATGCCCATCAGCGCGGCCAGACGCAGCGCCGGGCGGAGATAATCGCTGAACACGAAGAACGTGCCGGAATAGGGGATCAGCCCGCCATGCAGGGTGATGCCGTTCATGGCCGCGGCCATGCCGTGCTCGCGCACGCCGTAATGGATGTAGCGTCCGGCGAAATTGCCGGGCGCGATGCTCGCCATCCCCTTGACCAAAGTCAGGTTCGATCCGGTCAGGTCGGCCGAGCCGCCGATCAGCTCGGGCACGGCCGGCACCAGGGCTTCCAGCGCCTTCTGGCTGGACTGGCGGGTGGCGAGCTTCGGCTGGCTTTCGACGATGCCGGATTTCAGCGCGGCCAGGGCCTCACTGAAGCTTTCCGGCAGGCGGTTGGCCATCACCCGCTCGAACTCGGCGCGCATCGGATGGCGGGCGAGGCGCTTCAGCCAGGAACGCCGCGCCCCGGCGCCGCGCTCGCCGGCGGCGCGCCAGCGTTCGGCGATCTCCTCCGGCACGGTGAAGGGGGGCGCGGTCCAGCCCAGCGCTTCCTTCGCCGCCGCCGCTTCGGTCTTGCCCAGCGGCGAGCCGTGCGAACCGGCCGTGCCCGCCTTGGTCGGCGCGCCGAAGCCGATGATGGTGCGGCAGGCGATCAGCATCGGCTTGCGCGAACGCTGGGCCAGCGACAGGGCGGCCGCCAGCGCCTCCGGATCATGGCCATCGACCTGCTTCACCGCCCAGCCGCAGGCCTGGAAGCGCTTGGCGGTGTCGTCGGTGAAGGCAAGCCCGGTGCTGCCGTCGATGGAGATGTGGTTGTTGTCGTAAAGGACGGTCAGCTTTTCCAGATTGTAGTGACCGGCAATGCCGATCGCTTCGTGGCTGATGCCTTCCATCAGATCGCCGTCGGAGGCGATCACCCAGGTGCGGTGGTCGACCAGCGATTTGCCGAAGCGGGCGGCCAGCATGCGCTCGGCCAGCGCCATGCCGACAGCGGTCGCGATGCCCTGGCCGAGCGGGCCGGTGGTGGTTTCGATCGCCGGGTGCTCGCCGAATTCCGGATGGCCGGCGCAGGGCGAATGCCACTGGCGGAAGCGCTTGATCTCCTCGATTCCCATGCCGGCATGCCCGGTCAGGTGCAGCAGCGCATAAAGCAGCATGGAGCCA
>JAGWRU010000151.1 GCA_028869595.1 Rhodospirillales bacterium
CAACGCGCATGGCACCGGCACGCCGGAAAACGACAAGATGGAGTGGCTTGGCGTCTCGACCGTGTTCGGCGAACGGGCAAGCGCGCTGCCGATGTCGTCGAATAAATCGATGATCGGCCATACGCTGACCGCGGCCGGCGCGGTGGAGGCGGTGTTCACCCTGCTGTCGCTCCGTCACCAGATGCTGCCGCCGACCATCAATTACGACATTCCCGACCCGGCCCTGCCGGTCGATTGCGTGCCCAACCTCGCCCGCCCGGCCCGCTTCGCCCATGCCATGTCGAATTCCTTCGGCTTTGGCGGGCAGAATGTCTCGCTCGTGCTGGGCGCGGCGCCCGGCGACATCGCCGCATGAGCGACCGGGGACGGTGGGGCGGCCGGGCGCCACACAAGACCGATGGCGGCTTGCTGCCATGAACCCGCGCGCGCTGGTGATCGGCGGGCGGCGCGGCATCGGCGCGGCGGTGGTGGGCACCTTGCGGGCCCAGGGCTTTGCCGTGACCTTCACCCAGCGCAGCGCGGCGACCGAGCCGGCCCCCGCAGGGGCGGAAGCGGTCACGCTCGACCTCGCCGATCGCGCCGCGGTCGAGGCATTCGCTGCCGCGCAGGAAGATGCCGCCCCCTTCGCCGCGCTGGTGCAGGTTTCCGGCACCACCTATGACGCGCTGGCCGCGATGGTCGATCAGGATGCCGCCGAACGCGCCATGCAGGTCAATTATCACGCATTCGTGCGCATCGCCCGGGCGGTGATCCGCCCGATGCTGCGCGCGCGGGCCGGACGCATCATCGCCATCGGCTCGGTGGCCGGTCAGGTGGCAAGCCAGGGCAATGCCGCCTATGGCGCGAGCAAGGCGGCGCTGCTGGCCTATGTGAAGACCCTGGCGATCGAAAGCGCCCGGCGCGGCGTGACGGTGAATTACATCGCGCCCGGTTTCGTCGACACCGCCATGCTCGCCCCCTTCGCCGCCCATCGCGCCGCGACCGAGGCGCGCATCCCGGCCGGGCGCTATGGCAGGGCCGAGGAAATCGCCGCACTCGCCGGCTTCCTTGCTTCCCCGGCTGCGTCCTATATCACCGGCGCCTATATCCCGGTCGATGGCGGGCTGACCGCCTCGCTCGGCCTTCCGCGCGGCTGATCGCGCCTGTCCGGAGCCTGTTCCATGACGAGCATTCGCGCCCTGCGCCTGCTGGCCGAGCGCCAGATCGCGCTTTCCGAAATCCCCGCCCCCGCCGCCCCGGGACCGGGCGAGGCGCAGATCCGCGTGCGCGTCGTCTCGCTCAATCACATCGATCTATGGGGATTTCGCGGCATGGCCTTCGCCAAGCGCCAGCTTCCCCTGACCGTCGCCGCCGAGGCCGCCGGCGAGGTGATCGCGGTCGGCGAGGGCGTCCAGCATCTGCGCCCCGGCCAGCGGGTGACCGCCTATTCGGCGCTGACCTGCGGCATTTGCCGCGCCTGCCGCAAGGGCCAGGATAATCTGTGCGAGAATGTCGGCGGGGTGCGCGGCTTTCATATCGACGGCTTCGCCCAGGAGATCACCAACCACCCTGCCCGGCTGCTGGTGCCGGTGCCCGACGCGGTCAGCCTGGAAGATGCCGCCTGCGTGCCGGTCGCCTATGCCACGGTCGAGCACATGCTGTTCGACAATGCCAAGCTGGAGCCGGGCGAGACCATCCTGGTGCATGCCGCCGGATCAGGCATCGGCAGCATCGCCATCCGCATCGCCAAGGCGCTGGGCTGCACCGTCATCGCAACCGCCGGCGGGGCGGAGAAAACCGCCAAGGCGCTGGCACTCGGCGCCGATCACGCGATCGACTACCGCGCCGACCGGTTCGAAGGGGTGGTGCGCAAACTGACCGCCAAGAAGGGCGTCGATGTCGTCTTCGAACATGTCGGCGCCGATACCTGGGCAGGCTCCCTGCTGTCGATGAAGCGCGGCGGGCGGCTGGTGACCTGCGGAGCGACCTCCGGGCCGATCGGCAGCATCAATCTGATGCAGTTGTTCCAGCAGCAATACCGCATCATCGGCTCGTTCGGCTCGCCGCTCGATGCGATCGCCCGTTCGCTTGCGCGCATCGCATCGGGGGTGCGTCCGGTGATCGACAGCACCTATGCGATGGAGGATTTCGCCCAGGGCCTCGCGCGCATCGAAACGCGCGACGTCTTCGGCAAGATCCTGGTGACCCTGTAGTGGCCATCCGCCAGAGCCTGACCGACCGGCTGCTCGGCCGGCTGGTGCGCTTCCTGCTTTGGCTGATGGCGCGTATTCCGCCCGATCGCGCGGCCGATCTCGCCGCCTTCTTCGCGCGCACTCTCGGCCCGCTTCTGCCGGTCCAGCGCATCGCGCTCGCCAATCTGCGCGCCGCCTTCCCCGAGCGCGACGCGGCCTGGCACCGCGCCATCGCGCGTGAGGCCTGGGACAATCTCGGCCGGGTCGCCGGCGAATATGTCCATCTCGGCCGCATCTGGGATTATGACGAGGCGCATCCCAATGCCGGACGGATCGAAACCGCCGATGCCGCCAAGCTGATCGCGCTGCGCGATGACGGCAAGCCGGCTTTGTGTTTCGCCGCCCATCTGGGCAATTGGGAATTGCCGGCGGTGGCGGCGGCGATGCACGGGCTGGACAGCGCGGTGGTCTATCGCATGCCCAATATCGCCTCGATCGCGCGCGCCATCACCCGCATTCGCGCGCCGCTGATGGGCCGGCTGATCCGTTCCCGCCCGGAGGCGGTGTTCGCCATGGCTGGCGCGCTGGAATCGGGCGCGCATCTCGGCATGCTGATCGATCAGCATTTCTCCCGCGGCGTCGATATCGAATTCTTCGGCCGGCGCTGCAAGGCGAACCCCACGCTCGCCCGGCTCGCCCGGCAATTCGACTGTCCGGTCGTCGGCGTGCGCGTCATCCGCCTGCCCGGACGGCGCTTTCGCATCGAGGCGACCGATCCGATCGATCTGCCGCGCGATGCCGCGGGGCGCATCGATGTCGCGGCGGCGACCCAGGCGATCAACACCATCGTCGAGGGCTGGGTGCGCGAGCATCCCGGCCAGTGGCTGTGGTTCCATCGGCGCTGGCGCTGAGCGATGGCCTATCGCCCGGGCATGCTGCATCGGATCTGGCGTGCCTTGCCGGCCGCGCCGCGCCGCGCCGCCCTGGCCCGGGCGACGGCTTTGCTGGCGCCGCGCCCGAGCCAGCCGGCCCCGCTTGTGCCGGCGCAGGGCTTCGCCATCGTCGCCGAATTCTCCCGCGCCTCCGGCCTTGGCGAAGGCGCGCGGCTGCTGGCCGCCGGCATGGCGGCGCTGGGCGAGCCGGTCTGGCGCATCGATGCCGGCCCGCTGCTGCCCGGCCACAGCCCCGATCTGCCGCCGCCCGCCGATCCGCCGCCGCCGCCCGGCGTGCCGCTGGTGGTGGTGGTCAATCCGCCGGTCCTGCCGCTGACCTTGCTGCGCCTGCCGCGCGGGCTGATCGGCGGGCGGAGGATCATCGGCTCCTGGGCCTGGGAATTGTCGCGCGCGCCGGAGAATTGGCGGGTCGGCCTGCCCTTCGTGCACGAAATCTGGGTGCCGTCGCGCTACACCGCCACGGCGATGGAAGCCCTGCCGCTGGGCGGGCGGGCGGTGCGGGTGGTGCCGGGGCCGCTCGCCCTCGATCCGCCGCGCCCCTCCGGGCTGGGACGGACGGATTTCGCCCTGCCGGGCGAGGCGGTGGTGGTGCTGGTCAATTTCAACCTCGCCTCCTCCTTCGAACTGAAAAACCCGCTCGGCGCGATCGCTGCCTTCCGCGCCGCCTTCGGGACCCGGCCCGACCGGCTGCTGGTGCTGAAGATCGGCAATCCGCAGCATTATCCGGAAGATTTCGCGACGCTGCGGCAAGCCGCCGGCGATGCGGCGAATATCCGCTTCGAGACCCGCACCCTTTCGCGCGCCGACAACCACGCGCTGATGGCCTGTGCCGATATCGTGCTGTCGCTGCATCGCGGCGAGGGACTCGGCCTGGTGCCGGCGGAGGCGATGATGCTCGGCCGCGCGGTGGTGGCGACCGGCTATTCCGGCAGCATGGACTACATGGATGCCGACAGCGCCGCGCTGGTGCGCTACCGCCTGATCGCCGCCGATGAACGCCGCCGCGGCGTGCATCGGGCGCGCGGGGCGCAATGGGCCGATCCCGATATCGCCGATGCCGCCGCCTGGCTGGTGCGCCTGGCCGAGGACCCGGCGCTGCGCGCCCGGATGGGCGCGGCGGCCCGAGAGCACGCGGCCGCGGCTCTGGGGCTCGTCCCCCTCCGGCAGGCGCTTTCTGCCATGCGGGCAGCGCCCGACACAGACGCTTGAATCGCCGCCCGCAACCTGCTTTCTGTGCGCCCGACCGCCGGCCGACCGCGCTGGCCTCCGCTCGCGCGCCGCACTGAACCGACCGCGTGCCCCTCGGGCGCGCCGCATTGCACGGATCGCGTGCCCCCCGGCACGCTTGGGAGAGACCTCGATCGATGTCCGCCGCCCTGACGAACGCCCCCCACTCCAACGCTGTGGGCCGCCTGCCCGGGCGCCATTTCCTGCAAACCCCGGGCCCGACCAACCTGCCGGACACGGTGCTGCGGGCCATGGACCGCAACGCGATCAACCATCGTGGTCCGGAATTCGGCCGCCTCGGCCGCGCCGTGATCGCCGGCATGCGCGAGGTGTTCGGCACGCAATCGGGCATGATCGCGCTCTACCCCGCCTCCGGCACCGGGGCGTGGGAGGCGGCGCTGGTGAACACGCTCTCGCCCGGCGATCATGTGCTGATGAGCCATACTGGCTGGTTCGCGCATCTGTGGGAACAGATGGCCGAGCGTCTCGGCCTAGTGGCGGTGATGCTGGAAACCGATTGGCGGCGCGGCGCCGATCCCGCCGCCATCGCCGATGCGCTGAGCGCCGATAAGGAAGGGCGGATCAAGGCGGTCTGCGTGGTGCATAACGAGACCTCGACCTCCTGCCTCAGCGATGTCGCGGCCGTGCGCCATGCCATCGACAAGGTCGGCCACGGCGCCCTGCTGATGGTCGATGCCATCTCCTCGCTCGGCTGCGGGCCGTTCGAATTCGATGGCTGGGGGGTGGATGTCGCCATCTCCGGATCGCAGAAAGGCCTGATGGTACCGCCCGGGCTGAGCTTCAACGCGGTGTCGCCCAAGGCCATGGCGGCCGGCAAAACCGCCCGTCTGGCGCGCGGCTACTGGGATTGGGCGCCGCTCGCGGTGGCCAACGAGACCGGGTTCTTCCCCTATACCCCGGCCGTCAACCTGCTCTACGCGCTGGAAGCGGCGATCGGGCTGATGCGGGCCGAGGGCTTCCCCGCCATCTATGCCCGCCACGCCCGCTTTGCCGAGGCGACGCGGCGCGCCGCCGCTGCCTGGGGGCTGGAATTGCAGTGCCTGGACGCCCGCGCCTATTCGCCCGGCGTGACGGCGGTGCGGGTGCCGGAGGGCCACAGCGCCGACAAGCTGCGCGGGCTGATCCTGGAGCATTTCGACATGAGCCTGGGCAATGGGCTCGGCCGGATCGAGGATCGGGTATTCCGCATCGGTCATATGGGCGACATCAACGCGCTGCAGCTGATGGGCGCGCTGGCCGGGGTCGAGATGGGGCTCGCGCTTGCCGGGATCCCGCACCGGGCAGGCGGCGTGCAGGCCGCGGCGGCCTATCTGGCCGAGACCGCGTGACCGGAGCTTTGCCGCGCTCGATCCCGGCCCGCGCGGGCGCATGGGCCGGGTAGAGGCGGGTCGGGTCCGCGGCGCGGCAGATCAGGGCGCGCTATGCGCTTCGATCCATTGCGCGGCGGCGTCGATCACCTTGCCCTCGATGCCGAAAAAGCCATGCGGCGAAAACGGGCCGCACGGGCTCGCGCCGGGCCGCGACGCGGCGCCCGCGAAGCGTTCGATCTCGATCAGCCGCGCATGATGCAGATCATGCTTGATCACCGCCGCATTCGCCGGCGGCGAAAGGCGGCAGGCATCGCCATCGGCGACCTGGATCAGCACCGGCACCCGAACCGCCAGAAGATCGGCATCGAACACGCTGTCGCGCGGGCCCGCCAATGACAGCGGCGAACTGATCACCACCCCGGCAATGCTGCCGGCCGGCAGCGACGCCGCCCCGGCAAGCGCGGCCGGTGCCCCGGCGCTGGTGCCCAGCAGCCAGATCGGCAGATCGGTGCGCGCACGCACATGCGCCACGATGGCGGCGATAGCGCGCTGATTATCGTAGCCGACGCGATCATGCGGCAGGCGCGCGCGCGCCGGCGGGGCGTCGACCGCGACATAGACGAAGCCCTTGGCGAGCCAGGCCGCGCGCGTGCGGATCAGGAAATTGCCGGGATGGGCGATGTGGCCATCGGCGCCGATGCCGATCACCCCGTCACCGCCGGGAAACATCACCACCACCGCGCGGGGCTTCGTTGCGGGGGCTTCGATCAGGATGTTCTGGGCGACGCCATCGACGCGCACGGTGAACACGGCGGCTTGGGCCGGGGCGGCGAACAGGATCAGCGCCGCCAGCCAGGCCAGCGGAAGCAGAATCAGGCGCATCCTATTCCTTTCGCGCATCCAGCAGCACCGCCTCGGCCCGGCGCACCGCCTGCAACGGCAAGGCCGCGCGCCCCACCACCTTGCCGCCGACACAGGCAAGCCACCCCGCGCCTTCCGGCGGGATCGGGCGCAATTCCACCACCCTGGCCTCGGCATCGCGGGCGACGGCGCGGTATTCCCGCCAGCCCTCGATCAGCGGGCCCAGAACGCGAACGACGCGGGCAATGGCCTCGCCCGCGTCGTCGCATCCGATCCATTCCAGGGTCCGGCGATCACCGGGCCCGGCCTCGATCCGCCCGCGCATCCAGTGCAGGCGGGGGGTATGCATCAGAGGATCACCATGAGGCCCATGGTCCCATCTGCCTTGTCCTGTCTTACGCGCTTTTCGCCATGATCTCGTCGGCAATGTTGCGCGGCACCGGATCGTAATGGTGGAACTGCATGGTGAACGAAGCGCGTCCCTTGGTCATGCTGCGCAGATCGGAAATATAGCCGAACATTTCCTTGAGCGGCACCTGCACCCGCACGATCACGGTGGAGCCGGAGCTTTCCTGGCTTTGGATGGTGCCGCGGCGGCGGTTGATGTCGCCCACCACGTCGCCCACGTGATCCTGCGGCGTGGTGATCTCCACATCCATGATCGGCTCCAGGATGATCGGGCTGGCCTTCTTCATGCCTTCGCGGAAGCAGGCCTTGGCGGCGATTTCGAAGGCCAGCGACGAGGAGTCGACATCGTGGTACTTGCCGTCAACCAGCGTGTACTTGAAGTCCACCGTCTGAAAGCCGGCCAGCACGCCGGTATCG
>JAGWRU010000152.1 GCA_028869595.1 Rhodospirillales bacterium
CAACGGATCGCGCCCGGCAGGGGCAGGCAGGGCGGCGCGGGCGGGCAGGGGAGAGAGGGGTGCATCGGGGTCCGTGGGGGCTGGCAGCGCTTGTAGAATGGCCGGGGCGGGAATTGAAGCGGTTCCGCCCCGCATCGCCGGAGCGCTTCGCCCGGCGCGCTTCCTGCCCCCCTTGGGCGCGGCGGGCAAGCGCGGCTATACACGCTCGCCGCCCGCTTCCTGCCCCGCCGCAGGGCGAGCCGTCGCGGCAGAGAAGGATCGCATGCAGGCCGTTTCCCTCGATTCCGCCCGCCCAGACGCCGCCCCGTCCGGCGCCGGGCTGTGCCTTGTGACCGGCGCCACCGGCTTTGTCGGCGCGGCGGTGGCACGCGCCCTGCTCGGGCGCGGCTACACGCTGCGGCTGATGGTGCGCCCGTCCAGTCCGCGCGCCAATATCGACGGGCTGGCGGCCGAGATCGTGACCGGCGATCTCACCGATCCGGCCTCGCTGGCGCGCGCTGCGGCGGGCTGTCGCTATGTGCTGCATGTCGCCGCCGATTATCGCATCTGGGTGCCCGATCCGGCGGCGATGCTGCGCGCCAATGTCGATGGCACCACGGCGATGCTGCGCGCCGCCATGGCGGCCGGGGCGGAACGGATCGTCTATTGCTCCTCGGTCGCGGCGCTGGGGGCGAGTGGCGATGGCCGTCCGGTCACCGAGGATACGCCGCGCGCCGAGGCCGATATGGTGGGCACCTATAAGCGCTCCAAATTCCTCGCCGAACAGGCGGCGCGGGCCGAGGCGGCGCAGGGCGCGCCGGTGGTCATCGTCAATCCCGCCGCCCCGGTCGGGCCGCGCGACATCAAGCCGACGCCGACCGGGCGGATGATCCGCGACGCGGCGCGCGGGCGCATTCCCGCCTATGTCGATACCGGGCTGAACATCGTGCATGTCGATGATGTCGGGCTCGGCCATGTGCTGGCGCTGGAGCGCGGGCGGATCGGCGCGGGCTATGTGCTGGGCGGGGAGAATCTGGCGCTGGCGCGGGTGCTGGCGATGGTCGCTTCGATCGTCGGGCGCCGGCCGCCGCGCATCCGCCTGCCGGTCGGCCCGCTGATGCCGATCGCCGCGCTGATGGAGGCGATCGCGCGGCTCAGCGGGGCGGAGCCGATGCTGACCCGCGATCATCTGAAGATGGCGCGCAAGGAGATGTTCTACGCATCCGACCGGGCGGTGCGGGAGCTGGGCTATGCGCCGCGTCCGGCGCGGCTGGCGCTGGTCGATGCGATCGCCTGGTTTCGCGATGCCGGCATGCTGCCCGGCGTGACGATCCGGCCCGAGGCGATGGCGGAAATGCCGCCGCGCGGGGCCGCGCGATGACCACGCTTGCCCTGCTCGCCGCGCTGATCTGGCTCGGGCTGCTTTGCGCGCATGGGCGGTTCTGGCAATCCGGCCCCGAACTGGCCGCCGCGCTGCCGCCCGCCGCACCCGCCGTCGCGGTGGTCATTCCCGCGCGCGACGAGGCGGAGACGATCGGCGCCGTGCTGGCCAGCCTGCGCGGGCAGGATTATCCGGGCGATCTTCGCATCATCGTGGTCGATGATCGCAGCACCGATGCGACGGCGGCGATCGCGGCCGGGCTGGATGATCCGCGCATCCGGGTGCTGCATGGCAGCGAGACGCCGCCAGGGTGGAGCGGCAAGCTCTGGGCCGTGGCGCAAGGCATCGCGGCGGCGCGGGAGGCGGCGCCGGCGCCGGAATTCCTGCTGCTCTGCGATGCCGATATCGTGCATGCGCCGGGGCATCTCTCCACGCTGGTCGCGGCCGCCGAGCGCGGCGATACCGATCTGGTCTCGGAGATGGTGGCGCTGCATTGCGAAAGCCTGGCCGAGCGCGCGCTGGTGCCGGCCTTCGTCTATTTCTTCCAGCTCCTCTACCCCTTCGCCAAGGTCTGCGATCCGCTCTCGGCAAAGGCGGCGGCGGCGGCCGGCGGGACGATGCTGCTGCGCCCGCGCGCGCTGGATCGGATCGGCGGCATCGCCGCGGTGCGCGGCGCGCTGATCGACGATGTGGCGCTGGCCGGCGCGGTCAAGCGCGGCGGACGCATCTGGCTCGGGCATACGCGCGCGGCACGTTCGCTCCGCCGCTATCCGGATTTCGCCGATCTCTGGCGGATGATCGCGCGCACCGCCTATGTGCAGCTGCGCTTCTCGCCGCTGCTGCTGGGCGGCACCGTGCTCGGCATGGCGCTGGTCTGGCTGCTGGGTCCGGCGCTGGCGCTGTTCGGCGGCGGCGCGGCGCGTCTGCTCGGCCTGCTGATCTGGGCGATGATGGCGGCAAGCTACCTGCCGACGCTGGCGCGGTTTGGCCGCTTCCCGGCCTGGGCACTGGCGATGCCGGCGATCGCGGCCTTCTATATGGCCGCGACGATCGGCTCCGCGCTCGATCATCATCGCGGTCGCGGGGTGCTGTGGAAGGGGCGCGCCTATCGGGGAGGGGGCGCATGAGCATGGCCGTCGAGAGTGAAAACGTCGAGGCCTGGTCGGGCAAGGATCGCGGCGACGAGAATTTTCCGGTGGGCTCGCAGCTGATCCGCCGCGATCTGCGTGCCCATGTCCACGCCTATTACGCCTTCGCGCGCAACGCCGATGACATCGCCGACAGTCCGGTGCTGGCGCCCGAGGATAAGATCGCCCGCCTCGATCACATGGAGGCGGTGCTGCTCGGCCATGCCGAGACCGGCGCGCCGAGCGCGCGCGCCTTGCGCGACAGCCTGCGCGTCACCGATGTCGCGCCGCGCCATGCCACCGACCTGCTGATCGCCTTCCGCCGCGACGCCACCAAGACGCGCTACGCCGACTGGGCCGAACTCTATGAGTATTGCCGTTATTCTGCGATGCCGGTGGGGCGCTACGTGCTCGATCTGCATGGCGAGGATGCGGCGACGCACGGCCCCTCCGATGCGCTGTGCGCCGCGCTGCAGGTGCTGAACCATCTGCAGGATTGCGGCAAGGATGTGGCGGCGCTCGATCGCTGCTATTTGCCGCAGGACTGGATGGCGGCGTTCGGCGCGACCATGGCCGATCTGGCGGCGCCGCGTTGCAGCGCCGGGCTGCGCACCGTGCTGGATGCCGCGCTCGCGGAGACCTTCGCGCTGTGCGTCGAGGCCGAGGCGCTGCCGCGCCGGGTGCGCGCGCGCGGGCTGCGGCTGGAAACCGCGATCATCGTCGGCCTTGCGCACCGTCTGCATCGGCGCCTCGCGCGGCGCGATCCGCTGGCCGGGCGCGTCAAGCTGATGAAAACCGATATTCTGGGCGCGCTTCTGGGCGCGCTGCGCCACCTATGAGCGCGCGCGGTAAAGCCTCCGCTCTGCCCGTCGCCCCCGCCGATCTGGCGCGGGTGGAGGCGATCGTGCGCGGCGCCGGCACCTCGTTTTATCGCGGCATGCGGATCCTGGCCCCGGCGCGGCGGCAGGCGATGTATGCGATCTATGCCTTCTGCCGCATGGTCGACGATATTGCCGATGAGGAAGGACCGCTCGCCCCGCGCCGGGCGGAACTGGCCGCCTGGCGCGCGCGCATCGCGGCCCTGTGCGCCGGGCGGCTGCCCGAACCGCAACCGGGCGGCGATGTCGGTGCGGTATGCCGCGTGCTGGCCGCCGCGATCGCCGCCTTCGCGCTGCGCGAGGCCGATTTCATCGCGGTGATCGACGGCATGGAGATGGATGCCGGCGATCCTATCGTCGCCCCCGATCTCGCCACGCTCGACCTCTATTGCGACCGGGTGGCCGCGGCGGTGGGACGATTATCGGTGCGCGCCTTCGGCGATGCCTCGGCGGCCGCGGACCGCGTCGCTTTCGCCCTCGGGCGGGCCTTGCAGTTGACCAATATCCTGCGCGACGTGGCCGAGGATGCCGGGCGCGGGCGGCTCTATCTGCCGGCCGAATACATCGCCGAGGCCGGCCTGGCCGCCGATCCGGCGATCGCCGCCGATCCGCGCATCGATGCGGTATGCCGGCGCGTCGCGCTGCTGGCCGAGGGCTATTTCGCCGAGGCCGCCACGGCGATGGCAACATGCGATGCGGCGGCGATGAAGCCGGCGCGCATGATGGCGGCCACCTATGGCGCGCTGCTGGCGGCGCTGCGCCGGCGCGGCTTCGCCCCGCCCGGGCCGCGCCTGTCGCTGCCGCTGTGGCGCAAGCTGGTCCTCGCGCTGCGCTTCGGATTGGCCTGAGCCATGGCCGGCATCGTGCACGTGATCGGCGCCGGCCTGGCCGGGCTGTCGGCGGCGAGCGCGCTGGCCGAGCAGGGCATCGGCGTGGCCGTGCACGAGGCCGGGCCGGCGGCGGGGGGGCGCTGCCGCTCCTATTTCGATCGCGCGCTGGGGATGGTGGTCGATAACGGCAATCATCTGATGCTGTCGGGCAATCGCGATCTGGCCGCGTTCCGTGCCCGCATCGGCGCCGATGCGCCACTCGCCGGGCCGGGGCGGGCGCTGTTTCCCTTCCTCGATCTGGCCGATGGCGCGCGCTGGACGCTGGCGCCCAATGCCGGGCCGCTGCCCTGGTGGATCCTCGCCCCGGCGCGACGTGTGGCGGGCAGCCGGATCGGCGCGTATGGCGCGCTCGTCCGGCTCGCCTTGGCGCGCGGCCCGGCGACGATCGCGGCATTATTCGCCGATCATCCGCTGTATCGCCGGCTGATCGCCCCGCTTTCCATCGCGGTGCTGAACACCCCGCCGGAGGCGGCTTCGGCGGCGCTGATGGGCGCGGTGCTGCGCGAGACGCTGGTGCGGGGTGGACAGGCGGCGATCCCGCTCTATCCCGCGCAGGGCCTGTCGGCGGCGCTGATCGATCCGGCGCTGGCCTGGCTTGCCGCGCGCGGGGTGGTGCCGGAATTCGGGCAACGGATCGCGGCGCTGGAATGCGGCGATGGCCGGGTGACGGGCCTGCTGGGCCCGGGCGGGCGGATCGCGCTGGCGGCGGCCGATCGCGTCGTGCTGGCCGTGCCGGCGCCGGTCGCGGCCGATCTGCTGGCCGGCCTGGTGGTGCCCGATCGGTTCGAGGCGATCGCCAATCTGCATGTCGCCGCCACGGCCGATCTCGGCAGGGCGGGATTTCTCGGCCTGATCGGCGGCACGGCGGAATTCGTCTTTGCCAAAAAGGGCCATCTCTCGGTGACGATCAGCGCCGCCAAT
Source organism: Rhodospirillales bacterium (assembly GCA_028869595.1). Lineage (GTDB taxonomy): Bacteria > Pseudomonadota > Alphaproteobacteria > Acetobacterales > Acetobacteraceae > JAGWRU01. The sequence goes on from JAGWRU010000152.1 coordinate 5,177, forward strand.
CGGCTGGCCGAGGCAAGCCAGGACGCGCTGGCCGGCGCGGTCTGGAGCGATCTGCAGGCGGCGCTCGGCCTGTCCGGCCCGCTGCCGCCCTGGCGGCTGGTGCGCGAGAAGCGCGCGACCTTCGCCGCCACCCCGGCGCAGGAGGCGCGCCGCCCGGATGCGCGCGCGGCGATGCGCCTCGGCCTGGCCAATCTGGTACTGGCCGGGGATTGGACGGCAACCGGCTTGCCCGCGACCATCGAAGGTGCGATCAGGTCGGGCAGGGTGGCCGCGTCGATCATGCGCGCGCAGGCTTAGGCCGGCGCCGCCGTTTTTGTGAATGCCAGGACCATGCCCAGCGAAACCCTGTCCCCGACATCGAGCCCGGTTGCCGTCAGTGCGGCGGAGGCGGGCGCGCGCGCCATCGCCGCGCTGACCGCCACGCAGAAGCCGGACGGGCATTTCGTCTTCGCGCTGGAAGCCGATGCCACGATTCCCGCCGAATACGTGCTGCTGGAACATTTCCTCGACCGCATCGATCCGGCGCTGGAGGCGCGCATCGGCACCTATCTGCGCGCCATCCAGGGCGCGCATGGCGGCTGGCCGCTGTTTCACGATGGCGCCTTCGATCTCTCCGCCAGCGTCAAGGCATATTTCGCGCTGAAGGCGATCGGCGACGATGCCGACGCGCCGCATATGGCGCGCGCGCGCGCGGCGATCCTGGCGGCCGGCGGGGCGGCGCGGGTCAATGTCTTCACCCGCATCCAGCTTGCGCTGTTCGGTGCCGTGCCCTGGCGCGCGGTGCCGGTGATGCCGGTGGAGATCATGCATCTGCCGCTGTGGTTTCCCTTTCACCTGTCCAAGGTCTCGTACTGGTCGCGCACCGTGATCGTGCCGCTGCTGGTGCTGATGGCGCTGCGCCCGCAGGCGCGCAATCCGCGCGGCATCGGCGTGGCGGAACTGTTCGTGACGCCGCCCGCGCAGGTGCGCGACTGGATCCGCGGTCCCTATCGCTCCGCCTGGGGGCGGTTCTTCAAGGGCGTCGATACCGTGCTGCGTGCCGTGCAGCCCTATTTCCCCGCCGCCGCCCGCCGGGCCGCGATCCGCCGCGCGGTGGATTTCGTCACCGCGCGTCTGAACGGCAGCGAGGGGCTGGGCGGCATCTACCCGGCCATCGCCAATTCGGTGATGATGTTCGACACGCTGGGCTATGCCGCCGATCACCCCGACGCCGCCATCGCCTGGCAGGCGGTGCGCCGGCTGCTGGTCGATCACGAGGTGGCGGCGGGACGCAACGACCCCGCCGCCTATTGCCAGCCCTGCCTGTCGCCGGTCTGGGACACTGCGCTGGCCGGGCATGCGCTGATCGAGGCGGGTGAGGATGGCGCTGCCGCGCGGGCCTGCGACTGGCTGATCCCGCGCCAGATCCTGGATGTGGTGGGCGATTGGGGGGTGCGCCGGCCGGGCCTCGCCCCTGGCGGCTGGGCGTTTCAGTACGAGAACGCCTATTACCCCGATGTCGACGATACCGCCGTGGTCGGCATGCTGCTGCATCGCTGCGGCGATCCCGCGCATGGCGCCGCGATCGCGCGGGCGCGGGACTGGATTCTCGGCATGCAGTCGCGCGGCGGCGGCAGGCTGGACGGCGGCTGGGGTGCGTTCGAGCCGGAGAACACGCATCTCCATCTCAACCATATTCCGTTCGCCGATCATGGTGCGCTGCTCGATCCGCCGACCTCGGACGTCACCGCGCGCTGCGTGTCCTTTCTCGCCCAGATCGGGCTGGCTGCCGATCATCCGGCGATGGCCCGCGCCATCGCCTTTCTGCGCCGCGAGCAGGAGGCGGAGGGCAGTTGGTTCGGCCGCTGGGGCACCAATTACCTCTACGGCACGTGGTCGGTGCTGTGCGCGTTTCATGCCGCCGGCATCGGTCCCGATGATCCCGCCGTGGCGCGTGCCTGCGACTGGCTGATCGCGGTGCAGCGCGCGGATGGCGGCTGGGGCGAGGATGAGGAGAGCTATGCCGATGCGCCGCATGGGCGCTACCACGCCAGTACGCCGAGCCAGACCGCCTGGGCGCTGCTCGGGCTGATGGCAGGCGGGCGGATCGGCGATCCGGCGGTGGCGCGCGGCATTGCCTGGCTGATCGCCGCCCAGCGCCCGGATGGCGGCTTCGACGAACTGCCCTATACGGCGGTCGGTTTTCCGCGCGTCTTCTATCTGCGCTATCACGGCTACAAGCTTTATTTCCCCGCGCTCGCTTTGGCGCGCTATGCGCGGATGCGCGCGGCGGGAAGCACGCGGGTCGGATTTGGCTTCTGATCGCATCGGCATCGTCGTCGGCCTTGCCGTCGAGGCACGGATGGCGGCCCCGCTCGCGCGCCGCCTGGGCGCGGTGGTGGCAGTGGGGGGCGGCGGCGCGGCGGGGGCAGCGGCCGCCTGCGCGCGGCTGCTGGGCCAAGGCGTCGGCGGGTTGATCAGTTTCGGCCTGGCCGGCGGGCTCGATCCGGCTTTGCCGGCCGGCACGCTGCTCTGCCCGGCGGAAGTAGTGACGGGGGATGCGATCTTCGCCGCCGATCCGGCGCTGGCGGCGCTTCTAGGCCAAATGCCGTCGGGCCGTCTGCTGGGGGCCGAGCGCGTGCTGGACGGGGTGGCGGAAAAGCGCGCGGCCTTTGCCGCGACCGGGGCTGCGGCGGTCGATCTGGAAAGCGGCGCGGTGGCGCGCGCGGCGCGGGCGGCGGGGCTGCCTTTTGCCGTGCTGCGCGCCATTGCTGATCCGGCCGCGCGGGCGCTGCCGCATGCGGCCCTGGCGGCGGTGGATGGGGCAGGGCGGTTGCGGCCCTTGCGCCTGCTCGCGGCCCTGGCCTGCCGGCCGCGGGAGATCGCCGCCCTGCTCGCGCTGGGGCGCGAGGCCGGGCAGGCGCGCCGCAGCTTGCGCGCGGCAGCGGCGCAGATCCGCGCGGATTGATCCGCCGCCCGACGCCGAGGCGCCGGGGGAAGTGCTTGCGGGTCTTCCCGCGTGGGTCTTACGGCATCGTCGGCGCGTTGGCCGCCTTCAGCGCCTCGAAACCGCCGCCGCTGACATGCGCGACGCGGTCGATGCCGGCATCCTTCAGCGTTTTCGCGGCCAGTGCCGCCCGCCCGCCGGAGGCGCAGAACAGCACCAGTCTTTTGCCGCTGGACAGGGCTTTTTCGTGCGCCGGGCTGTCCGGGTCCGCCTTGAATTCGAGCAGGCCGCGCGGCACATGCACCGCCCCCTGGATGGTGCCGGATTTTTCCCGTTCGGACAGATCACGGACATCGACGAACACCGTATCGGCATCGCCGACCAGGCGGGCGGCATCGGCCGGGGTGAGGCGTTCGGTCGCGCCATCCGCTTCGGCCACGAGCTGCTTGGAATTCAATGTCATGTCGATCTCCTGTTGGATGGCTATGCTGGTTGCGTTGCCCGGCCGAGGACAAGTGTAAATCGTCGACCGTTCACGGTGATAAGGGTCAGCCGGTACTCCTACCCCCCAGGATGGCGCCCCCCGAGATGGAGGCTTCCGCTCGCCGGCGGCAGGGGGGATGCGCGCCATGGCCCCTACGCCGCAGGATCGGTCGACGCGGACAAATTGCTTGGCGCTGACATTTCAAATCTTTGAATCCGACCGATCGTGACGCTGCTCGGCCTGGCGCGGGAAGCGGGGCTCGCCCGGCGCGCCATGCAGCGGGCGGTGGGGAATGGTTGATTTTCCGCCGCCCCCGCCGCAGCCTGCAGGCGCGGAACTTCGCATCGCCATACTCACATCGGCATACTCACATCGGCACAGGGGGGGCTGGGATGGATCAGGCGCGCTTTGAGGAAAATCTGCGCCGCGATGGCTTCACGCCGGTCTATGGCGGGCGCCCGCCGGGATATGCCAATGACGGGCATGCCCATGATTTCACGGTGCGTCTGCTGATCCTGGGCGGCGAATTGACGCTGCGGCGGAACGGCCAGGCGGAAATCCTGCGCCAGGGCGATTGGTGCGAGGTAGCGGCCGGTGCCGCGCATGCCGAGCAGGCCGGCCCGGACGGGGTCGCCTTTCTGTCGGGCCGGCTGCACCCGCCATCGTGATCCGCCCGGAGTGTGATCGGCGAAGGCGAAATCGCCGTAGCCGTGAATCACACGACGAAACGAAAGATCCGGAGTGTGATCGGCGAAGGCGAAATCGCCGTAGCCGTGAATCACACGACGAAACGAAAGATCCGGAGTGTGATCGGCGAAGGCGAAATCGCCGCAGCCGTGACTCACACGACGAGACGAAAGATCAGGAGTGTGATCGGCGAAGGCGAAATCGCCGTAGCCGTGACTCACACGACGAAACGAAAAGCCGGAGTCGGTCAGGCGCGGCGATCGGCGTCCGGCCGACTCTAGCCGGCGCGTGCCGCCTCCGCCTCGGCCGGGGCGGGAACCGCGGCCAGGGCTCGTCCGGTCGGCATGGACGGCGCGGGCGGGGTGACATGCAGCAGCCGCGCCGCCGGCAGGATCGCCCATAGGCGCAGCCCCGCCTCGCGCCCCGCCGCGCCGGCCACATCGCTGGCCAGCCGCCCGCCATGCAGCCCGAGCAGACGCCGGCACAGCACCAGCCCGACGCCGTCGCCGCCCAGCGCCTCGACCGGCGCGCCGCTTGCGCTGCTGGCAAGGGTGATGGCCGGATCCCCCTCGGCGGTTTCCGCCAATCCCAGGCGCAGCGTGGCGCCGGAGGGGGTGGTGCGCATGCCGTGCTCGATCAGCGCCTGCACCACCTGGCGCAGCGCCTGGCGATCGGCGCGGACCACCACCCGCCCGGTCAGGCCCGGCGGCGGGCGCGCCGCTTCCAGCGCCAGATGGGCGGCCTGGGCGCGCGGGCGCAGCTGCGCCAGGCAGCCGGCCAGCACCATGTCGAGCGCGGTCGCTTCCTCATGCAGCCGGTATTCGCCGGCTTCGATCCGCGACAGATCGAGCAGATCATTGACCTCGGCCAGCAGGCGCTGGCCGCTGGCATGGATGTCGCGCGCATAGGCGATATAGGGGCTGGCGATCGGGCCGAAGGGCTGGTCGCGGATCAGTTCGGCGAAGCCGATAATGGCATGCAGCGGGGTGCGCAATTCATGGCTGACGCTGGCCAGGAACTCGGCGCGCGCCTGCTCCACCATGGCGATCCGGCCGCTGACCTCCTCCATCGCCGCGCGGGCGGCCTCCTGGGCGGCGTGGACGCGGCGCTGCGCCTCGGCCATGGCATCGGCGGCGGCGATCTCCTCGGTCACCTCGCGCGCCAGCCCGTGCCAGCCGCGCACCGCGCCGCCGCCGCGCCGGCGCGGCACGCCGCTGAGCAGCAGATGGCGCATCCGCCCGTCCTGGTCCTGGCAGCGATAGGCGGCATCGCGAAACCCGTGCCCGGCGCCGAGATCGGCGCGATGGCGGGCGAGTTCGGCGCCGCTGCCGCCGGTCTGGCCGAGCCGCAGCCCGGCAATGCCGGGCGGCGGATTGGCCAGGAACTGGATCGCCCCGCGCCCGGCCTGGCGCCAGAGCGACAGCCCGGCCAGGGCGGCGACGGCGGCGAAGCGGTCCGGGATGCGTGCGGCGCCGCCCGGACGCCATAATCTGCCCAGACGCCACAGGCCGTCCGGTTGGCGCAGCCGCCGCCAGAACGCCGGCAGGGCGGCGGGCTGGGATGCGGCTTGGGCGGGGCGGGTGGGCGGCATGCCGGGATCCGGGCCAGGGGGAGAAGACATGGGGGAGGAAGACATGGGGAAGACATTGCGGCAGACCTCCAGCATGCACCGATGCCGCTAAGCGCCGGTTAATGCGCGCGCCTGCCCTCGGGGCCGGTAATTTTCGTGAATCCACGAAAAGACAAGGGCTTATCGCGCACCGTATTTGCGTGCCGCCGACGATCGGCTATGAGGGTCGGCATCGCCGTGCCCCGGAGCCCGCCATGTCCCACGCCGCCACCCCGCCGAACGGCCCGCGCCTGCGTATCGGCATTGCCGGTGCCGGGCATTTCGGCCGCTACCACGCGCTGAAAGTCGCAGCGTCGGAGCGGGCGACACTGGTCGGCATCCATGATCCGGACGAGGAACGCGCGCGCACCGTCGGCTGGGAGGCGGGGGCGCCGGAAATGGCCTTCGCCGCGCTGCTGGACGCATCCGAGGCGATCATCGTCGCGGCCCCGGCGGAAGCCCATCACGCGCTTGCCGCCGCCGCACTCGCGGCCGGGCGGCACGTCCTGGTGGAAAAGCCGATCGCGGCGACCCTGGCCGAGGCGGATGCGTTGAGCCGGCTCGCGCAGGAACGCAATCTCGTGCTTCAGGTCGGTCATCTCGAACGATTTTCCGCCGCCTATCGGGCGCTGGCCGGGCGCGCCGGCGCGCCGCTTTACATCGAGGCGGCGCGCATCGCGCCCTTCAAGCCGCGCGGCACGGATGTTTCGGTCATCCTCGATCTGATGATCCATGATCTCGATCTGATCCTGGCCCTGGTCGACAGCCCGATCGAAAGCGTCGATGCGGTGGGCGCGGCGGTTGCCTCGCCGCACGAGGATATCGCCAATGCCCGCATCCGCTTCGCCTCCGGCGCGGTGGCGACGATCACGGCCAGCCGCATCTCGCCGCGGACCGAGCGGCGGATGCGGATTTTCGGCCAGAACGGCTATGTTGCCGTCGATTTCGCCAATCGCAGCCTGACCATGGTCGGGCGTGACGGCACGCTGCCTGCGGGCGCGCGGGCCGTGCCGGGCGTGGCCGGCTTCGCCATGGCGGAAGCATCCTGGGAAGATCATGACAGCCTGGCCGCCGAGCATGCCGCCTTCGTCGCCGCGGTGCTGGATGGCGCGCCGGTGGTGGTCGATGCCGCGGCCGGGCGGCGGGCATTGGCCGCCGCGCTCGCCGTCGGCGCGGCGATGACCGAGGCGCGGGCGCGGATGCAGGCGAGCGGATTGATGCTGCCGAGCTGAGGCTCAGCCCGGCTGTTCCGTCTTCTTCACCGCGATCCATTCCTCCTCCATCGCCGCCAGCCCGGCCTCGGCCGGGGTGGTCGCGCGTTGCAGCAGCCGTGCCTCCACGGCGTTGAAGCGACGCTCGAATTTGCGATTGGCCTGATGCAGGCAGGTCTCGGCATCGAGACCGAGCTTGCGCGCCAGATTGGCCAGCACGAACAGCAGATCGCCCATTTCATCGGCCAGGCGGGCGGCGTTGGCGGGCCGCCCGTCGCGCGGCAGTTCGGCGCGCAATTCGCCGATTTCCTCGTGCAGTTTTTCCAGCACCGCCTCGGCATCGGGCCAGTCGAAGCCGACGCGTGCGGCGCGCGCCGTCAGCTTGGCCGCACGGCTCAGCGCCGGCAGCGCGACGGCGATGCCGGCCAGCGTCGCATGCTCGGCCCGCGCGGCGCGCTCGGCGGATTTCTGCGCCTCCCACGTGCCCGGCGGGAAGGCGGGCGCGCCGGTATCGTCACGCGGGGCGAAGACATGCGGGTGGCGGCGGATCATCTTGTCGGCGATGGCGCGCGCCACATCGGCGAAGGCGAAGGCGCCGCGCTCCTCGGCCAGGCGGGCGTGATAGACCACCTGGAACAGCAGATCGCCCAGCTCGTCGGCGAGGGCGGGCATGTCGTCGCGGGCGATGGCGTCGGCGACCTCGTACGCCTCCTCGATCGTGTAGGGGGCGATGGAGGCGAAATCCTGCTCCTTGTCCCAGGGGCAGCCGGTCGCCGGATCGCGCAGCGCGGCCATTACCGCGCGCAGACGGAGAAGTTCGGCACCGGCATCGTCATCGGGCGCGTTCATGGGGCGATCCTGCGGTTGGCGTGCGGCAATTCCCTGCGGCCATAGGCGCGCGCGCGGGGAGGTGCAAGCCGCTTGACCCGTGCCGCCCGGCGGCTACCTTTCGCCGATCAGAACGGAGGAAACACCATGCACGCCTGGGCCGTCGTCGAGAACGGAGCGCCGCTGCAGCGGATCGAGCTGCCGACCCCGGAACCCACCGGCACGGAGGTGCTGCTGGAAGTGACGCATTGCGGCGTCTGCCATTCCGATCTGCATATCTGGGACGGGTTCTACGATGTCGGCGGCGGGCAGAAAATGTCGCTCAAGGATCGCGGCGTGGTGCTGCCGCTGGCCATGGGCCATGAGATCGTCGGCCGCGTGGTGGCGATGGGCCCCGACGCCAAGGGCGTGAAACCCGGCGATCTGCGCATCGTCTTTCCCTGGCTGGGCTGCGGCACCTGCGCCGCCTGCCTCGCGGAGGAGGATAATATGTGCCTGACGCCGCAGAGCCTCGGCGTCTATCGCAATGGCGGCTATGGCAGCCATGTGGTGGCGCCGCATCCGCGCCATCTGGTCGATCCCGGCACGCTCGATCCGGCGGTGGCGGCGACCTATGCCTGCTCGGGCATCACCGTCTATGCGGCGATCAAGAAGGTGATGCCGATCGCCAAATCCGAGGCGATCGTGCTGGTCGGCGCCGGCGGGCTGGGGCTGAACGCCATCGCGGTGCTGCGCGCGCTGGGCCATGAACACATCGTCTCGGTCGATGTCAGCGCGGAAAAGCGTGCCGCCGCATTGCAGGCCGGGGCGCATAAGGTGGTGGACGGCAATGGCGAGGGTGTCGCCAAACGCATCATGGAGGCGGCCGGCGGGCCGGTGCTGGCGGTGATCGATTTGGTCAACGGCACGGCGACCGCGCGCTTCGCCTTCGGGGCGCTGCGCAAGGGCGGCAAGCTGATCCAGGTCGGGCTGTTCGGCGGAGAGCTGATGCTGCCGCTGCCGATCATGGCGATCCGCGCCTTGACGGTGCAGGGCAGCTATGTCGGCAACCCCAAGGAATTGCGCGAATTGGTGGCGCTTGCCCAGTCCGGCACGCTGAGCGCGCTGCCGGTCGCGGTGGTGCCGCAGGCCCAGGCCAATGACGCGCTGATGCGCCTGCGCGACGGCACGGTGACGGGGCGGCTGGTGCTGCGATCCGACGCCGCCTGAGGCACGCGGTGCGGATGCGCCGCGCGGCGCATCCGAGCCCAGGTTCGCGATGGCGGGGTCGCGATGGCGGGGTCGCGATGCCGGGGCCGCGATGCCGGGGTCGCGATGCCGGGGCCGCGATGCCGGGGTCGCGATCAGGCGCCGTTCATCGCCTCCCGCCGCATCAGCCCCAGCGCATAGCGCAGCCGGCGCAGATGGGCGGGGTCGGCGACCTGGGTCAGGCGGGCCTGATCCTCGGTCAGCGCGGCCCAGACCGGCTCGGGCACGCCCAGGATGGAGCGGCGTTCGGCGCCGGTGATGCGTAGCCGGTCGGCCAGCAGGGTGAATTCGGTGAAGGCGGCGAGGATATCCTGGGCCGCGTCGGCGGGCTCGTTCGTCAGTTCGGACTGGGTGTGCGGCATTGGCGGCTCCCGGCTGCGGTCGCCGCACCGGCTCGGCCCGGGGGAGCGACGTGGCGGCTTTGTTCAACGCCGGTACGGGTTATGATCCGGTTACAGATCAGGAGAAATCACCGATGAGCGACGCCGCCGATGCCATCAGCCGCGCCTTGGTCCTGCGCCGTCGGCCCAACGGATTGCCGGGGCCGCATGATTTCGAATGGCGGGAAACCCCGCTGCCCGCGCCCGGCCCGGGCGAGGTGCTGACCCGCACGCTGTTCCTGTCGATCGACCCCTATATGCGCGGCAGGCTGTCGGATCGGCCATCCTACGCGCCTTCGGTCGGCATCGGAGAGGTGATGACGGGCGAATGCGTGGGCCGGGTGATCGCCTCGGCCGATCCGGGCTTCGCGCCGGGCGATGTCGTGCTGGGCACGCGGGGCTGGCAGACCCATGCGCTGGCGAAGGCAAAAAATCTCGTGAAATTGCCGCCATCCGGGCCGGGGGTTGCGCCGTATTCGGCCTATCTCGGGGTGCTGGGCATGCCCGGCACGACCGCCTATTCGGGGATGAAGGATATCGGCCGTCCGCAGGCCGGAGAGACGGTGGTGATCTCGGCGGCGGCCGGCGCGGTCGGCTCGGTCGCGGGCCAGCTTGCCAAACGGGCCGGGGCGCGGGTGGTGGGCATCGCCGGCGGTTCCGCCAAATGCCTGTATGTGCAGGAGGAGCTGGGCTTCGATGCCTGCATCGATCATCGCGCCGACGATCTCGATGCGGCGCTGGCCGAGACCTGTCCCAAGGGCGTCGATGTCTATTTCGAGAATGTCGGCGGCGCGGTGCAGCGCGCGGTGTTTGCCGCGCTGGCGCCGTTCGCGCGGGTGGTGATGTGCGGCATGGTCGCGCAATACAACGATGCTTCCTTTGCCGACGGGCCCAATCTGGGCTTCGTGGTCGGCAAGCGGGTGACGATCCAGGGGATGATCGTGTCGGACAAGCCGGAGCGCTTCGCCGAATGGCGGAGCCTGGCGAGCCCCTGGGTCGCCGATGGCAGCCTGGCCTGGCGCGAGGATATGCATGACGGCCTGGAGAGCGCGCCGGCGGCGCTGGCCGCGGTGCTGCGGGGCGGCAATTTCGGGAAGTGTGTCGTGCGGGTAGCGCGCGAGTAGAGAGTGCGGGTAGCGCGCGAGTAGAGAGTGCGGGTAGCGCGCGAGTAGAGAGTGCGGGTAGCGCGCGAGTAGAGAGTGC
>JAGWRU010000153.1 GCA_028869595.1 Rhodospirillales bacterium
GCCTGCGGCGCGCGCGCGCGCATCGCGGCCATCGCATGGGCGGCGCGATCGGCCAGCACCGCGGCCACCGCGGCCTGAAAACTCGCCGCGAGATCGGCGGCCAGGCTTTCCGGCAGCGCCGCCTGGGCGGGAGCAACGCGCGCCACCGCCTGGGCGACGGCGGTCTTGAGGCCGGAGAAGCTGAAATCGCAGCCTTCCCGCCCCAGCATCGGCCGGGGAAAGGCGAAGGCCGCGGGATCGCCGGTGGCGGCAAGGCGTTCCAGCGCAGGGCCGCCCGGCCAGGGCAGACCGAGCAGCTTGGCCACCTTGTCGAACGCTTCCCCCGCCGCATCATCGACCGTGCCGCCGAGGCGGACATACCGGCCGAGCCCCAGCACCGCGATGCATTGGCAATGCCCGCCGGAGATCAGCAGCAGCAGATAGGGAAACGCCGCCCCGCCCGGCACCAGCCCGGGCAGGCGCGCGGTCAGGGCATGGGCTTCCAGATGGTTGATGGCCAGGAAGGCGCGGCCGCTGGCCAGCGCCATACCCTTGGCCATCTGACTGCCGACGATCAGCCCGCCGATCAGCCCGGGCCCGGTGCTGGCCGCCACCGCATCCAGATCGGCCGGCGCCAGCCCGGCCTGGTCCAGCACCTGGGTGATCAGGCGCGGCAGATAGGCCAGATGGGCGCGCGCAGCGATCTCCGGCACCACGCCGCCAAAGGCCGCGTGCTCGCTCAGCTGGCTCAGCACCGCCTCGGCCAGGATGGTGCCGTCACCGGTCAGGATGGCGGCGGCGGTCTCGTCACAGCTGGTTTCGATCCCCAGGACGGGGCGGGCGGCGGACATGATCGGCGGCTCTGCTGGGTGGATCGCGGCGGTCCGGGATACCAGCGCGCCCGGCGCGCGCCAAGACAAGGATGGCAAATGGTGCGGCCCTGACACATCGTCACCGAAACGCCTTCAAGCGCCGGGGTGACAGGCTTGCATGCCCTGGGCTAAGGGAGGCGCGGGTCGCGCGCGGCCCGCCTTTCGCAAGCCCCGCACCCGGCCGGTCCCGATGTCCAACGCGCCGTTCCCCGCCCTGATCTCCGGCCGGCGCCTCGTCAACCCGTGGGACGCTGCGGCGATCCTGTGCGTGTTCGGGGTGCTGATCGCGGTATCGCATATCGCCCAGGGCACGTTGCAGCCGCTCAGCGCGCCGGGCGCGGTCTCGGTGCATCTCGACCCGGCCTATCTGCCGGCCTATGCGGTGCGCACCACGCTGCGCATGTTCGCCGCCCTTGCCGCCTCGCTGGTGTTCACCTTCACCTATGCCACGGCGGCGGCGAAAAGCCGCCGGCTCGGGCTGATTCTGATCCCTATTCTCGATATTCTGCAATCAGTGCCGATCCTCGGCTTCCTGACCTTCACCGTCGTCTTTTTCATGAATCTGTTCCCCGGCCAGGTGATGGGGCTGGAACTGGCGGCGATCTTCGCGATCTTCACCAGCCAGGCCTGGAACATGGCGTTTTCCATGTATCAGTCGCTGACCACGGTGCCGGCCGACCTGGTGGAGGCAGCCGCCAGCTTCCACCTGACCGCCTGGCAGCGCTTCTGGCGCCTGGAAGTGCCCTTCGCGGTGCCCGGCCTGGTGTGGAACACGATGATGTCGATGTCGGGCGGCTGGTTCTTCGTGGTCGCGTCCGAGGCGATTTCGGTCGGCGACAATACGTGGAAACTGCCCGGCATCGGCTCTTATGTCGCGCTGGCGCTGGATCGGCGCGATATCGGCGCGGTGGTGGCGGCGATCGTTGCGATGCTGGTGGTGATCCTGGCCTATGACCAGCTGCTGTTCCGCCCGCTGGTCGCCTGGTCGGCGCGGTTCCGCTTCGAGAACGTGGCCGGTGCCGCCGCCGAGGATCCCTGGATGCTGCGCCTGTTCCGCCGCACCGCGCTGCTGCGCCGGATCGGCGATGCGGTGGGCGGGGTGGCCAGTGCAATCGGCGGGCTGCGCCTGCGTCTGCCCTGGGACGGGCGCGCCGATCGCGCCGCGCGTCCCCCCTCGCGCATCGTCGATGCCATCTGGCTGGCCGTTCTGGGCGTGGCGATGATCGCGGCGGCGCTGCGGATCGTGGAATTCGTCTCGGCCTCGCTGCATTGGCACGATGTGGTGGTGGCGGTCGGGCTGGGGTTGATCACATTGCTGCGCGTCGTGGTGCTGATGATCCTGGCCAGCCTGATCTGGGTGCCGATCGGCGTGTGGCTGGGCCTGCGCCCGGAATGGGCGCGCCGGGCCCAGCCGGTGGCGCAGTTCCTGGCCGCCTTTCCTGCCAATCTGCTGTTTCCGCCTTTCGTGCTGTTCATCGTGCATTTCCATCTCAGCCCCGATATCTGGCTGACGCCGCTGATGGTGCTGGGCACCCAGTGGTACATCCTGTTCAATGTCATCGCCGGCGCGGCCGCCTTTCCCGGCGACATGCGAGAGGTGGCGGCGAATTTCCGCCTGCGCGGCTTTCTGTGGTGGCGCAAGGTGATGATCCCCGGGATCTTCCCCTATTTCGTGACCGGGGCGATCACCGCATCGGGCGGGTCGTGGAATGCCGCGATCGTGGCCGAGGTGGCGACCTGGGGAAACACCACCCTGACCGCGCATGGTCTGGGGGCCTATATCGCCGAGGCCACGAATAAAGGGGACATGCCCCGGGTGGTGCTGGGCGTCATCGTCATGTCGGCTTTCGTGATGGCCTTCAACCGCCTGCTGTGGCGGCCGCTTTACGCCTATTCCGCCCGCCGCCTGTCGGTGGGGTAGGAGAACACCATGGATGCGCAATCCCCCCGCGAATGCCTGCTGAATGTCACGCATTGCCGCCAAGCCTATCACAAGGATGGCGGCAACGACCTGCTGGTGCTGGAAGACGTCAATCTATCCTTGCAATCGGGCGAGATTGTCGGGCTGCTGGGCCGTTCCGGCTCGGGCAAATCGACGCTGCTGCGGATCGTCGCCGGGCTGCTGCGCCCCTCCTCGGGCGATGTCACCTGGCAGGGCAGCCCGGTGACCGGCCCGGTCGATGGCGTGGCCATGGTGTTTCAGAGCTTCGCGCTGTTTCCCTGGCTGACGGTGCGGGAAAATGTCGAGATCGGGCTGGAGGCGCGCGGCGTGGCGCGTGCCGAGCGGACCCGCCGGGCGGAGGAGGCGATCGACCTGATCGGCC
>JAGWRU010000154.1 GCA_028869595.1 Rhodospirillales bacterium
CCAGACCAGCGCCAGCAGCAGCGCAATCAGACGCAGCCGGGGCGGGCGCATCGGGGACAGGCGGAAGCGGCGCATCGGGCGTGTGTCGGGTGCGCGCGCGCAGCTGTCAACTGACACGAAGGCCAGCGGAAACGAGGGCCGCGCCGGGGCCGCACGGCGGCTGCGCCGGCAGCGCGCGCCCGGGCGCGGTGCCGATCGTCAATGGGCGAGCGGCGCAGGCTCGGCCCCTTTGTCGGCCGAGCGCAGCGTCACGTCGCCCAGCCCCATCGCCACCGCATAGGCCACCACCAGCAGCAGCGCACAGGCCGCGAAGGCCCAGTGAAACCCGTTGGCCAGGGCCGCGGCGGCCGCCAGCTTCTCGGCCCCGCCGACCCCGGCCAGGCCGCTGCCGCCCTGGGTGATCGCGCCCAGATCGAGATGGCGCCCGAAACCCGAGGCCGCCATCTCCGAGGCAAAGCGCAGCGCCAGCAGCGAGGCGACCAGGGTCGAGCCGAATGCCCCGCCGAGGGAGCGCAGGAACAGCAGACAGCCGGTCGCGGTGCCGACATCGCGCCGCTCCGCCGCGTTCTGCACCAGCACCAGGCTGGTCGGCCCGATCAGCCCCAACGCAAAGCCCAGGATCGACTGATAGAGCACGGCCAGCGCCATCGCCGTTGCCACCCCCATGGTGGCCAGCAGCGCGAAGCCGATCACGCAGCCGGCGATACCGACCAGCAGCAGCCCTTTGGGCCGCCCGCTGCGCCGGGCGATGGAACCTGCAACGATGGCGCCGACGCAGCTCGCCCCCAGGAAAGGCACCACCAGCATGCCGGAGCTGGAGGCATCCGCCCCGCCCACCAGCTGGAAATAGAGCGGCAGCAGAAACGTGCCGCCGAACATCGCGAGCGACTGAAAGAAGGCGATGATCACGCCGCGCACGAACGTGGCATCGGCGAACAGGCGGGGCGGCAGCAGCGGCTCCGCCGTGCGGCGCTCATGCCAGGCGAGCACGCCCAGCAGCACCAGCCCGCCCAGGAACATCAGGCCGATGGGCGGTGCCGTCCACGGCATCTCCACCCCGCCCCAGCTGAGCACCAGAAGCCAGGCGGTGACGCCGCCGATCAGCAGCGCGGCGCCGGCATAATCGATGCGGGCGCGGACATTCTTGACCCGCAACAGGCGCAGCGCGCGGTCGCACAGCAGCATCGCCGCCAGGGCGATCGGCACATTGACCCAGAAAATCCAGCGCCAGGACACCGCATCGGTCATCCAGCCGCCAAGGATCGGGCCGGCAATGCTGGCCAGCGCCCAGGTCGATGCCATGTAGCCCTGATAGCGCCCGCGTTCGCGCGGCGAGACGACATCGGCGATCGCCGCCTGGGCCATGGCCATCAGCCCCGCCCCGCCGATCCCCTGGATGGCGCGGAAGGCGATCAGCTGCCACAGAGTCTGGGCCAGCGCGCACAGCACCGAGGCGGCGGCGAAGATCGCCAGCGCCGGGAGCAGCAATTTGCGCCGCCCGTAGAAATCGGACAGCCGCCCATAGATCGGCGTCGCCGCCGTCGAGGTGAGCAGATAGGCCGAGACGATCCAGGCGAGATGGCTGAAGCCGTGCAGATCGCGCGCCATCGCCGGCACCGCCGGGATCACCACGGTCTGATCGATCGCCGCCAGCAGGATGCAGAGCAGGATGCCCGACAGCACCCGCTTCACCTCCTGATGGGTGAAGCGGATCGTCGCGTCGGCATCGGCCAGGCCGGGCGCGGCGCCGGCCACGCCACCGGGCGTGCCACTCGACGTGCCACCGGGCATGCCAGCGGGCATGCCAGTGCGCGCGACCGTGGCAGAGAACGGAGGGATGGCCGAAGCCGGGGAGCAATCGGGCATGAATACGGCGCCTCGTGCAGCCATGCCGCACCGGCGGCATATCGAGCGACGTGCATACTCCTCCCGCGCCGGAGAGAGACGCGCGAGGCTGGCAATGCTGCGTTGCAGTGGAAAGCAGGCGGGGTCAGCCGGCGCGGGCCATCAGCTCCGGCCGGCGCAGCACGATGCGCCCGCGCTCCAGCGCCACCACCCCGCTCGCCCGCCACAGGGCGAGCTGCTTGTTCACGCTTTCGCGCGACGCCCCGACCAGGGCCGAGAGTTCGCGCTGCGACAGGCGGATATCGAGCCGCACCCCCTCCCCCACGCGCTGGCCGTATTCTTCCGATAATTGCAGTAAGGTGCGGGCCAGACGCTCGGGCAGATCGAGCAGGGCGACCTCCTCCAGCGTGCGGGAGGTGCGGCGCAGGCGTTGGCAGAGAATGCGCAGCAGGCGCGCGGCAAGATCGGGATTGGCCGCGATCAGCGGCGCGAAATGCCGCCGCTCCACCACCAGCAGCAGCGTCTCTTCCAGCGCCGTCGCATCGGCGCTGCGCGGCTCACCGTCGAGCAGCGCGATCTCGCCGAAAATGCCGCCGGCATCGATGACGTTGAGTGTCAGCTCCCGCCCGGCCGGCGAGACGGTGCTGATCCGCACCCGCCCGCGCAGTACCGCCATCAGCGCGCTGCCGCGTTCGTCCTTCTGAAAGATGGTCGCGCCACGGGCAAAGCGCCGCTCGGTCGCATGGCGCAGCACGATGTCGCGCTCTGCCGCGCCCAGCGCCTGAAAGACGGGGCTGGCGGAGAGTGCGTTATGGCGGGTTTGCAGATCGGTGCGGGGCATCGTCGCTTTCACGCCGGCCGCGCCCGAGGATCGGCGCGCGGAATGAGAGCTTAACCGTCCCCGACCGGCCCTGCACTGGCAAGCGGCGCAGGTCCGACCTACGCTTGGCGCATCGAAGCGCCGGCCATCCGGCGCGCCGCCGGGGGAGCCGAGCCATGCAGGATGACGCCGCAGGACTGACCGAGGAACTGGCCGCGCGCGCCATGGCGCTGCGTTTCGCCGATCTGCCGGCCCCGGTCGTGGCGCTGGCCGGGCAATGTCTGCGCGACATGCTGGCCTGCGCGCTGGCCGGCGCGGCCGATCCGCTGGTCGGCGTGCTGGCCGACCTGGCCGCCGAGGAAGGCGGGGCTGGCCATGCCACGCTGATCGGACGCGACGCCCGCGCGCCCCGGATGGCGGCGGCCCGCATCAACGGCGCCGCCGGCCATGCGCTGGATTTCGACGACGTCAACCTGGCCATGCCGGGCCATCCATCGGTCGCCGTGCTGCCGGCGCTGCTGGCGCTGGCCGAGGCACGCCATGCCTCCGGCGCGGCGGTGATCGAGGCATTCGTCGCCGGCTATGAGCTGCAATGCCGGCTCGGCGCCGCCCTCGCCCCCGGCCATTATGACGGGTTGGGGTTTCACGCCACGGCGACGATCGGCAGTTTCGGCGCGGCGGCTTCCTGCGCGCGCCTGCTCGGCCTCGATCCCGCCCGCGCGGCAATGGCGCTGGGGATCGCCGCCACCGGCGCGGCCGGGCTGAAATCGATGTTCGGCACGATGTGCAAGCCGCTGCATGCCGGCATGGCCGCCGAAACCGGGCTGCGCGCCGCGCTGATGGCCGCGCGCGGCTTCACCAGCCGCGCCGATGCCATCGAATGCCGCCAGGGTTTCGCCGCCACGCATAGCCCCGATTTCGTGCCGGCCCGGGCGCAGGAGCGGCCGCCGGGCGGGTTCCATCTGCTGGCCAACCTCTTCAAATATCACGCGGCCTGCTACCTGACGCATGGCGCGATCGAGGCGGCGCGCCGGATCCGCGCCCAGGGGATGAAGACCGACGAGATTGCCAGCCTGACGCTGACCGTCGATGCCAATTCCGACCGGGTCTGCAACATTCCCCGTCCGCAGGACGGGTTGCAGACCAAATTCAGCCTGCGCCACACCACGGCGATGGCGCTCAGCGGCATCGAAACCGGGGCGCTGGCCAGCTATTCCACCGCCAATGCCGCCGATCCGGCGCTGGTGGCGCTGGCCGCGCGGATCACGCTGCGGCTGCAGCCGGGTCTGCCGCCCGCCGCCGGCATGCTGGAGGTGACGACGCGCGACGGGCGGACGCTGCGGGCGGAGCACGATGCCGGCATCGCCGCCACCGACATCGCCGCGCAGGGGCGCCGGCTGGAGGAGAAATTCGCCGCCCTGGCGACGCCGGTGCTGGGCGAGGCGCGGATGGCGGCCCTGTCGCGGCAGCTGGCGGGCGTGGCGACGCTCTCCGATATCGCCCCGCTCATGGCTGCCACGGCACCCAGCCCCTAGCCCCGCCCCCGCGCGCCCCATATAAGCCGGCCATGGAAACCGGCTTCCTCAAGATGCATGGGTGCGGGAACGATTTCGTCGTGCTGGATGCACGCCGGATTGGTGTGCTGGATGCACGCGGGATTGGTGTGCGGGATGCACGCGGGATCGACGCGCGGCTTACCGCCCCGGCCGGCCTCTCGCCGGCCGATGTCACCCCGGCCCGGGCCGCGGCGCTGGCCGATCGGCATACCGGCATCGGCTGCGATCAGGTGATCGTGCTGGAGCCGGGCGGGGACGGCGCCGATGCGGCGATGCGCATCCTCAACCCCGATGGCAGCGAAGCCGGCGCCTGCGGCAATGCCACGCGCTGCGTCGCCATGCTGCTGGCTGCCGAGACCGGGCGCAGCCGGCTTGCCATCCGCACCATTGCCGGGCTGCTCGATGCCGAGATCCTGGCCGATGGGCGCATCCGCGTCGATATGGGCCCGGCCCGCTTCGACTGGGCCGATATCCCCCTGGCCGGCCCGGCCGACACGCTGCATTTGCCGCTCGCCGCCGGTCCGCTCGCCGATCCGGCCGCCTGCAGCATGGGCAATCCGCATGCGACGTTCTTCGTCGACGATCTCGCCGCCATCGCGATCGAGACAGTCGGGCCGGTACTGGAGCATGCGCCGATTTTTCCTGCCCGGGCCAATATCGGCTTCGCCGCGCTGCTGACGCCGGCGCGGTTGCGCCTGCGCGTCTGGGAACGCGGCGCCGGGTTGACCCGGGCCTGCGGCTCGGGTGCCTGCGCGGCGCTGGTGAATGCCGCGCGCCGCGGCCTTGCGGCGCGCCAGGCGGAGGTGATCCTGGATGGCGGCACGCTGGAAATTGCCTGGCGCGAGGACGGCCATGTGCTGATGACCGGCCCCGCCGCCACCGCCTTCAGCGGCCGCGTGGTGCTGGCATGAGCGTCGAGATCCTGACTTTCGGCTGCCGGCTGAACACCTACGAGAGCGAGGTGATGCGCGGCCATGCCGCGGCGCTGGACGATACGGTGATCGTCAATACCTGCGCCGTCACCGCCGAGGCCGAGCGCCAGGCCCGCCAGGCGATCCGCCGCGCCGCCCGCGAACGCCCCGGCGCGCGCATCGTGGTGACCGGCTGTGCCGCGCAGATCGCCCCGGATCGCTGGGCCAGCCTGCCCGGCGTCGCCGGCGTGCTCGGCAATGCCGAGAAGCTGCGGGCGGAAACCTGGGCGTCCCTGCCCGCCGCGCCGGATTCGGTGGGCGATATCATGGATCCGGCGGCGGAGATGCCGGCGCCGGCGCCGGTCTCCTCCTTCGCCGGGCGGGCACGGGCTTTCGTGCAGGTGCAGCAGGGCTGCGATCACCGCTGCACGTTCTGCGTCATCCCCTATGGACGGGGAAGGTCGCGTTCGGTCGAGGCGGCGGCGGTGATCGCCCAGGGGCGCAGCCTGCTGGCGCGCGGCTATCGCGAATTGGTGCTGACCGGGGTCGATATCGCAAGTTACGGGCGCGACGATGCCGGCTTCGGCACGATCGGCAGCCTGGCGCGCCAGGTGCTGGCGGCGCTGCCGGACCTGGCGCGGCTGCGCCTTTCCTCGCTCGATCCTGCGGCGATCGATGATGAATTCTGGGCGCTGCTGGCCGAGGAACCGCGGCTGATGCCGCATCTGCATCTGTCGGTGCAGGCCGGCAGCGACCTGATCCTCAAGCGGATGAAGCGGCGCCATTCACGCGCCCAGGCGCTGGCGGTGATCGCGCGCGCGCGCGCGCTGCGCCCGGAGATCGGCATCGGCGCCGACCTGATCGCCGGCTTCCCCACTGAAAGCGAGGCGCTGTTTCAGGAGACGCTGGATTTCGTGCGCGAGGCGGCGATCCCCTATCTCCATGTGTTCCCCTATTCCGCGCGCCCCGATACGCCGGCCGCGCGCATGCCCGCCATTCCGATGGCCGAGCGCCGCGCCCGCGCCGCCCGGCTGCGCGAGGCCGGGCTTGCCGCCGCCGCCGGATTTCATGCAGCCCTGGTCGGACGGCGGATCGCCCTGCTGCACGAAACCGAAGGACGCGGCCATAGCGAGCATTTCGCCCCGGTCCGTCTGGCCGGCCCGCCACCGGCGGAAGGCGCGATCCTGGCCGCGCGCATCCTGCGCGCCGATGCCCATACGCTATTCGCCGAG
Organism: Rhodospirillales bacterium; assembly: GCA_028869595.1. Taxonomy (GTDB): domain Bacteria; phylum Pseudomonadota; class Alphaproteobacteria; order Acetobacterales; family Acetobacteraceae; genus JAGWRU01. Next base: position 6,365 of record JAGWRU010000154.1, read on the forward strand.
GCGTGCTGATGGCAATTTCCGGCTTCTTTTCCCGCCTCAAGCAAGGCCTGTCGCGCAGCACGCAGAAGCTGACGGAAGGCTTTACCACCGTCTTTCAGAAACGCCGGCTGGATGATGCGGCGCTGGAGGAGCTGGAGGAGCGGCTGATCGCCGCCGATCTCGGCACCGCGGTCGCCGCGCGGGTGATCGGCAATTTCCGCCGCACGCGCTTCGGCAAGGAAGTGACCGATCCGGAAATCCGCAGCGCCCTGGCCGAGGAAATCGCGGCCATCCTGGCGCCAGTGGCGCAGCCCTTCATCCCCGATCCGGCGCATCGCCCGCATGTCGTGCTGATGGTCGGCGTCAACGGTACCGGCAAAACGACGACGATCGGCAAGCTCGCGCATGGCTTGGCCGCCGAAGGCAAACGCTGCGTGCTGGTAGCCGGCGATACGTTCCGCGCTGCGGCGGTGGAGCAGTTGCAGGTCTGGGGCCAACGCGCCGGCGCGCCGGTGATCGCGGGCGCCCAGGATGCCGATCCGGCGGGGCTCGCCTTCGATGCGCTCAGCCGGGCGCGCGCCGAGGGCGCCGATCTGCTGCTGATCGACACCGCCGGGCGGCTGCACAACAAGGCCGCCCTGATGGAGGAGTTGCGCAAGATCATCCGCGTGCTGCGCAAGCAGGATGCCAGCGCGCCGCATTCGGTGCTGCTGGTGCTCGATGCCACGACCGGGCAGAACGCGCTGGCCCAGGTGCGGGTATTCAAGGAGATGGTCGAGGTCACCGGGCTGGTGGTGACCAAGCTCGACGGCTCGGCACGCGGCGGCGTGGTGGTGGCGCTGGCCGAAGCGTTCGGCCTGCCGGTGCACGCGGTCGGGGTGGGCGAGCAGGCCGGCGATCTGCGCCCCTTCCAGGCGGCGGATTTCGCCCGCTCGCTGGTCGGGCTGGAGGATGCGCCAGTCTAAGCCCCCAGTCAGACCACCCGTCGGACCACCCGTCCGACCACCCGGCGGAGCACCAGGGCGGCGAGCAGGATCAGAAACAGCGGCGCCAGCGGAATGCCGCGCGCACTGGCGGCAACGATCGCGAGCGGCGCGAGATAGAGCGCGGCAAGCCCGGCCCGTTCATAGCCGAGCCACCGGCCACGCCCCGCCTCCGCCGCCAGCCAGGCGCCCGCGATGGCGAAAATCACCAGATCGTATACCCCGAGGAACGGAACGCAGAAGCCGGTTGCCGTCACCAGCAGCGCCGCCTCCGCCGGCCCGCCCGGCCGGCGATGCACCAGCCAGACCAGAAGGATCGCGGCCAACGCCATCCCTGCCCCCTGAACGATCCATGCCATGGTGGGCGCGCCGCCCAGCATCCGGATCGCGGCATACGGGCTGGCGAAGCGATCAAAGCCCGGCATGCCGTCGGCATTCCACGCACGTGCCGCCGGCAGCACGGCGAAGAAGGCGCGCCAGGACCGCTGGCCGAAGATCACGACGGACATTCCGCCCAGCGCCACCGCCGAGAGCGCCGCACCGGCCAATGCCCGCCAGCGCCGCGCGGCGATCAACGCCAGCGGCACCAGCACGGCAAGCTGCGGCTTGTAGAGCAGGCAGCCGATCAGCATGCCGGCCCGCATCGGTGCCTGCTCCAGCAGCATTGCAAAACCGGCGAATAGCAGGGTGGAGAATAGTGCATTCTGGCCAAACAGCGCGCACAGAATCGCGCCTGGAAATGCCGCCGCCAACACCAGACCGCCGCGCCCGAGCATCGCTCGCATGGCCAGCCCATAGCCAAGCCCGCTCACCCCGATCCACATGGCTGCCGCCACGCCGAAGGGCAGCCACGCGAAGGGCAGCCAGAGCAGCAGGGCGGGCGGCGGGTAGAAGAAGGCCGGGTACATGCCAGAACCGAACAGCGCCGCCATCGCCGCCTGCCCCGGCGCACCATAGGAGGCCACCGCCTGCCCGTGCAGCGCGAGGCGCGCGGCCGTCCAGAAGGCGGCGAAATCGCGCCCGACCGCCATGTTCGGCGCCAGCCATGGCAGGGCGGCCAACAGGCATAGCCAGCACAGCAGAAGCGATCCTGCCCCGGCGCGCACCCGCGCCGCGCTCAGCCCCGTGCCATCGCGCAGCAGCACGCGAATCCTGCGACCAGTCGGGGGGGCCGGCATCGTCATGAGCGGGGCGGAACCATGCCGCGCCGGCCCTGTCAAACCGGGTGCGGCGTTGCCCCGCCATCGGCCGGGCCGATCGGCATGCCGAAAAAGCGCAGCACCGCGTCCGCCTGTCCGGCGATCATCGCCTGCCCGCCCGCGACCCGGCAGCCTGCCGCGCCGGCTTCTTCCATCAGCCGGGTGATCGGCGGATACGGCACGATATCGACCACGCCCTGCAGCCCGGCGAGCGGCCCGAGCGCGGCAGGCAGGCGATCCGACGCCGCCATGCCGACCGGCGTCGCATTGATCAGAAGGTCGTACCCGGCGGCGATCGGCGCGGCGCGTTCGGCCGCGCAGCCCGGGGCATGACGCATCACCCGTGCGGCCAGCGCCGCCGCGCGCGCGGCATCGAGGTCGTGGATACCAAGCCGCGCCACCCCGGCGCGCGCCAGGCTGACGGCAATCGCCGCCCCCGCCCCGCCCGCGCCCAGCAGCAGGACCGCGCGACCCGCCGGATCGATACCCAGCCCGGCCAGCGCGCCGAGCAGGCCGGCACCGTCGAACATCTCCGCCGTCCAGCTGCCATCGGCCTCGCGCCGCAGCGCATTGGCCGCGCCCACGGCCTGCGCCACCGGGCCGAGGCGCGCGGCATATGCCAGCACGCGCGTCTTGAACGGAATGGTGATCAGCAGCCCATCGAGATTGGCCAGGCCCAGCAGACCGGGCAACACTGCCTCGAACCGCGCGGCGGGCACGTGGAACGGGATCAGCACCGCATCGATCCCGGCAGCGGCGAGATGCGGATTGCAGATCGCCGGCGAACCGACCTGGGCGATCGGATCGCCGACGATGCCGAGCAGGCGGGTACGCCCGGTGATCCTGTCCATCAGCGCCGCACCCGGCGCGGCATCGGCGCGCGCGCGGCGAAATCCTGTGCCAGCCCCATCGGCGCGGGATCGAACAGGCGCGCATCCATCCGCGCCAGATCGGCGGCGATGCGCGGGCGGAACGCCATATGCGCCAGCACGTCGCGTTCGAGATCGATGCCGGGGGCGATCTCGATCACCTCCAGCGTGCCGTCCACCGCACGCAGCACCGCCCGTTCGGTGACGAACAGGGCACGCCTTCCCTCGCGTTCGGCGAAAGGCGCGTTGTAGCAAATCTGCTCGATGGCACTGACGAATTTGCGGTGCCTTCCCTCTCGCAGAATGCGCATCCCGCCCGCCGCGCAGGCCACTTCCAACCCGCCGGCCGTGAACGTGCCGCTGAACACCACGCTGCGCGCGCTCTGGCTGATATTGATGAAGCCGCCAATGCCGACGATGGTGTCGTTGAAGCGGCTGATATTGACGTTACCGGCCGGATCGACCTCGACGAAGGACAGAAAGGCAAGGTCGAGACCGCCGCCATCGTAGAAATCGAATTGATAGGGCTGATCGACCGCGGCGGCGTAATTCTGCGCGGTGCCGGAATCCGGGCCGGTCAGCGGCGCGCCGCCGATGAAGCCCTGCTCATTGGTCAGGATCACGCGATCGAGGATGCGCTCCTCCGCCGCTACCGCCGAAATGCCGGTGGAGATGCCGGCGCCGAGATTGCAGATCGCCCCCGACCGCAATTCCATCGCCGCGCGTCGGGCGATCACCTTGCGCGGGCCGAATGCCAGCGGCTTCAGCGTCGCGAGCGGCACGCGCAGAACGCCGGCATAGCTGGGGCTGTAGGCGGTGGCATAGGTCTGGCGCTGCGCGGGATCGACGACGACGTAATCGACCAGGATGCCAGGGATTTTCACCGCCCTCGGCGCCAGCGTGCCGCGCTCGGCCAGACGCTTGACCTGCACGATCACGATCCCGCCCTGCCGGCGCGCGGCCTGGGCGGAGGAGATCATCTCGCCGAGGATCGCCTCATCCTCCATCGTGATATTGCCGTCCTCATCGGCCGTGGTGCCGCGCAGCAGCGCGACATCGATGGGGAAAGGCTTGAAGCGCAGCCATTCCGCCCCGTCGATCTCCAGCAATTCGACCAGCGCCTCGCTGGCGCCGGCACTCTGGCGGCCGCCGCGCTGGCGCGGATCGACGAAGCTGTGGAGCCCGGTGCGGGTGATCAGCCCGGGCCGGCCGGCGGCGATCTCGCGCATCAGCTGCGACAGGACGCCCTGCGGCAGGGTGTAGGATTCGATGCGGTCCTGCAGCGCGAGATCGATCAGCGGCGGGCTGTCCACCAGCGCCGAGGTGATGCTGCGCCTGAGCATGCCGGGATGGCGAAACCGCGCCGCGCCCTTGAGCGCGCGGTCGCCGATCCCGACGATATGGATCAGGCACAGATCGCCGGGCGCGCCTTCGGCCAGGAAGCGCTGCTCGACCGCCTCCAGGATGGCCTCAGGAACGGCATGGCCGCCGCCCGAGCCGCTGACCAGCACCGCATCGCCGGCGCGGATCAGCTGCGCTGCCTCCCCGGCTGCAATGAGCTCCATCGTCCCCCCTCCCCGCTTGACCCAGCACACCGGTCCTTGTAATCGTTTACATGACAGTGCCGGAGCGGCAGCTTGTCAAGATGCGGCGATCACGCCGCCGCGTCGTGCAACAGCGGGGAGGATGGCATGTCGGATTCCGGGCTCGATTTCATCGAAATCGGACAAAGCTATAAATTCGCTAAGACAGTGGGCGAGACCGACGTGACCTTGTTCGCCGGCATCACCGGCGATTTCAGCGACACCCATATCAACGATCAGTATATGCGCGAGCGGTCCAATCTGGGCGGCCGGATCGCGCACGGCGCCTTGATCGTCGGTTACATGTCGACCGTCTCGACCCTCAGCATCGCCCATGTCATCCATCGCGAGGGGCTGACCGATTTCCCGGTCTCGGCCGGCTATGACCGGCTGCGCTTCCTGCGCCCGGTGCCGCTTGGCGATACCGTCACGGTGACCTACACCGTGACGGCGGTGGATCGCGCGCGCGGCCGCAGCGTCGCCCGGGTGGAGGCGGTCAATCAGCGCGGCGAGATGGTGGCGGTGGCCGAGCACATCATGCGCTGGTCGCCCAAACTCTCGCAGGCAGCGAAGGAGGCGTGACGGCATGGCCCTGCTCGGCAGCGGCGTTCTGGCCATCTGGAACGGCATGGTCGCCGGGGCCGAGGAGGATTTTCTCGCCTGGCATATGCGTGAACATATCCCCGAGCGGGTCGGCGTGCCCGGCTTCCTGCGCGGGCGGCGCTATGTCGCCGCGGAAGGCCATCCCGCCTATTTCAACTTCTACGAGGCGGAGACACCCGCCATCTTCGCCTCCGCCGCCTATCAGGCGCGGCTGAACGATCCCACGCCCTGGACCAGGCGGGTGGTCGCGGGCTTCACCGATACGTCCCGCACGCCCTGCGCGGTGGTGGCGAGCGGCGGGCGCGGCGAAGGCGGCTGGATCGAAACCATCCGGCTGGAGGCGGCAACAAGTCCCGGCTTCGCCGCCGCCGCCGGCAGCCACTGGCTGGCCGCGCTCTGCGACGCGCCGGGCATCGTCGCCGCCCATTGGCTGCGCGGCGAAACGGATGGGCGCAACCAGACGGCGGAGGCGAAGCTGCGCGATCATCCCGATCACCGCGCCGCCTGGATCCTGCTGGTCGAGGCAGCGAGCGCGGAGGCGTTGCGCGCCTTGCGCACCACCATGCTGGGCGATGCCGCGCTGCACGCCGCGGGTGCCGCGATCGGCAATCGCGGCCTGTATGCGCTGCAATTCTCGCTCTGGCGCGCCGATCTGGCGGCAGCCGCCGCAAGAGCCGCATGAACCGCGCCGCGCGGTCCGTCACTCTGCGCCGCGTGGCGGAAATCGCCGGCGTGTCCACCGCCACGGTCTCGCGGGCGATCAACCATCCTGCCACGGTCTCCGAGGCGCTGCGGCTGCGCGTCGCCTCGGTGGCGGAGCGTCTGGGCTGGGTGCCCGATGGCGCGGCGCGCGCCCTTTCGACCGGCCGCACGGCGACGGTGGGGGCGATCTTTCCGACGCTGAGCCATGGCGATTTCGCCCGTGCGCTGGAGGGGTTGCAGGCGGAACTGACCGGGCTGGGCCTCACTCTGCTGCTGGCCTGCTCGGAATACAGCCTCGATCTGGAATATCGCCAGGCCCGCAAGCTGGTGGAGCGGGGGGTCGATGGCATTCTGCTGGTCGGTGGCCTGCATCATCCGGATCTCCACCCTTTCCTGACGCGCTGCGGCGTGGCGGCGGTGGAGACTTTTCTGTACGACCCGGCGCGGCCCGGCGAGCGGGTCGGGCCGGATAACCGGCGCGCGCTGTACCGCCTGACACGCTACCTGATCGGGCTGGGCCATCGCCGCTTCGGGGTGATCGCCCAGGATGCGACCGCCAATGACCGGGCCGGCGCGCGCCTTGCCGGTATTCGCGACGCCCTGGCCGAGCACGGGCTGGCGGTGCCGCCGGACTGCCATGCCGAGGGACGCTGGACGATCGCCGAGGGGCGCGCCCTGTTCGCCCGCATCGCCGCGGCGCGCCGCCCGCCCACCGCGCTGATCTGCGGCAATGCCTGGCTGGCGGTAGGGGCGATGCTGGAAAGCCAGGCACGCGGCATCGCCGTGCCGGGCGAGATGTCGATCGCCGGCTATGACGATATCGAGGTGATGGCCGAGCTTACGGTGCC
>JAGWRU010000155.1 GCA_028869595.1 Rhodospirillales bacterium
CGCGCCGGCGGAGGCGCGGTTTACTCGCTGGCCGGCGCGGCGGCGGCCGGTGCTGCGGCCGGCGCGGCAGCGGCCGTGGGGGCCGCCGTGTCGGTCAGGCTGCGGGCCTTTTCGGCGATGCGGGCCGATTTGCCGCTGCGCCCGCGCAGATAATAGAGCTTGGCGCGGCGCACATCGCCCCGGCGCACCACGGCGATTTCCGCGATGGTCGGCGCATAGAGCGGAAATACGCGCTCCACCCCTTCGCCGTAGCTGATCTTGCGCACGGTGAAATTGCTGTTCAGCCCCTTATTCGACCGCGCGATGCAGACGCCTTCGAAGTTCTGGGTGCGGCTGCGCTCGCCCTCGATCACCTTCACGGCCACGCGCAGCGTGTCGCCGGGGGCGAATTCCGGCACCGGACGGGCGGCGGAGAGGCGGGCGATCTGCTCCGCCTCGTAGGTCTGGATGATGTTCATGGTCGCGATCCTTCTCTCTTGATCCCTTACGGCGCGGTGGCGTTGCTGGCAACCGCGGCCGGATGCGTGGCAGCCCCCGGTTCCGGGCGGGGCATTCCCGCGCCGAACGGGGAAGTCGGGCCGGACAGCAGGTCGGGCCGGCGCGCGCGCGTGATGGCGAGCGCCTGTTCCTGCCGCCAGGCGGCGATAGCAGCGTGGTTGCCCGACAGCAGCACGTCGGGAACCTTGCGCCCGCACCAATCGGCGGGGCGCGTGTATTGGGGATATTCCAGCAGTCCGGCGGCGAAACTTTCCTCGGCCGCGCTTTCGGCGCCGCCCATCACCCCGGGCAGCAGGCGGATCACCGCATCCAGCATGGCCAGCGCCGCGATCTCTCCACCGGCCAGGACGAAATCGCCCAGGCTGACTTCCTCCAGCGCGCGTGCCTCGATCACGCGCTGGTCGATCCCCTCGTAGCGCCCGCACAGCAGCACCACGCCGGGCCCGGCGGCGAGGCGTTCGGCGTCCCGCTGCGTGAAGCGCCGCCCGCGCGGCGTCAGGCACAGCATCGGCCGGTCATCCGCGACCTGCGCAAGGGCGGCATCCAGGACATCGGCGCGCAGCACCATTCCCGCCCCGCCGCCGAACGGCGTGTCATCGACATTGCGATGCACGCCGAGGCCGAATGCGCGCAGCGCCACCGCCTCGATGCTCCAGCGCCCCTCGGCGAGCGCCTTGCCCGACAAGGCAAGGCCGAGCGGGCCGGGAAACATTTCCGGAAACAAGGTCAGGACGCTGGCGCGGAACGGGCTCATGCCACCGCCCCCCGCGCCTGCGGATGATCGTCGCCGGCCTGGGCGACATCGCCCGCCTGCGGCGCATCGCCGGGCAGGCCGATCTCGGCCGGCCGGTCGATGACGATCCGCCCGGCGGCAAGGTCGATCTCCGGCACGGCGGCGCGGGTGAAGGGCACGATCAACCCTGCCTGACCTTCGCCTCCGATCTCCAGGCTGACGCCGGCGCCATAATCATGCACCGCGATCACCCGGCCCAGCGCCGCCCCGTCCGGGGCGAAGCAGGATTGCCCGACCAGATCGGCGAGGTAGAACTCCTCCTCCTCCGGCGCCGGCAGGGCCGTGCGATCGACGAACAGCCGGGTGTTGACCAGGGCGGCGGCGGCATCGCGATCGGCGATCCGGACGAACCCGCCCTCCCCCTCCGCCGCGATCTCGGCAATCCCTTCGCCCACCAGACGCAGCCGATAGCGCCGCCCCGCCGCATCGTGCAGCGGGCCGTAGGCATCGAGCGCGGCCTCGGCGGCGTAGCTCGTGACATGCACGAGCCCGCGCACGCCATGCGCGCGACCGATCACGCCGATCAGGATGGGCTGGGCGGGCAATGCGACCTCAGCCTGCCGCCGCGGCCTTGGCGCGTTCCTGCGCCTTCTTCTTCGGCGCGGATTGCTGCGGCTGCTCGTTCCATTTCGGCATCGGCGCCAGACCGGCCTTGCCGATGAAGCGGGCGACGCGATCGGTCGCGATGGCACCCTCGGCCATCCAATACAGAATGCGCTCATCGACGAGGCGCACGCGCTCCTCATGCTCGGCCGGCAGCATCGGGTTATAGCTACCCAGCTTCTCGATGAAGCGCCCGTCGCGCGGGCTGCGGCTGTCGGCCACCACGATGTGGTAATAGGGGCGCTTCTTGGCACCGGCACGGGCGAGGCGAATCTTGAGACCCATCTGGGTTCACTCCTTCAGCAGAAATCCAACGAAAACTCAGAACGGGCGCCTGCCGCCGGCAGGACCGCGCCCGCCCGGCATCAACGCCGCAAGACCTTGTCGCATCAGCCCTTTCTGGCCGAGCTTGTTCATCCGCTTCATCATCGTCGACATGTCGTCGAACTGCTTGAGAAGCCGGTTCACATCCTGCACCGAGACGCCAGAGCCGGCCGCGATGCGCTTCTTGCGGCTGGCCTTGATGATGTCGGGGGTGCGCCGTTCGGCCTTGGTCATCGAGGAGATGATCGCCGCCTGACGGTGGATCATTTTGGTATTGATATTGGCGTCGGCGATCTGCGCCTTCAGCTTGCCGACCCCGGGCAGCATGCCGAGAATCCCGGACAGGCTGCCCATCTTGGTGATCTGGCGCAGCTGGGAGGCGAAATCGTCCAGATCGAACGTACCTTTCGCCATCTTGCGGGCGAGCTTCTCGGCCTCTTCCTGGTCGATCGTCTCGGTGGCGCGCTCCACCAGCCCGACAATGTCGCCCATGCCGAGGATGCGACCGGCCACCCGCTCGGGATGGAAATCCTCCAGCGCGTCCAGCTTCTCGCCGACGCCCACCAGCTTGATCGGCGCGCCAGTCACCGCACGCATCGACAGCGCCGCACCGCCGCGCGCATCGCCGTCCATGCGCGTCATGACGATGCCGGTGACGCCGACCGCCTCGTTGAACGACCGCGCCGTCACCACCGCGTCCTGGCCGGTCATGGCATCGACCACCAGCAGCGTCTCCACCGGGTTGGTGGCGGCGCGGATCGCCCGCACCTCCTCCATCAACGCAAGGTCGATGGAAAGCCGCCCGGCAGTGTCGAGAATGACGATGTCGTAGCCTTCGCGCCGCCCGGTATCCATGGCGCGGGCGGCGATATCGAGCGGACGCTGGCCGGCGATGATCGGCAGGCTGGCAACGCCGGCGCGCTGGGCAAGCTGTTCCAGCTGCAACTGTGCCGCCGGGCGCTGGGTATCGAGGCTGGCCAGCAACACTTTGCGGCGGGATTTGTCGCGCAGCCGCAGCCCGAGCTTGCCCGAGGTCGTGGTCTTGCCCGAGCCCTGCAGCCCGACCATCAGGATGGCAACCGGCGCCGGAGCGTTCAGATCGAGCCCGACCGCGCCCGAGCCGCCCAGCGCATCGACCAGACAATCATTGACGATCTTGACGACCTGCTGGCCGGGCGTGACCGAGCGCAGCACTTCGGCACCGACGGCGCGCTCGCGCACCTTGGCGATGAAGTCGCGCACCACGTCGAGCGCCACATCGGCATCGAGCAGGGCCAGCCGCACTTCACGCAGCGCCTCGGAGACATCCTGCTCCGACAGGGCGCCGCGCTTGCGCAGCCCTTCGAAGACACCCGAAAGCCGGTCTGACAGCGCCTCGAACATCGTGTGCCGGGCGGCGGACCGCCCTTCATCCCTTCCTGCCGTGCGGATGCTCCAAAGCCGAGCGCGCCGCTGCGCGAACCCTCGCGGAGCGGCGGAGCCCCCGCATAAGGCGGGGACCGGGGGCATGGAGCTTCCCGGAAGCCGGGCTTATGGAACCGGGGCGCAGAAAATGCAAGGCGCTTTGCCTGCCCCCTGACGCGGCGATTGCCCCAGGGCCCGTCCTCGGGCAAAGGTCCGCCGCCCTGTCGCGGATCGCCGATGACCCTGCTCGCCCTAGCCCGCCATCTTGCCTTCGCCGCCGCGCTTGCCGTGCTGTCGGCGGTGCTGGTGCGCGCGATGATCGCCGTCGGCGTGATGGATACCCCCGATGCCCGCAAGGCGCATTCCAGGCCGACGCCGAAAAGCGGCGGGGTCGGCATCGTCGTGGCCTTCCTGGTCGGGGTGTCGCTGCTCTATCGCTATGCCGATTTCGCCCGCCTCGCCGATCCCTATTTTCGCGGCGTGATCCTGGCCGCCGCCGCCATCGCCCTGGTCGCCTTCCTCGACGATCTGCGCGACTGGCCCTTTACCGTGAAACTCGCCGCCCAGATCGCCGCCGGCCTCGCGGCCATCGGCAGCGGGCTCTATGTGCGCGACTTCCGCATTCCCTATGCCGGGCCGGTGCCGATCGGCTGGCTGGGCCCGCCGGCCAGCCTGCTCTGGGTGCTGTTCGCCACCAATGCGATGAACTTCGTCGATGGCCTGAATGGACTGGCGTCCGGCGTGGCGCTGATTGCGTCGCTGTTCCTGGCCGCGATCGCCGTGACCCACGGCGGCGGCTTCGCCTATGCCGCCTGCGGCTTGCTCGCGGCCGGGATCGCGGGGTTCCTGCCGTTCAATTTCCCCACCGCCCGCATCTTCATGGGTGACGTCGGCAGCCAGTTCTGCGGCTTCATGCTCGCGGTGCTGGCAGTCGTGGCAGGACGGTTCGATGGCGTTTCCTTATCGTTCCTGCTGGTGCCGATGCTGCTGACGGGGGTGCTGTACGACGTGGCGTTCACCCTGGTTCGCCGGACCTGGGACGGGGAGCGGATCACCCACGCGCACCGGGGCCATTTGTATCAGGTCGCGCACCGAACCGGCATGACCGCGACCGCCGTCACCCTCATCCATTGGGGCTTCACGGTGTTCGGCGGCCTGTGCTGTCTGGTGTTCATCGCGGCTCCCAGCACCCTCA
>JAGWRU010000010.1 GCA_028869595.1 Rhodospirillales bacterium
CGGGCGCTCAGCACGCCCGGCGCATTGGCCAGCGCGGTCAGGCGCTCGGCCAGGGTGGCGGCGGTGAAATCGGCCTGCGCCACTGCTTCCGCCGCGCCGGCAGCGGCCAGGGATTGCGCATTGCCCATCTGATGCCCGTCGATCGCTCCGGGCAGCGGCACCAGAATGGCCGGCCGCCCCGCCGCCGCCAGCTCCGCCACGGTGGAGGCGCCGGCGCGCGCGATCACCAGATGCGCGGCGGCCAGGCGGGCGGGAATATCGGTGAAGAAGGGCGATAGCAGCGCGGTGACGCCGGCCCGGCCATAGGCGGCGCGGGCGGCTTCCAGATCCTCCGCCCGGCATTGCGCCACCACCTCGATCCGCCCGCGCAGCGGACAGGGCAGGCCGGCCAGCGCCTCGGGCACCACCGTGCTGAACACCCGTGCCCCCAGCGAGCCGCCCAGGATCAGCAGGCGGAATTTCCCCGCTGCGTCGGGCGCGACATAAGGCTGCGCGGCCAGGGCGGCGATCGCCGGACGCACCGGATTGCCGGTGATTTCGGTCGTCACGCCGGCCGGAACGCGGGTCGTGCCGGGCAGCGACAGGGCGAGCAGGCGCGCGCGCGGCGCCAGGAAGCGATTGGCCCGTCCCAGTACCGCGTTCTGTTCGTGCAGCACCACCGGAATGGCCCCGGCGAGCCGTGCCGCCAGCACCGGGGCGACCGAGGGATAGCCGCCGAAGCCGACCACCACGGAGGCGTCGAGGCGGCGGAGAATCCCCCGCGCCTGCACCACCCCCAGCCCGAGCGCCAGCGCCGCGCGCCCGGCCCGCACAATGCCGCGTCCGGCGATGCCGGCGCCGGCGATCACGAAACGCTCCTGTCCGGCGAATACCGAATGGGGCTGCTCGGCCATGCGCGCATCGGTGATCAGCGCGACGCGCCGGCCGCGCCGGATCAGCTCCGCCGCCAGCGCCTCGGCGGGAAACACATGGCCGCCCGTGCCGCCGGCGGCGATGACCATCGGTTTCACGGCGGGCCCCCTCATGGAACGTCCCCGTGATGGCGCCGCCGGGTCAGGGACAGCAGCATGCCCATGCCCAGCGCGATCGCCACCGCCGAGGAACCGCCATAGGAAATGAACGGCAGCGTCATGCCCTTGGTCGGGATCAGTGCCAGCGACGAGGCCATGTTGACGAAGGCCTGCAGGCCGAAGCCGCAGACCAGCCCGGTGCAGGCCAGGATGACGAACATGTCCTGCTCTTTCAGAAGGCGCAGCAGGCCGCGCAGCACGATGAAGGCGAACACGCCCAGGATCAGGGTGCAAACGATCATGCCGAATTCCTCGCCGGCCACGGCGAAGACGAAATCGGCATGGGCGTCGGGCAGGATGTCCTTGATGCGTCCCTCGCCGGGGCCGCGCCCCCACAGCCCGCCATTGCCGAAGGCTTCCAGCGAGGTCATCACCTGATAGGCATCGCCCTGCTTGGGATGCAGGAAATGCTGCACGCGGATGCGCACATGCTCGAACAGGAAATAGGCGCCGACCAGGCCGCCGCACATCGCCAGACAGCTCATCGCCACCAGCAAGATATTGGTGCCGCTGACATACATCTGCAGAATGAACACGGCGGTGATCACCACCATCATGCCGACATCGGGCTGCTGCTTCAGCAGCAGCACGATCAGCACGAACAGGCCGCAGGCGATCCAGGTGCCGGGGAAGCGCGGATTGCGCCGCGTCTCCGCGATCAGCCAGGCCGCCGCCACGGCGAAACAGGGCTTGAGGAATTCGCTCGGCTGAATCGCCATGCCGGGCAGCGCGATCCAGCGCCGCGCGCCCTTGATCTGCACGCCGATCACCAGCGTCGCCGCGGTCATCAACAGGGCGATCAGCCCGGCCGCCAGCGCCAGGCGCAGCACGCCGCGCGGCGACAGGATCGACACGGCGATGACGATCGAGCCGGCCACCGCCAGGAAGAAGACCTGCTTGTAGATGAAGGTGTCGCGCCCGGCGCCGATGCGCTCGGCAACCGAGGGGCTGGCGGCCAGCATCATCACGTAGCCGATGCCGATCAGCGCGCCGAGCGCGCCCAGCGTCCAGCGATCGACCGTCCACCACCAGCGGCCCAGGATCGAATTATCGGCGCGCGAGGGACCGGCCATCACACCCCTCCCGCCGCGCTTGCGGCGGCCAAGGCGCCGGCCAGCGCGGCGAAACGCTCGCCGCGCGCCTCGAAGCCGGTGAACTGATCGAAACTCGCCGCCGCCGGCGACAGCAGCACGACCTCCGCGCCCTGTCTGACGGCGGCCTCGAAAGCGGCCGGCACCGCTTCTTCCAGCGTCGGGACGATGCGATGCGCAACCCCCGCCGCTGCCAGCGGGGCGGCGAAATCCGGCCCGTCGCGGCCGATCAGGAAGGCTTCGGCGATGCGCGGGAAGAACGGCGCCAGGCTTGCGATGCCGCCCGCCTTGGCCACCCCGCCGGCGATCCAGATCACCCGGTCATAGCAGGACAGGGCCGGGGCGGCGGCATCGGCGTTGGTTGCCTTGCTGTCATTGATGAAGGCGATGGCGCCGATCTGCGCCACGCGCTGCTGGCGATGGGGCAGGCCGGGATAGCTTGCGATGCCACGCGCGATCGCCGCCTCTCCGGCGCCTAGAAAAGCGGCCATGGCGGCGGCGGCGGCGGCATTCTGGGCATTATGCGCCCCGGGTAGGGCGGGTGCCGCGGCCAGATCGGCGATGCGCGCGCCGTCGCGACACAGGAACCCCGCCTCGGCCGTCCATGCCGCAGCGCCGGCCTGGCCGGAGACGCGCACCAGCCGCGTCGGCCCGCCGGCCATCGCGTCGGCCAGCGCCCGGCCATGCGCATCGTCGATCGCGACCACGGCGCAATCGCCTTGCCCCTGGCGCGCGAAGATCGCCCGCTTGGCGGCGGCGTAGCCCGCCATGTCGCCATGGCGGTCCAGATGGTCGGGCGTGAGGTTGAGCATCGCCGCCACATCGAAGCGGAGCGTGGCGATTCGCTCCAACATGTAGGACGACATTTCGAGAACATAGACGCCGCCATCGGGCAGTTTCGGCAGGTCGATGGCGGCCCGGCCGAGATTGCCGCCGGCTGCCGCGGGAATCCCCGCCTCGGCCAGGATATGGGCCAGCAGCGCGGTGGTGGTCGATTTGCCGTTGGTGCCGGTGATGCCGGCGAAACGGATGCGCGCGCCGGAACGCAGAACCGCGCGGAACAGCATTTCCGCGTCCGTCAGGATCGGCACGCCCTCGGCCTGGGCGCGCAGCGCCAGCGGATGCGGCGCCGGCAGGGCATGCGGAATGCCGGGCGAAAGGATCAGCGCATCCGCCGCCAGCCTGGCGGCGGGATCGAGCAGCGGCAAGCCCGCCGCCGCGCGCGCCTCGGCGCGGTCGTCCCAGACGCGGATTGCAGCGCCCATCGCGGCCAGGCGGCGCGCGGCGGCAAGCCCGGCGCGGCCCAGCCCGACCACCGCGAAACGCTCGCCCGCGAACAGGGTGGGGGGAAAGTCGCTCATCGGATCTTCCCCGCTCATCTGATCTTCAACGTCGCAAGGCCGACCAGGGCCAGGATCATCGAGATGATCCAGAAGCGGATCACGATGGTCGGCTCCGCCCAGCCCTTCTTCTCGAAATGATGATGCAGCGGCGCCATCAGGAACA
>JAGWRU010000156.1 GCA_028869595.1 Rhodospirillales bacterium
GATCGTGCTCGCTCTGCGTCAGGTCGGTGACGGCGTAGGTGATGGCACCGGATTGCACGCTGCGCAGCGCGGCGGAGGGGCCGATGTCGCCGCTCCAGCCGAACCACACCCCGCCATCGCGGCGCAGCGCATCGCGCAGCCCGACCGCCAGCCCGCCGGCACTGGCGCCGCGCGCATTGGGCAGGCTGACGCGATTGGAAACGATTACGAGCCGCGCCAAAATGCTTCCTCCCAGGATTGGCTCAGCCTGGTTGCCGAAATGATCAGGCCGACCATGGAATAGGTCTGCGGGAAATTGCCCCATAACGCGCCGCTGGCCGGATCGATATCCTCCGACAGCAGGCCCAGATGGTTGCGCATCGCCAGCAGGTTTTCGAAAATGCGCCGTGCTTCCTGGGTCCGTCCCACGGCGCCCAGCGCGTCGATATACCAGAAGGTGCAGATCACGAAGGCATTCTCGGGGCTGCCGAAATCATCCGCCGTGTCATAGCGCAGCAGGTGATCGCCCCGGCGCAGCCGCGCCTCGATCAGGGCCAGCGTGCCGAGGAAGCGCGGATCGGCTGCCGAGACGAAGCCGAGTTCGCGCAGCAGCAACAGGCTGGCATCGACCTCCGCGCCGCCGAAACTGCTGGTGAAACTGCCCAGCGCGGCATTCCACCCGCGCTCCAGCACGATGGCGCGGATATGCTCGGCCTCGGCCTGCCAGAAGGCGGCACGCTCCGGCCGGCCCAGCACGCGGGCGATCCGCATCAGCCGGTCGCAGGCCGCCCAGCACATCACGCTGGAGAAAGTATGCACCTCCAGCCTGCCGCGAAACTCCCACAGGCTGGCATCGGGTTGCAGCGCGGCCTCGGCGGCGCGCGCGCCGATCGCCTCCAGCGAGGCAAACAGCGCCTCGTCGTCTAGATGCGGCAGGCGGCGGTCGAAGAACATCTGCGCGGCGGCCAGCACCACGCTGCCGTAGCTGTCATTCTGCACCTGCTGGGCCGCTGCATTGCCGATGCGCACCGGGGCGTGGCCGCGATAGCCGGCGAAACCCGGCTCCTCCCGCTCGGCGAGGCTCTGGCCGGGAATGATGGCATAGACCGGGCGCAACCTTCCGCCAGGATCGAGGGCGGCGACATTGGTGATGTAGCGGATGAAGGATTCCATCGTCTGGGTGGCGCCAAGCCGGTTCAGCGCATGCACTACGAAATAGGCATCGCGCAGCCAGCAATAGCGGTAATCCCAGTTGCGCGCGGTGCCGGCGGCTTCGGGGATCGAGGTGGTCAGGGCGGCGACGATGCCGCCCGTTTCCTCGAAACTGCAAAGCTTCAGCGTGATCGCCGCGCGGATCACCGCATCCTGCCATTCGAACGGGATCGACAGGTTGCGCACCCATTCGTTCCAGTATTCATGCGTGCGCGCGAGAAAATTGGCGCCGGTGCGCGACACCTCCGCCTGCACGGTCTCATCTGGGCCGAGGATCAGGGTCAACGGCCGGTCGAGAATGAAATACTGCTCCTCGGCGATGTAGGAGATCGGCGCGTCGGTGGTGACGCGCAGAATATCCTCGCTGCCGAGGAAACGTAGATGATTGCTGCCGAGAACCCGTCGCGGCACGGTTCTTCCATGATCGAAGCGCGGGCGGATGCGCAGGCGGATGCGCGGCCGGCCCTCCAGCGGCTCGATTCGGCGGATCAGCATGGCCGGGCGGAAGATGCGGCCATGCTGCTTGAAGCGTGGGCTGAAATCGAGCAGCCGCATGCGATTGCCGGCCCGATCGGCCAGGATCGTCTCCAGGCACGCGCTGTTGGGCAGATAACGCTGGCTGGCGCCGGCTGGATGTTCGGGAAGCGCATCCATGAATCCGCCGCCATTCTCGCCCGGCGGATCGATCAGGGCGCAGAACAGCGGATCGCCGTCGAAGCGGGGATGGCACCACCAATCGATGCGGCCTTGGCGGTCGATCAGGGCGGCGGTGACACAATTGCCGATGACGGCGAGGTCGAGGCTGGCGTGCTCGGCATCGCGGTTCGCCGGGTTCATCGACGATATGGCGGATGATGGAAAGGGCGCGTGAATGGCTGCAAATAATCCTCCCTCGGATCCGTCGCGCGGATCGATGCGCACTCCTCGTGCAAAAAGGCGATGAACATCAATGTAGGAATGGCGGCCGGCCGATGCGAGGACGCAACGCCGCGCGGCGCGCGCGGCGGGCAGCCTGCATCATCGCGGCTGGCGCGATGGCGGATCGGCTCGGATTGAATGTCGCAGGTGCGAGAAGGAAACTTTGCCGCTGCCCGTGGCGTGATCGGGGCGTGATGGCGGCGCCGGAGCCCCGTACAAAAAAGCGAGAGCGGGACGCGCGGACCGCGCGCCCCGTCCTGCCTCGGGCCGGTCAGCCGATCCGCTTGATCCGTCCGCTATGGCGGTCGATATCGAATTTCGCGATCACCGTGCCGTCGGAAGCGGCGAAGGAAAAGCCGATCTCACGATCGCCATCGGCCTTCACGTCGACCACTTTCCAGCTGTGATTGCCGTTCCAGGCGAGGAAGCCCTCGGCAATCTTCTGCACATCCGCCGTCGTCAATTGCCGGTCGGCGGGATGAAACAGCAGCGCGAAGGTGCCCGGTTCGAACATCGGGCGCATGCCGTGGTGATGCATCCAGTGCGGATGCATCATGCCGGGCCCCCAATGGGGGCCACCCGGATGCGGCGCGCCGGCCGGCGGCGGGGGCGGCGGCTCGGCATTGGCACGCACCACCAATCCGGCGCTGCCGACGCCGATTGCGGTCGCGGCGGCCAGGGCGATCAGGGCGGGTTTCTTCATGCTAGTCCTCCTGTGCCGGGCAAGGTGCCCGGTGTTCCCCATATGGCGGTGCGCGGTGACGCTTTCGCGGCGGGCTCGCGACGAAGTGCAACAGAATGCAACCTCCTCTGCCGAAGCGGTCCATTCCGTCTTATGATCGGTCCATGGACACCGCGCCCCATATCCTGGTGGTCGATGACGACCGCGAAATCCGCGAGCTTCTGGCCCGCTTCCTGGAGAAGCACGGCATGCGCGTGACCGCCGTGCGCGACGGGCGAGAGGCGCGGCGCGCCTGGACGGCGGGGCATTATCAACTCGTCGTGCTCGACCTCATGCTGCCGGGCGAGGGCGGGCTGGAGCTGGCGCGCTGGATGCGCGGACAGTCGGGCATCCCCATCGTCATGCTGACGGCGATGGGCGAGGAGACGGATCGGATCATCGGCCTGGAACTCGGCGCCGATGATTACGTGCCCAAGCCGTTCAACCCGCGCGAATTGCTCGCCCGCATCCGCGCCGTGCTGCGCCGCGCCGGCGAACAGCCGATGACCGGGCCCGCCTCGGCCAGCGCGGCGCTGCGCTTCGGCGGCTGGACGCTGGAACCGGCCCGCCGGCGCCTGCTCAATCCCGACGGCGCGGAAGTGGCGCTGACCGGCGGCGAATACGATCTGCTGGTGGCGCTGGTGGAACGCGCCAACCGCGTGCTGACCCGCGACATGTTGCTGGACCTGCTGCGCGGCCGGCAGGCCGGGCCGTTCGACCGGGCCA
>JAGWRU010000157.1 GCA_028869595.1 Rhodospirillales bacterium
CGCCGAGGCGCAAGCCATGGCCGCGCTCGCGCATCTGCGCCCTGCCGCACCGCGCGCGGCGATCGCCGCCGGTCTGCGCGCGGCCAAGCGCCGCATCGCGCTGATCACGGCGGTGGCCGATCTCGGCGGGTTGTGGCCGCTTGGCAGCGTCACCGCGGCGCTGAGCGCGCTGGCCGAAGCCGCGCTCGATCTGGCGCTGGCTCATTTGCTGCATGCCGCGCACGCGCAGGGCGAGATCCGCCTGGCCGATCGCGCCCATCCGGCGCGGAACAGCGGCTTCATCGTGCTGGGCATGGGCAAGCTCGGGGCACGCGAACTGAACTACTCCTCCGATGTCGATCTGGTGCTGCTCTACGATCCGGCATCGACCATATATACCGGGCGCGCGGCTGGCGAGGCGATGGGGGCATTCACCGCGCGCCTGGCGCGCAATCTCGTGACACTGATGGAGGCGCGCGACGCGGATGGCTATGTCTTCCGCGTCGATCTGCGCCTGCGTCCCGATCCGGCCGCGACGCCGCCCGCCATGGCCCTGCCGGCGGCCATCGCATACTACGAAAGCATGGGAGAAAACTGGGAACGCGCGGCGATGATCAAGGCGCGTCCGGTGGCCGGCGACCGGCTGGCCGGTGCCGCCTTCCTGGAAGCGATCCGCCCCTTCATCTGGCGGCGCGGCCTGGATTTCGCCGCCCTTGCCGATCTGCACGCGATGAAGCGGCGCATCGTCGCGGTGAAAGGCGGCGCGCTGGAGGAAGGGCGCGATGCGGTGGCCCGCCTGCTCGGCCACGACGTCAAGCTGGGCGAGGGGGGCATCCGCGAGATCGAATTCCTGGTGCAGACGCTGCAACTGGTCTGGGGCGGGCGCGATCCGGGCCTGCGCGGGGCGGAAACCCTGCCGGGGCTGCGCGTGCTGGCGCGGGCCGGGCATCTGCCGCGCGCGGCGGTGCCCGAACTCACCGCTGCCTATCGCTTCCTGCGGCGGACGGAGCATCGGCTGCAGATGGTCGCCGACCGCCAGACCCATCGCCTGCCCGAACACGCCGAGGGTTTCGCCGCTTTCGCGGTGTTCATGGGGTTTCGCTCGGCGGCGGCGTTCGCGGCGCGATTGTTGCGCCACATGCTGATCGTGCGCCGCCATTACGCGGCGGTCTTCGCGCGCGTGCCCGATCCGGAGGAGGGGGGGCTCGCCGAGGGCGGCGATCTGCTGCGCGCGCTCGATCTGCGCGGTCCGGAGGATGCGCCGCCGGCGGCGATTGCCGCGCTCGGCGCGATGGGGTTCGCCGATCCGGCGCGCATCGTCGCCGCCCTGCGTGCCTGGCGCTCGGGGCGGGTGCGCGCTCTGCGCAGTCCGCGTTCGCGCGATCTGCTGGATCAGGTCCTGCCCGCGCTGCTGGCCGCGCTCGCCGCCCAGGCGCAGCCCGATACGGCTTTTGCGCGGTTCGACGAATTCCTCACCCGCCAGCCCGCCGGGGTACAGCTTTTCTCGCTGATCGTGCACAACCCGGCATTGCTGACGCGCATCGCCGCGGTGCTGGGCGCGGCGCCGGTGCTGGCCGAACATCTTGCCCGCACCCAGGGCGCGCTGGAGGGGCTGCTGAGCCCGGTCGAGGATGCCGCCCCGTCGCGCAAGCTGCGCGCCCGGCTGGCCGATGCGCGCGGGCTGGAGGAGACGATCGAGATCACCCGCCGCTTCGTGCGCGAGGAGGAATTCGCCATCGCCGTGGCGAGCCTGGAAAACCGCCTGGATGCCGATGCCGCCGGGCTGCGCCGCGCCCATGTCGCCGAGGCCGCGCTGACCGCCCTGCTGCGCCCGGTGCTGGCCGATTTCGCCGCCCGCAACGGGCGCGTGCCGGGCGGGCAGATGGCGGTGGTGGCGCTCGGCAAGGCGGGCGGGCGGGAGATGATGGCCGGCTCCGACCTCGATCTGATGCTGATCTACGATCATCCGGAACAGGTCACGGAAAGTCGCGGCGCGCGCCGCCTGCCGGTCAGCCAGTGGTTCGTGCGCGCCGCCCATGCCTATGTCGCGGCGGTCACAGCGCCAGGGGTGGACGGGCCGCTTTATGCCGTCGATATGCGGCTGCGCCCCTCGGGCAATAAGGGGCCGGTGGCGGTCTCGCTGGCCGGGTTCCGCCGCTATCATCGCGAGGATGCCTGGACATGGGAGCGGATGGCGCTGACCCGCGCGCGCGTGGTCTGCGGCGCGCCGACACTGATGCGCGCGACCGCGGCGGCGATTGCCGAGGCGCTGGCCGCGCGCCGCCCGGCGGCCGTGCTGCGCGCCGATGCGGCGGCGATGCGCGCGCGACTGGCCAAGGAGTTGCCGCCCTCGGGGCCATGGGATGTCAAGCATCGTCCCGGCGGGCAGATGGAGGTGGAGTTCATCGCCCAGGTGCTGCAACTGATGCATGCGCGCCTGCATCCCGGCATCTGCGATCCGACCACGCGCATCGCGCTGGCCCGGCTGGCCGAGGCCGGGTTTCTCGGGCGTGCCGATGCCACGACGCTGATCCGCGCCGATCATCTGTGGCGCACCGTGCAGGGCGTGCTGCGCCTGGCCGCGGGGGCGCGTCTTCCCGATTCGCTGCCGCAGGCCATTCAGGACATTCTGCTGCGCGCGGTGACCACCGGGGCGGGCCCGGCGGTTGACTTCGCCGCGCTGCGTACCACCCTGGAAGATATGGCCGGCGCGGTGCGCGCGGTCTTCACCCGGCTGATAGGAGCGATGGACGCATGAGCGTGACGGAAGGCGAGCAGGCTCCGGAATTCGACATGGCGGCCAGCCTGGGCCGGCGGGTCAGTCTGAAAGGGCAGAAAGGCAGGCCGTTCATCCTGTATTTCTACCCCAAGGCAGATACGTCGGGCTGCACCAAGGAGGCCTGCGCCTTTCAGGAGGCGCTGCCGGCGCTGGGCAGGCTGGGCATCGATGTCATCGGTGTCTCCAAGGACAAGATGCCGGCGCTGGAGAAATTCGCCGCCAAATACGGGCTGGAATTCCCCCTCGCTTCCGACGAGGCGGGAGCGGCCGAGGCCTATGAGGTGTGGGTGCAGAAATCCATGTATGGGCGCAAATACATGGGCATGGAGCGCTCCACC